>NZ_CP108601.1:0-502400 GCF_045039825.1 Streptomyces sp. NBC_01176 | reverse complement strand
GCGCGGTCGCCAGAGCTGGCAGTAAGGGGAGATGCATCACGCGCGGGCCTGTGTAGCGACTGGGAATCCCAGCTACCACCCCGGCAACGAAGGTGATGGACCGTCGGCCTGACGGAGTGTCGGCACCACCGCAGTGACGGGTTCCGCTGCGCTCCACCCGAACCCCTCCCTCATCCTCGAATCCGGCCGCTCGCGTTAACCAATACCCCGCCAGCATACACGCCAACTCTGCAACCGTGGTGGGCGGAATACGTCGATGCATCACCCGGCAAGCGAACACACAATGCGGTGATGCATCACAATATCTAGCTGTGTAGCGTTTGGGTCCCAGCCGCACCACCCAAACCCCCAGCGGGAGGGGAGTACTCCCCTCCCGCTGTTCCGGTTAGATCCTCGGGAAGAACACTCGGGAGGCTAGCGGGTGCCGGTAGATCTGGCCGAGGTATTCGGCCTGGAATGCGTTCCGGGCCGCGATTTCGTCGGCGCGGAGCGTTCCTACCCCCTTCTTCGTCTTCACGATGGCTCCGTCGATGATGCTGATTCCGGCTCCTCCGAGGTCGGAAAACAGGTTGGTGCGCAGGTGCAGGTAAACCTTGTCGTTCTGCTCGGCGATGGTGACGGCGTAGGCCAGATCGGCGAGCGGGTAGACGTGGGTACCACGGGACCGGTTGGAGCCCTTGCGGTCCGTCAGGATCTCCGGGCGGAGGGCCCGGAGGTAGTGGGCGAGGGTGGCGCGGGTCTCCGTGCGGAGGGGGACGCCGATTTCGTCCGCGTCGAATTCCCGGACCACGGGCCTTTCCCACAGGCCGGTGGTGCCGGTGGTGCAGGTGCGGATGATCTCGTCGTACGTCCGCCGCAGTTTGCGGTGGACGTAGACCAGATCGTCATGCAGTCCGGGGGCCGTGAGGCTTTCCCAGCCGTTCGGCAGGAGGAACTGGGCGGTCACGGTCGCCGTGGGCGTGGAGAGCGCCGGGACGGGCACGAGGACGCGGAGCGCATCCGGGTCCACGCAATCGGCGCTGAGGAGTGAGCCGAGGATGGATGCCTCTTCCACGATGCGGCGTGCTCGGGTGGTGGAGAGCTGTCCGGCCCTCACGGCCTCTTCCGCGACGGTGGCGCGCTCGCTCTTGGTGCGGCCCACGAGGTGGGCGTGGAACCGCTTTTCGCCCTGGATGGACTCGCGGTCCAGCGTCTTGGGGTCGTAGCTCCACGACACGACCGGGGTGAGGTCGTAGGCGCGGCAGTGGTCCGCGAAGCTGTCGGCCATGACGCCGAACGCCTTGCCGAACTCCGGGGAGTGGTCGTGCAGTCCCGGCCGGTGCGTGGTCCCGGCAGAGATCACCATGATTTCGTACAGGGCGTGGGGTGCGGCCTTGTTGGTGAGGGCGTACGCCTCGTCCGGCGAGATCGAGACGTGTCCGAGGACCGTGGTGCGGTCGTAGAGGTGAGTGACGGTCCGCAGGCGGCCGGTGCGGTTGACGTATCCCGGGTAGCCCTTTGCGGGCAGGGAGTCGAGGACGCGCAGGTTCATGCGGCGGTCTTCGAGGTGCTGCGGGAGCAGTGGACGGGCCACGGTGGGCCTTCCCTTCGCTTGGTTGACGTTGTGGCCGGTCGGGGTGTGCCGCCCCTTCCGACAAGAACAACATTACAGCAATTAGGACCACTCGTCTATGGAAAATGCCTGCTCAGGGGCGCTTTTACATGATCGTTTAACGGGCTGGGGGCTGGGGCCGGTGGTGTCCCGCCTCCCCCTGGCGCGGAGCGTCCGGGGGGACTACGTCCGGCGCAGCGCAGCGGAGAGGGGACGTCGCTTGCGACGGCACCGGACCGGACGGCCAACGCGAGGGCGCACAGCGCCCGGCCGAGAAGTCCGGCGGCGCGGAGCGCCGAGGGCTGGCGCGGAGCGGCTGCCCGGCCCGGACGACCGACAGGAGCGGCCCGGAGCGCAGCGGAGAGGCCCGACCGGACACGACAGCCCCAGCCCCCTCAGGGGCGTGAGCGCGCGGAGCGCGCGCCCCGGGCCGCGGAGCGGACCGGGCACGCCCCGGCTGGGGCGGGGAGCGCAGCGGACCGCCCCAGCCCCGGCGGGACACCACCGGCCCCAGCCCCCAGGAAGACACTCCACGCGCGCCCCAGCACACCCGAGCCGCTCTCCCCGCGCCGCGCCCCGGTATGCCCCGGCGCCCTTTCATCCCGTCACCGTCCGGCCACCACCACGCCCTACAGGCACGGCGCTGCGCGGGCCCCACCGTCAGGCGGGGCCAGGCCGGGCCGTCAGGCGCGGCTCAAGAGCCGCCGGGCTCTCCGCCGCCTACTGCTGCGGAGGCGCGCCCAACTCACCGCTGTCCGCGCACCGTTGACGCCCCGGCAGCCAGATTGCCTGGGAACTCCTGGTCGCGGTCGGCGGCCGGGCGGGATCGACCTCTGGAAGCATCACGGCGACGCCCCGGCCTCGCCGCGCCTGGCGCGCCCCGTGCACCCGTCGGCCGGCCGCGTCGGGCCTGCACGGCGGGGTGGCGCCGGGAGCCCGCGAGGGGCGTGCATCGAAGAATTCGGATTCGGTGAAACGAGAGGAAAAAGTCTTCGAAATCAAGGATAATTCGCTGCTGTTGCGGCATCGGATGAGCAGATAGGAATCCTTGGTGAAAAAGTTGGCTCTGTTCGGTCCCCCTGCGAGCGGGAAGTCGACGATCTCGCGAAAGCTGTCCGCTTCCCTGGGCCTCCCCCATACGGACCTTGACGAGATCCTGTTCACCGAGAACGGGACTCTCCCGCTCGATGAATTCCGTGACGAGGTCGACAGGATCACTCGCGGGGAATCGTGGGTGGTAGAGGGAAACTACTCCAAACTCGCGGATGTGGTCTGGCACCGGGCCGACGTGCTGGTCTGGCTCGACCTCCCGCTGTCTCTGGTCGTGTGCCGGATCGTGCACCGAAGCCTGCGCCAGCTCGCCGGTCTGGACTCGAGCGCGCAGGCGAAGCGGCTCACGTGGAAGCGTGCGTTCTTCGGCCGGCGCTCCCTGCTGCGCACCGCCGTCCGCAAGTACCGCAACAACCGCCCCCGGTATGCCCAGCAGGTCGCCGAGACGGCCGCTCTGGGTGTCCGTGTCGTACGGCTCCGCAGCGGGCGCGCGGCGGACGCGTGGCTTGCTCGGCAGCTCAGCGGACGGTGACCCTGGCACGGGGGGCTTGGCGGATCACCCTCGGGTGGGCTAGAATGCTGTAACGTTGAAAATGTCTATCATTGGGTGGATCACCCCCGGGAACGAGCGAAGCCGACGGAGGGTCACTCGAAGAGCGACCCGGCACACCGCCGGCTTCTACACAACATCAGACCCGGAAAGGAACCGGCCCTGCACGCCAACCATACAAGGCCGCAACCGCGGCGCAGCAGCCATCGAGGAGACGGTCCCATGATCCCCCGCAACCGGCCGGTCATCAACGAAGCCGACATCGCCCGCCGGGCCGGAGTTCCCCTGGCCACCTGGCGCCGCCGTGACGCCCCCGACTTCCGCAGCCACGTCCCCGGTCTGCTCCCCGACAGCCGCTCCCTGCTCTACGACCTCGCCCAGACCGAGGCCTATCTCGCAGGCAAGCCCGTCCCCTCGCTGCCCGCCGGCGAACACCCCGACGACCTCCTAACCGACAAGGAAGCGGCCGCGGAGCTCGGCATCAACCCCGGCACCGTCCGCGCCTACGCCGCCCAGGGCCACCTCTCCGGCGGCACCACCGTCTACGGCACTCGGCTGTGGCCCCGACGCGAGGTCAACGAACGCCGCGACAACCCACCCGGCCGGGGCAAGGGCGGCGGCCGCCGCGCCGGCGAACACCAGGGCCCCCGTAAAGCCCACCCCTACGACGGCGACCCACGCCTTCAGACAGCCACCGACGCCCTCGCCGCCGCGGCCAGCGCCCCCAAGAGCCGCATCGCCGCCGAGCTCGCCGCACAGCACGAAGGCACCCCCCGCACCTGGGAACGCCTCCTCACAACGGCCGCGGCACTCCAGGACAACATCCCCCACGCCCAGTCCAACGACGGGCACGAGACCCAGGCCTGAGGAACGCCCCCTTTCCGATGACGCGCCGCATTCCGCGAAAAGGAGAACACGGGAATGGCCGTGAAACTGCGTGACCATCAGGTCGAGGCTGTCAGTGCCATCGTGCGCGGTCTCGACATCCCATCCGGCGGCATCCCCTCCAACGGCCTTCGCGGACAAGTCCACGCGGCCTGCGGGACGGGGAAGACCATCATCGCCGCCGCGGCAGCGAAGCGGCTTGCCCCCAAGGGCCGCATCCTCGTCCTGGTGCCGACGCTCGACCTCCTCACACAGACCGTGAAGGCGTGGCGTGAGGTCGGGCACTCGGGGCCGGCGGTCGCGGTGTGCAGTCTCACCGACGATCCGGAGCTGTGGAACCTGAAGGTCCGTGCGACCACGAACCCTGTGCAGCTGGCACTGTGGCACGGTACGGGGCCCGTGATCATGTTCGGGACGTACGCCAGCTTGGGTGTCCTGGCGGAGGCGTTCGAGGGCGCCTACGGGCAGCAACTTGCCCCCGTTGACATCGCGGTGGTCGATGAGGCGCACCGGACGTCCGGGTCGATGGGTAAGGCGTGGGCGGACATCCACGACCAGACCGTCATCCCGGCGCGCCGGCGGTTGTATCTGACGGCGACGCCGCGGATCTGGCAGGAGCGGCCGGGTTGGGAGGTTGCGGAGGGGGTGCGTGAGGCGCTGCCGAGGGAGATGGCGGCGTCGATGGATGACGAGGCCGTGTTCGGGCCGGTGCTCTACAAGCTGTCGCTCGCATCGGCCGTCTCGCGTGGGTTGCTGGCGCGGTATCAGATCATCGTCCTGGAGCTGCAGGACCCGGTCGTCACCCCGGAGCGGCTGATGGGCGAGGAGCGGCATACGGAGGAGGTCCGCGGGCAGCGGATCGGTGCCCTGCAGGCCGCGCTGCTACACACGATGGCGCAGCATGGATTGCAGACGTGCATCACCTTTCACCACCGGACGATAGAGGCGCAGGCGTACGCGGAGGGCCTGGAGCGTGTTGCGGCGAAGCTGCATGCCGACCGGCCCGAGACGTATCCGGCGCGGGTGTGGGCGGACTGGCTGTGCGGCGAACACGCCCCACAGCATCGGCGCGAGGTCCTGGGCTCGTTCGGGACCACGGCGCAGCGGGCCGTGCTCTCGAACTGCCGGGTCTTGGGTGAGGGGGTGGACATCCGGGCGGTGGATTCGGTTGCCCTGCTGGATCCCAAGGGGGCGCCGCACGACATCGTCCAGGCCATCGGCCGGGCGCTGCGCCAAAAGCCGGGACAGGGGAAGCTCGCTTCTTTGATCGTGCCCGTCTTTCTCCAGCCGGGAGAAAAGCCGGAGGACATGTTCACCTCGGGATCGTATCGGCCTCTGGTGAAAGTCCTCGAAGGACTCCGGGCTCATGATGAAGAAGCTGTCGAATTGCTGGCTATTCCGCAGGAGCCGCAGAAAGACGTCGCACAGCCGTCCGAGTACATCGGGCCCCCGCCCGAGGAAGGCGAAGAAGAATCCCGTCTGCTGCTGCGTTTCGCGGCCCCCAGGGACCCGGTCATGGTCGCGGACTGGGTTTCCTTCAACGTGATCGACACCGAACGCCAAGACTGGGCCCGCGGCTGGACATCGCTCAAAAAGTTCACGCAGCGTGAGCTTCACGCCCGGGTGCCGTACGAGCACCGGGAGGGCGCGTTCCCGCTGGGGACCTGGGTGGCAGAGCAGCGACGCGCGTTCGGGGCCGGGCAGATGACCGGCAAGCGCGCCGCGCGGCTGGAACAGCTGGGCATGGTCTGGTCGGTCGCCGATGAGCGCTTCCAGGAGAACCTCGCCGCGGCCCGGGTCTACTACGAGCAGCACTGGACGCTCTGCGCACCCCGCTCCGCCACCGCGCTGGACAAGCCGGTAGGACAGTGGCTGTCCAACCTGCGACGCCCTGGCGCTCTCGACGGGCACCCGGAGTGGGAGGCCGCGCTCCTGGCGGTCGATGAGGACTGGAACCCGGCGTGGCCGGCGGACTGGCAACGCCACTACGCCGCGCTGCGCGAACTGCTGGCCGACGAAGGCGGCGAGGCCGGTCAGACGGAGGTCCTGCCAGGGTTCACGGTCCACGGCATGGACATCGGGAAGTGGCTGGTCCGGCAACGCAAGCCTGCAGTCTGGGCAGCCCTGACGGACGGGCAGCGCGAGCGCCTGGAACGGCCCGGCATCACGCCGCTGGCCCCGGAGCCGGAAGCGGCCGTGAAGGCGCCCACGGCAGCCGTGAGCGCCTTCGAGAAGGGCGTAGCAGCCCTCACGCAGTACCAGACCCGCACGGGCTCGGTGACCGTCCCCAGGAGCCACGTAGAGACCATCGTGATCGACGGCCAGGAGTACCCCGTGAAACTGGGCGTGTTCCTGTCCAACAGCAAGAGCAGGCGGGCAAAGCTCACCCCCGACAAGCTCACCGCACTCGCCCAACTCGGTCTGGAATGGGCGGCATAGAGAATCTCTATGGCGGTCGTGTGGGGCCTGGCGAGCGCCCGTGTCGCCTACGGTGCTTGATGCGGGGCTATGCCGCTGGGCCTGGGTTCACTGGATGTGAAACACAGGTGGGAGCGCTCTTTCGGCTGGTATTACCTGTGACTTGGATCCTTACCGAGCCGTCGAGGTACCGATGTCGCACGGGGTGCGAAAGGTGCGACTACTCCCACGCTCCTGGATCTCGTCCATGTACGCAAGGGCGGCATCGACCAGCGTCACCATGAGGGCGTGCTTGGACTGCCGGGTGGACCAGTGCAGGTCTTCCGGGGCGGCGGCCTGGGCGTCGGCGGACTCCTTCGGCATGTACCAGGAGCGGCGGTCCATGGCTCAACCCGCGTGGCCCGTTCGGGCCGCTGTACAGGCTCGTGAGCGGCCGTGGCGGGCGTTGGTGACGCCGTGTCGTTACCGTCGTCCGTACGGGCGTGAGGGGCCCGCACAAGGGCCGTGAAATCCGGTCCGCCCCGCGGACAGGGGCGGGAGCTGCTTGCCGAGGCCGCTCACTGCCCACCCCCGAGACTTGCGCACCGGCTACCGCCGACTCAATTGACGCTACGAACGTCGCCCTCGCAACTACCTGACCTTTCTCGGCCTCTCGGCAGCCGTCTGCTGCCGTAAAAGCCTCGCCCGTCTCAATACATAGGACACGGTCTAGGCGCTGTTTCTCGGATCATGTGCGGAGCCAGATGATGAGTGCTGCGACGGTGACGGTGCCGAGGTAGGTGTAGGCCCGTTTCTCGTAGCGTGTGGCGACCGCGCGGAAGCCCTTGAGACGGTTGATGGCTCGCTCAACGGTGTTGCGTTTCTTGTATTGTTCGCGGTCGAATCCGGTGGGCCGACCGCCTTGGGAACCGCGGTTGCGTCGGTGTCTGCGCTGGTCGAGTCGTTCGGGGATGGTGTGCGAGATGCCGCGTCGTCGCAGGTAGCGGCGGTTCTCGCGGGATGTGTAGGCCTTGTCGGCCAGGACATGGTCGGGCCGGCTGCGAGGCCGGCCGACCCCGCTGCGGGGTACCGACACCTGCTCCAGGACGGGCTGCAGTTGGGGGCCGTCACCGAAGTGTCCAGGTGTCAGGAGAACGGTGAGCGGTCGGCATCGCCCGTCCGCTGCGAGGTGGATCTTGGTGGTGAAGCCGCCCCGGGAACGTCCCAGGCACTCGCCGACCTGACCACCTCCTCCAGCCGGACGGCCAGTTTCCGAAGCACCGGATCGCCCTGATTCGTCCGCGGAAGGGCCCCCTTTGAGCAGCCGCGGTGGGCGGTGCCTTCCGCGCGCCGGCGGCGTGCTGGTGAGCTCGCACCGCCGTGGAGTCGACGGACACGTCCCAGTCGATGTGGCCCGCGGCGTCCTCTGCGGCCTGCACCTTCGACAGCAGCATGTGCCAGGTCCCGTCCGCCGACCAGCGGCGATGACGTTTGTAGACCGTCTCCCACGGTCCGAACCGCTCGGGCAGATCCCGCCACTGCACCCCCGTGCGGACCCGGTACAGCACCCCGTTGATCACCCGCCGGTGATCACTCCACCGGCCCCCACGCGCACCACCGCGAGGTAAGAACGACTCCAGCCGGTCCCACTCCGCATTCGTCAGGTCTCCGCGTCCCATGGAGCCAGCCTGCCCCCAACACCCCGTTCACGGAGGGAGATCCGAGAAACAGCGCCTAAGTCCTGACTGGCTCTCAGACTACTGACACTCCGTTTGACTTGTGGTGCTACGTCGACTAAATCGGAATGAGAGGCACATATCCCCCCATTCTTCCGAGGTGATATCTCGTGACCGCAAAACATCGAGTTTCTCCGGCCAGGAGACGGCTCATCGCTCTCAGCAGTCCGGTCTTGCTCGCCGGAGGGCTTCTCGCGGTGACGCCTGTTGCCCACGCTGCAACGCCTCCACAGACTCAGGCAGCGCAAACCGCGGCAGTTGGACTGCCACAGGACGATCCCCAGCCGCTACCGAGAGGCGACATCGTCAAGCCCCCGGTGATCGCCAAGACGCTACCGGCAGGCGACATCGTCAAGCAGGACCCGGGAGGGACGACGCAGCCCCCGCCAACACAGCCCCCACCGACACAGCCCCCGCCAGCACAGCCCCCGCCAGCACAGCCCCCACCGGTGATCGTGATAACACAGCCACCCGTGACAACGCCGAACCAGTGGGACAACAGCCCGTGGGGCAACAACCCGTGGGGCAACAACAAGTGGAACAACAACCCGTGGGGCAACAGCAAGTGGAACAACAACAGGTGGCCCAGCAAACAGAGCAACAACAAGGTCAAGGTCTGCACGACCTACTGGAAGGGCGGTGACAAGTACCAGACCTGCACGACTACCTACAAGTAGTGCGCAGTAGCGGGGCGAGGCCCCAGCCTTACCAGCCGAGTATCCGTAGGAGCGCGGCCAGGTCTGCCCAGTGCAGGTCACCGTGCGCGGTGCTCCAGGAGGTCACGGCAGGGGCCCCGATGCCGAGGAACTCGGGGACGATCCGGCCGTGTACCGCTCGCGTACAGCGATACGGCAAGGGCCGATCGCCGACACCTCTTCCAGCGTCCCGGTCAGCGCTTCCCACCACGAGGCGGGCAGGTCCGGGCCCTGGCGCCGGACAGGACGGCCGAGCAGGCTAACGACCGCGTGGGTGGTCTTCAACTGCCGTACGAGGTGGCGCAATTTGCGCGCCGGGCGTCCTCGGGACCGGCGCGTGAACGCGGCCGTGCAGGGCCTTGTCGAGACGGTGCACCCCACGGCACGCCCAGGCAGAGCCGTCAGCTCGCCGCCCTCGGGCTCAACTGCGACTGAGAGCACCGGGGTTGGTGAGCGGGGATACCGTGCGCAGCCGTCGGCGGGGGGCGAAGCAGCTGCGCACGGTCAGGAGCGCCCTGGGTTAGACAGGGCGCCCACCGAATGGTGGCACGCGGCATGAGCCGTCGATGCGCGACGCGCGGTCGGACGCCCACTGTGCACGGACCCGCTTGCCGCTTGTCCTGTCGGCCGTCACAGCCATGCTGGGGGCTCGTTGCGGGGTTGTTTGTCCTGGCGGCCGAAGAGGGCTTTGAGTAGTCCGGTGGGCGGCTGCGCAGCTTCGGTGATGCGGCAGGCCTCGCAGGTGCGTCCGTCCGGTGGCGGGGCGGAAGGGTCTTCGCCGCCAAGGTTCTTGAGCGGGCCGCCGCAGGTCCCGCAGGGCGGGGGCGGCGGGAAGGCGGGTTCGGGCTGCGCAGGGATGGGCCGCTGATGCCAGTCCCCGGCGGCAGCTGGTCCCTCCTTCCGTTCCCGGGCTGCGTTGCGTTCGTCCTCGCGCCGGCGCCAGGCTCTGCGGTCCCGGGGGTTGTCCAGGGCGTCCGTGAGGGTTTCCCAGCGGCGGTGTCCGCAGCGCCACCACACCGGTGCGAGCGGCCCGGATTCCTGGATGCGGTCCAGGGTGGTGAAGAGAACCGGGATGGCGTCGGTGAAGTCCACGAAGCCGTCCGGCTCGCCACCGAAGCCGCCGAGCTTCTGATACTTGCCCGACCAGTGTTCGCGGGTCAGATCCAGCACCCGGTTCATCCGGTTCTTCAGCGCCTGCTCCCCCAGCCGGGTACCCGGCTCGAACACCACGGCAATCGGCGGATACCCGTCCCGGCCCGTCGGCGCGTAGAGGCTCTGCCACAACGGGACGCTCAGACTCGCATGCACCGCGTGGGCTACGGGGATCGCGGGGTCTTTGACCTTCACGCGGAAGTACTGGTGGTAGCGGGCGAACTTCCCCGCCAGCACCTCGTCCGCCTCCGTGCACCGATCGACCTCCACCAGCAGTACGGGCAGGCCGGCCGCCGGGGCCCGCAGGACCGCGTCAGCGCGGACCGAAGGACGCGTACGGCTCGTACCGGGCAGGTTGTGCACCACCTCCGTCGCCCACGACCCCACCGACCCGAACCCCGCCGGAACAGCGGGCGCAGCGGTCGCGATAGGCGTCCCGGGGGCGGTGGTTGGCGTGCTGCGGGCGACGGGGCGTGTGGGGACCGGTTGGGTGCCGGTGAGCGCGATGACGGTCTCATTGACGGCCATCGCGTGCGGGGCACCCGAACGCGCCGCACCGCGTGCGTTGCCACCCATGTCCGCCGCCGGGCGTCCGAGGACCTCGGCCGCGGCGGTGAGACCGAGCAGGGTCAGGCCCCACAGCTTCTGTCCGTCACGGGCGCTGCCCTCGGAGAGGGTCAGTCCGTGCTTGGCAAGGTCGAGGCAGGCGTTGCGTACGCCCTTGCTGTCCTTGTGTCCCGGACAGGTCAGCCTGCGCATCTGGTCCGCGCTCGCTACTTTCAGCACACCGAGCGCGGCGAGCACGTGACCGCGCACCGCGCTCGTCGACCCGTACGGATACGTCAACGAACCACCCACACCCACACCCCTCCCAGCCCCTGTCTCACCGCCCCTGGCGCCGACAGGCGCCCGAAACCGCGGACCGGCCGCGCCGGGCCGCGCACCCCACGCGCACCCGCCCAACCCTCTCGACTCGACGCCGCACCACCCTGCCACCTGCCACTGACGCCACACCCCTATAAAGCAGGAGGGCATAAGGAGAGGACAGAGGGTTGTCGGGACGCATGGTCGGGCCTGGCCAAGGGGTCTGACCTGCACGAACTCCGGCGAGGCCACTCCACGTGCCGGTAGGGGAGTTGGCAGGGGGAACGGTAGGGGAGACGGTAGGGGGAATGGTCAACTCCCTACCAGGCCACACCACCCCGACCGCGACCAGGTCGGTGGTGAACACCACCGCTGCGCAGTGAGCGCCGGACGAGCCGATGATCACGGGGGCGCCCGTACTCTCCAGGACGCCACCAGGTACCAGTACAGACCTCACTCCCGTGCGCGGGCAACACCGCGACGGCAACGCGTCACCAAGGGCGGTGTGGTGTGCGCAACCGCCAGCACCACTGCACCTGACCATCGCCCCAACCACAGACCCGACCACAGCAGGTCACCGCGCTGCGCAGCCGCGCGCCGAGGCGCAGCCCTCGGGCTGATTGTGCAGGCTCTGCGCAATCAGCCCCGTGAGCGTCGGAGAGCACCGACGCGGCATCCCCCAGAGCCGCTACCCACGGTAATGATCCAAGGTGCGGGCCTGTCCACGGTGTGTGACTCTCATGTCACCCCCAGTTTCTCTTCCCACAGGAGACGTCACCATGGCCGAGAACCAGAGCGACCGCGCGGACAAGAAGAACCTTGCGGACATGACCCCCGAAGAGCGGCGCGCTGCCGCCGCGCGCAAGGGCGACACGGCCCAGGAGAAGGGCGCAGCCCAGCACTTCAGCAGTGAAGAGGCCCGCGCAGCCGGTCACAAGGGCGGTAGCGCAAGCCAGGCGAAGCGCCCCCAGCGCTGACGACCGCACAGCGTCACAAGCCCCTCCACCGCAGCCACGCGGAAAAAGGGAGCCAGGACTGCCGTCCGCACCCCTCGGGCTGTCACGTCCTCCGCCCCGGCTGCGCACCCGACCACCCCAGGTCACAGCGGTGCGCAGCCGGGGCACACCCATTGCGCAGACCCCGCGCAGTCAGCTGGGGTGGTCTGCGCCGTAGCCCAGCCATGGTCGGGGCGACGCTGGTGTGGGCTGTGGTGAGGCCACACCAAAGCCCACACCATGAACAAGCAAGGCCTGCCGCCGCGTTCGGCGCGGACCGCGGCGGCGGAACCCTGCGCAGTCCCGGAGAGTGTTGCGCGGGCCCGCTGCGCGTACCCACCGGCTGCGCAGAGTCCGCGCAACCAACCGGCCCGCGTGCCGGTGCTTTTCCGCACCAGCCCCGCCCCGCTGGCATGCCCATGGGCCGGTACGCATGTAGCCCCGGTCCGGTGTCGGTCCCGGCCGGGGCTACATGCGTGACTGTGAAGGGCGGTCGCCTACGCGGCGAAAGGCTCCATGAGGCTTCAGCCGAACGATCGTCCCCATGGGCTAGAGGTGAGGCCCGGGGACACTGTCACCTTCACAACCACGCCTGGTGTAACCCGCGTACAGCCTCGGATGTTCCCCGTTCGTCACGGCGTTCAGGGACGCTGGAGGCGGCCTGGTGCGGCTACGGGCGAGTGCTGGTGAAACGGACGGCAGAGCCCCATCGCGCCTGCTGATCAGTCATGCACCAACTGCACAGCGGGAGCCCGCCGGGCCCGTAGCGCCACGTCTGCCGCTGACATCCCGCACACAGGCCGACCTGACTGCCCGCGCAGTGCATCGTGCTGGGATCCGGCTCCGAAACCCGGGGCGCTGCCGTCGTCATCGCTGTGTCCTCATCCGGGCAGCGAACACTCACCACCTCGAACAAAGAATAGAACACTCCCCGATTGTCGGACCCTCACCATCCCGCGCCGGTATGCCACGAGCCCGGACGGGTGCCCCGTCACCAGTCTTCGGCGGATCTCCACGGCTGCGGACGGCGGCCGCTCGAATATAATCGAACACATGTCCGATCTGCCGCCTGATCCCGCCCGCCTCCGCGCGATCCTCGCCCACCTCGACAGGCAGCTCGCCGACACCGACACCCTCCGCACCTACCTCCGCCTGCAGCGCGACGAAGTACAGCGCGCCCTCCACGCGGCCGGCCGACCGCTCCGCCAGCCACAACAGCCGCAGGCCCGACGGTCACTGTCGCCGGTCCGGCCTGCCGAACCGCCTCCCAACGGCCCCACCGGGGCGGGAGACGGCTACATGCTGGAGAGCAAGCGCCACCCCAAAGACCCCCAGCCCGCTGTCCTCCACGTCGATAGCTGCACCAAGGCCAACCGGAAGGCCTCGCCGATCTCCGCAGCCCAGTTCCACGTCGCCATCCGCGACACCGAATACATCAAGACCTGCGACTTCTGCCGACCAGAAGACAAGCCGGACGACACAGCGCCTCCCCTTGTTCGGCGGCGGGAGACGGCGCAGCGTCGGGTGGAAGGGATCCGGGGTGATCTGGACGCTGCCCGAGCCGATGCCCACCCCGAACGAACCGCCAATCTGCCCCGATGACCGGTATGCCGCACGTCGGCAGGATCGCTGCGGCCGCGCTGGATGCGGGCCGCGCTGGATGCGGGCGGCTGCACGGCCGCTGCACCCGCGATTCGTGGACAGCTCGTCGCCACGGTGCGGTTCCGCCGGCTACTCCACCAACACTGGCCGGGCAAGCAAGGAGCAGCGGTGGAGTGGACGATCTGGGCCGGGTTCGCGGCCCACACTGCTGATCTCGACGGTGACCTCCCCGGTCGGCGTGTCCGGGGCGGTCTTCCTCCTCCCCGTTCAGCTCAGCGTCCTCGGCGTGCCGAGTCCTGCGGTCACGCCGGCGAGCCGGTGGGCGGGGGCGGTCGGGGGCGAGCTATTGCGCGGTGTAGCCGCCGTCGACGGGCAAGGCGATGGCGGTGACGTAGCTGGCGCCGTCGCTGCACAGCCACAGGACGGCCTGAGCGATCTCGTCGGCGGTGCCGAGCCGGTCGATGGCCTGTCCTCCTTCGGCCTGGTCGCGGTCGAGTTCGCCGCCTTCGACCATGGCGTCGACCATCGGAGTGCTGATCGTGCCGGGACACACCGCGTTGATCCGCACACCGCGCGAGCCGTATTCGAGGGCGACGCTCTTGGTCAGGCCGATGACGCCGTGCTTGGAGGCGTGGTAGGCGGCGCGGCCGGGGTTGCCGACGAGGCCGCCGAGGGAGGAGCAGTTGACGATCGCGCCGCTGCCCTGGGTGCGCATGTGGCGCAGTTCGTGCTTGGTGCTCGCCCAGATGCCGCGCAGGTTGATGTCTTGGACGCGGTCGAACTGGTCGGCGCTCTCGTCGGCGGCGTCGGTGGGCGGGGGCATGATCCCGGCGTTGTTGTAGGCCATGTCGAGCCGTCCGAAGGCTTCGACGGTGCGGTCGATGGCGGCGGCGACCTGGGCCTCGTCGGTAACGTCGCAGACCAGCGCGAGGACCTGATGCCCGTCGTCGGCGAGCTGCTTGGTGGCGGCGTTGACGGCGTCCTCGTTGATGTCGGCGAGGCCGACGGCCGCGCCTGCTTCGGCGAAGGCGCGGGCGGTGGCCAGGCCCATGCCGGAGGAGGCGCCGGTGACGAAGGCGACCTTACCGGTGAAGTCGTAGGTGGGGTTCATGGCGGTGGCTCCCAACAAGGTTGTACGAGCGTGGAGTTCAGCGTGCGGTCGTGGCGGTGGCGTCGGCCGTCTCCGGTTCGGCGGCCGTGTCGGTGGTGTGGTGGGCGACGACCCGGGAGGGGCCGATGGTGCCGCGCAGCGCGAGGGCGATCAGGGGCAGCAGGGTGAGCGCGGCGAAGACCGCGCCGACCAAGGCCGGACCGGTCAGGCCGAGGGAGGAGTCCAGGGCCCGGCCCGCGACGAGGGATCCGGCGGCGATGCCGGTGTTGTAGCCGGAGGTGGTCAGCGCCGAGGTGAGGGTGGGGGCGTCGCCTGCGAAGCGGACGGCGAGGGAGGTGACGACCGGGTTGACGGTGAACCCGGCCAGGGCCATGCCGAAGACCAGGATCACGGCGGCCACCGGGCTGTTCGAGGCGGGGATCAGGGCCAGCAGGATGAGGGAGGTGGCTGCCGATGCGGTGATCGTGGTGACCATCGGGCGGTGGTCACCGAGACGGCCGCCGATCGCGGTGCCGCCCAGCGCCCCGATGCCGAAAGCGATCAGCACCAGCGGGACGGCGCCGGCCGGGATGCCCGCACGGTCGGTCAGCAGCGGCGTGATGTAGGTGTACGTCGCCAGGACCCCGCCCATGATCAGCACGGCCGCGCCGAGGGCCAGCCACAGCCGCCCCTGCTTCAGGGCGCGGACCTCGGCGCGCACGGAGACTTCGGCCTGCTGCTCGGTACGGGGGATGAACTGGCCGACGAACGCGGCGGCCAGGGCGGCGAGGACGGCGAGTGCCCAGAAGGGGCCGCGCCAGCCGGTGTAGTGGCCGACGAACGAGCCGATCGGCACGCCGATGACGTTGGCCAGGGTGAGGCCGCCCATCATGGCGCCGACCGCCCGGGTGGACTGGGCCGGGCCTGCCGCGGTGGTGGCGATGACGAAGCCGACGGCCCAGAACGCTCCGGTGGCCAGGGCGGTCACGACCCGGGCGGTGAGCACGACGGTGAAGGAGGTGCTGAGTGCGGCGACGGCGTGGCCGAGGGCGAAGACGGTCAGGGCGCCGATGAGGGTGTGGCGCTGGGGCAGGCGCAGTGTGGCCATGGCCATGGTGGGCCCGCCGACGATCATCCCGATGGCGAACGCGGTGATCAGGAGGCCAGCGTGGGACACGCTGACGTTCAGGTCGGCGGCCATTTCGGGCAGCAGTCCGGCGATGACGAACTCGGTGGTGCCCATCAGGAACGTGCCGGCGGCGAGCACCCAGACGACGAAGGGCAGCTTGCCGGGGGCGGACCCGGTGGCGGAGGGCATGCGAAAACTTCTTCCCGTACGAGGAGGGGCGGTGCTGGGGGAGGTCAGGAGGCGGCCTCGATGGTGATCCGGTCGGCCCCGGCGAGTTGGTCGGCGTCGGCGTCGAGGTGGCCGAGGACCAGGAGGTCGGAGGAGGCGGAGGGGCCGTCCTTGTAGAAGATGGCGAGGTTGCCCCAGGGGGCGTAGTAGGTGAGGTCCCCGGTCCTTGGCGCCTGCGGTTCGGGCGCGTTCTCGGTGGTCAGCTTCCTGGGCGGGTCGGCAATCCGCTCGGTCCCGTGGAAGTCCTCCAGGTCCAGGGTGAGCGGGAGCAGGGAGGCCAGGTCGCGGGCGGCAGGGCTGTCGTTCAGGGTCGCCTCCACCTCTTGGCCGTCGATGGTGACGCGCATCGGAGTGCTCCTGTCTGATCCGGTCGGACTCGCGGACGCCGAGGCCGGTGTGGAGGCCGGGGCCGAGGCTGAGGTGGTGGGGGCCTGCTCGGTGGACGAGTTGTCGGAGCAGGCGGTTGCCGCCAGCAGCACGCCGACGGTGGCAGTGGTGGTCAGGCCCCGGCGGAGGGTGAGGGTGGTCATGGGGTGCCGTCCTGCGGGTCGGGCATGGGCTCGGCGTAGTGGCGGAAGCCGTCACGGTCGGTGTGCAGGCCGTACAGCAGCTCGGCCAGCGTCTCGGGGCTGGAGGTCGCGGAGTCGGGGCTGATCGCCCCGGGCACGATGAGCTGCGCGACGTGGATGTTCTCCGGCGCTAGCGCGGTGTGGAGCATCTGCGCGTATGCGCTCTCGCCGGCGAACGCGATGGAGGTGCCGGTCACGGTGTCCTTCGGGCGCACCGCGCTGCCGCCGTTGACGAACAGCAGCGTGCCCGTCCCCAGCTCCCGCATGCCGGGCAGGACCGCGTTCACGCAGGTGAGCGGACCTTTGACGGAGAAGGCCAGCGGGTCGTCCAGGTCGGCGGCGGTGGTTTCCAGGACCGGTTTCATGAAGTCGGCCCGCGGTACGGGGCTGTACTGCAGGATCTCGACTGGTCCCATCGTGTCTGTGGCCTCTTGCAGGGCTGTGGTGAGGGAGTCGGGGTCGAGGACGTCGGCGGTGAAGCCGCGCGCGTGGATGTCCTCCTGCGCCAGCTCGTACACCAGGTTGTCCTGGTGCTGGATGCTGCGCGAGAGGAGGGCAACGTGGTGGCCCGCTTTGCCGAAGCGGCGGGCGGCAGCCAAGCCCAGGCCGGGGCCAGCGCCGACGAGAGCGAAGGTGGTCACGGTGGTTCTCCTTTATGAATTGGGCGAGGCGGTCCCCATCGGGCCCGCCTCAGGTAGCGGGACGGTTCCCGGGTGAGGGACGGTGTTGGCCGGGTTCAGCCGGTGGCCGGAGTGGTGGCGTACTCCTCGTCGGTGACGGGGTTCAGCGAGTGCACGACGTCGTGGTCGTCGTCGCCCTCGTTGATGGCCAGGTGGACCATCAGCCGGTTCGGCGCGGCACCGTGCCAGTGCTCCTCGTCGGCTTCGAACAGGACGCGGTCGCCGGGCCGGATGACTTCCACCGGTCGCCGCGGCGCTGACACAGGTCGGGTCCCGGGGTGGAGCTACAGCGCGAAGCTGCGCGGCTTGGTGCAGCGGTAGGGGCTGTCCCAGCGGCCGGCGGTCGCGGCCGTCCAGTCGGGCTCCCAGCCAGGGCGGTAGCCGCAGGCACCCCAGCCGTCCGGATGCCCGTGAGGGATCTCCAGCCCGGCGGCCCGTGCGGCCCGCGCCGCCTCGTAGGCCTCATGGGCGAGCCGCACGGCGGTGACTGGGCTGTCGGCGCGACCCGTGAAGACGTGCAGGCCTTCGCCCGGCTGGTCTGGGCGGTGTATGGGGACCTCGACCTCGAAGTAGGGCAGCGGCATGACGTCGACGTAGACGTCGCCGGTGAACCAGTCGGCCGGACCCTTGGCGGTGTCGTTCGAGCTGCGGGTGATCTGCACGGAGACTCCTCGTATGAGTATGTGGCGGGGCGGCGTCAGGGGGTCAGGAGCGTCTTAATGGCGCGCCGCTCGTCCATCGCCTTGTAGCCCTCGGCGACCTGGTCCAGGGGGAGGGTGAGGTCGAAGACCTTGCCCGGGTCAATCGCACCCGTGAGCACGCGGTCGATGAGGTCGGGCAGGTAGCGGCGTACGGGGGCGGGTCCGCCGCGCAGGCCGACGTGGGAGAAGAACAGCTCTTGACCCCCGACGGTGACCTCGTGAGGGACGCCGACGAAGCCGACGTTGCCACCGGGACGGGCGGAGTGCAGGGCCTGGCTCATGGACTCCTGGGTGCCGACGCACTCCAGGACGCTGTCGGCGCCGCTCCCACCGGTCAGCTCCTTGATCTTCTCCACGCCGTCATCGCCGCGCTCGGTGACGATGTCGGTGGCGCCGAACTCGCGGGCGAGCTTCTGCCGGCTCTCGTGCCGGGACATAGCGATGATCCGCTCAGCACCCATCTCCTTGGCCGCAATCACGGCGGACAGCCCGACCGCGCCGTCACCGACGACCACGGCGGTCGAGCCGGGCTTGACCTCGGCGGCGTCCGCGGCCCACCAGCCGGTGCCCATCACGTCGGAGACGGCCAGCAGCCCGGGCCAGAACTTTTCGTCCGGCGCCTCGTCGGTGGCGACCAGGGTGCCCTGTGCGTTGGGGATGCGGACATACTCGGCCTGACAGGTCGACATGAACTCGCGGTGCAGGCAGTTCGACTGGAAGCCGTTGCGGCAGTTCGCGCACGTGTTGTCCGAGGTCGCGAAGGAGCCGACGACGAACTGGCCCGGCCGGACCGAGGTGACCTCGGAGCCGATCTCCTCGACGAAGCCGACGTACTCGTGGCCCATCGGGTGCGGGTCGCCGATCGGCTCGGCGCCGCGGTAGGGCCACAGGTCGGAGCCGCACACGCAGGTGACGGCCGTGCGGATGATCGCGTCGGTGGGCTTGAGGATTTTCGGGTCCTCGAGGGTCTCGAAGCGGATGTCGCCGGAGGCGTGGATCACTGCGCCGCGCATGAGAGGGGTTCCTTTGCGTTTCTGGGTAAGGAGGTGCGGGCGGCGGGCCGCCCGGCCGGGTGCGGAGCCCCCGGGGCTCCGCCTGGTGGGCGGGACGGGAAGCACCACGCGTTCCAGGTAACGCCCTCTTCAGGCGCGGAACGAGTTGCTGACGAAGGGTGTACTGGCAGTGCATCCCTTCGGCCCTGCGCGGGACGTACCGTCGAAGGCATGGACAACCGTGAGGAGGTCCGCGAGTTCCTCACCTCGCGGCGCGCCAAGATCACCCCCGACCAGGCCGGGCTGCCCTCCGGATCCCGCCGCCGGGTGCCGGGGCTGCGTCGCAGCGAGGTCGCCGCCCTTGCGGACATGAGCGTGGAGTACTACTCGAAACTGGAGCGTGGCGACCTCGCCGGAGTCTCCCCGGGCGTCCTCGAAGCCCTCGCCCGCGCGCTGTTGCTCGATGACGCCGAGCGCGCCCACCTGGTGAACCTCGCCCAGGCCGCCGACGGATCCGACGCCCTCACCCGGCCCCGTCGGCGTACCGCCCGGCGGTGGACACCGCACCGCAGTTTGCAGTGGACGCTGGACGCGGTCACCGCCGGACCGGCGTTCGTCCGCAACGGCCGGATGGACGTCCTCGCCGCCAACCCAATGTTCCGCGCCTTCTACACCGATCTCTACGCGACACCGGGTAACCAGCAGAACCTGGCCCGCTTCACCTTCCTGGACCCCGCCGCCCGCCGTTTCTACCCGGACTGGGACTCTTTCGCCGACATCACCGTCGCCATCGTGCGGACGGAGGCCGGCCGCAACCCCCACGACAAGGACCTCCACGACCTGGTCGGGGAGCTGTCCACCCGCAGCGACGAGTTCCGTACCCGGTGGGGCGCGCACAACGTGCGCCACCACAGCACTGGCACCAAGCACTTCCACCACCACGCCGTCGGCGACCTCTCCCTGGCTTTCGAGGGCCTGGACATGGCCGCCCCCGGCCTGACCCTCACCGTCTACACCGCCGAGCCCGGCTCCTCCTCCGAGGAGGGGCTGCGCCTGCTCGCCACCTGGGCCGCCACCCAGGACACCGAGCGGTCAGCCACCGGGTGACCTGCGGCTGACCAAGAGGGGCGCCGAACCCCAATGGGTTCGGCGCCCCTTCTCCGTACAGACTTCGTAGGGGGCGACCCGCAGCTTGTTGCGCTGTTGTCGCCGCCTTCGACTCCCGTCCCGCCGTCCGCGGAGGTCGGCCCGGTCGGGCCGGCCGGGCCGGCCGGAGTCAGAGGTGCTTGTGAAGAAGTGCCAGCTCCCGGGCCGCGGACACACGGGACGAGGCGTCGAGGGTGGTGTCGTCGGTGAAGGTGATCAGTGCGGCAGGTGACCGGCTGGCTCACCCGGCACCCCACGGCCCTGACCGAGGAAGACCGGGCCGGCCTGAAGGAGGTCCTCGCCCGCTGCCCCGAGCTGGACAAGGCCGCCGGACACGTCCGCGACTTCGGCGAGATACTTACCGACCGCCTTGGCAGCACGCTCCCTGCCTGGATCGACACCGTCGATGCCAGCCAGCTACCCGGCCTCACAGGCTTCGCACTCCATCTGCTCCGAGACCTCGACGCCGTGACAGCCGGACTCACTCTGGACTGGAGCTCTGGCAGCATCGAGGGCGCCGTCAACCGCATCAAGAAGATCAAGCGGCAGCTCTACGGTCGCGCCGGCTTCGAACTACTCCGCAAGATGATCCTGCTCCAGTAGCACTCCAAGCCCTCCGAACCCTTCGCCAAGACCGAGAACGGACAACACCCAGAGGGCTGGGGCGTGTCGGCACCGACGGACATAATGCCGCTGTGGACCTGAGACCGGAGTTGTTGCCCCCGCCCGTGAGCCAGCAGCAACTGAACGAGCTGTGCGCTGAGGTCGAGCGGATCGCTGAGTTGCTGGTCGCCCGCCCGGAAGTGGCGGTCGAGGCGATCGAGGCGTTCAACGCGATGACCGGGCACGACTACGTGGCTCTCGACTTCGCTGAGTACGACGGAAGCAGGAGCCTGGAGCAGTTCGCGAGGGAGGCGGCCCGGCTGGCTCGCCCCGTGGTTGCCGACATCACCCGGGACGAGCTCGTTGAGATCGTTCGCAGACTCCTGACTGCCTCTGCGGAGAGCGACTACTATCTGCGGCTCCTGGAGGCGAACGTGTCGCATCCCCGGGTGAGTGACCTGGTCTTCCATCCCTCGGACATCACTCAGGGCCCGTCTGCGGAGCAGATTGTCGATGAGGCTCTGAAGTACCGGCCGATCGCGCTCTGAGTAAATCGAACGCCAACCTCACCCTCCGCGACCGCTCCCCAAGATCTGTGCCAGAACCCGAAACTCGCGAAGAGAGCCAGTCATTGGCCTCGGCTTTGCAGTCTTGTTGTCACCCTCCCGTGCCGCCGTGGGCTATCCAAAAAGCGGGAAACGATCCGCGTCGGTGCCGAGTCCGTGTCTCTCGGCGGCGGTCAGCGGCAGGCGGCCGGTGGCGGCCCGCGCGTAGTGCTCGTCGCTCCAATCCACGGGCACCGGATGGCCGAGCAGTCCGTCAAGGGTGGCCCGTACACACGCCATCCCGGCACCCTCCGGCGGCCGTACAGCTGCCGGAAGGTGTGCCACGAGGTCAAGATGATGAACTGTGGCCTCAACAGCGAGGGTCGCCATCAGGTCGCCAGCGATGAGCACATGCCCCTGCGTGCTGACGAACTGCTGGGGATCGCTGCGCTCAGCCGCTGTGACAGTGGCCGCCGCAGTCTCCAGGTACAGCCCTCGCAACTGCTCGAACTCCAGGAACATACTGGCGCCCACCCGGGTATAGCGTCGCCCGTTCGCCGCACCCACCGTGCCCGGCCGCCAGCTCGCCCAGTAGGTGGCGGCATCGCGGTCCGCAGGCCCGGCAGCCGGCGTGTGCAGAGCCACCAACCCCCGCTGTGCGTCGGCCAGGCAGTGGAAGACGAGATCCCGCACGGCCCACCCCGTGCACCCACTCGGCAACCAGGACTCCTCATCGCTGAGCGAGGTCACCACGCCCGCAAAAGCCCCGTACGCAGCCGTCAGAACACCGACCGACTCCATGCGCCGCCCTCCCTCTCCACTGGCCCCGCTTCCGGGCACCTGGCCGAGCCGCGAGGTCGTCTGGGCCACCGCAGCAGCTCACCAGCCGATCGCAGTCAGCTCTGCCTTGCCCGGCCCTCATGCCAGCCGATCCGATCATGCAGTCGGGCGCCACGTGGGCTGCCCCGGGCCGAGGACGCTGGCCAAACGAGTCTCCCGGGGGTTGGTGACAATAGGCTCGCATTTGTGACGCCTATCGTGCCTCGGCTCACGTGACCATCATCGTGGGCCCCCCTACCTCTCTCTTCAGTAGTCGAGATCCAGGTAATCGATGTCGTTGATTTCGACGTCGGAAAGCCCCATCGCGCGGACTCCACCGTCCTGGAAATAGATTTCCTTGAATCCCTCGGCGATGATTCCGCGCATCTCCTGGTCGCTGGCCCCCGTGTCGCGGGCGTCGAACAGGCGCTGCGCGTACTCCGGGGGGAGGTGCACAGTGAGTCGCCGGAACCGTCCGTCGTCGGTGCTGCCGACCGCAGCGGTGTAGCCGAACCGGGCGCGGGTCTCGACCGTGATGCCGCCCGTGGCGGCGGCCTGGCGGTGCCGGCGCTTGCGCACCAGCGGCTGCCAGCGGGCCCGCACCGCGTCATCGATCTTCGCGGCGACGTCGGCGGGAGGGTGTTTGCGGGCGCCGCGGCGGTAGCGGTTGACGGAGTCGGCGGTGACGCCGATCTCTTGCGCAACGGCCTTGGCGCTGCCGAGCTGCTTGATCAGGTAGCCGATCCGGCGCTTGAGGGTCTTCGGCGGCTCCTTGGTGAAGCTCTCCCGGTCGGCCCGCTCGATGGCGTCCTCGATCTCCCCCACCGTGCTACTCCCCTTCGTCCAGGACGGCGTCGCCGCCCTTGATGTGACGGGCCGGGTTGAAGCCCTGCTCCATCAAATCGACCGCCCACAGCATCGACTGCACGCCCTCCAGCTTCGCCAGCCCCGGCGTCGGCCCGAGACGGAAACCGCCCGGCTGCGGCTTCCCAGACGCCGCGTAGGGCAGGAAGTCCAGCGGACTCTCCCCCGGCGAGGGGTAGACGACGCAGTCGGACAGCACGGCCAGCGGGAACAGGCCCGTCATCCGGGACATGTTCAGCAACTTGCGGTGCATATTCACCCGCGCCTTGGAAATGACCGCAGCCCGGATGTCGGGGCGCCAGGTCGGGCGCTGCATGGCCGGCCACGGCTCGCCCTCGGTGTAGGACTTGCCCTGCGGGCGCTCGCGGAGCTTGCCGACACCACCCTTCACCGTCGCCTTGATCGCGGCCAGGACCGCCGTCATGGCGGGGTCGGTCTGCTTGTGCTGCTCCATCGCCGTCAGGAACTGGCGGTCGTCCAGGTCCCGGGTGACACCGAGATCGGCGAGGGTGTCGACGTACGCCGCCTTGAGGCGGTCGTGCCACGGATCCAGATACGCACCCGTCTCCCGCCGCAGATACGCCTCCAACGGCTTGACGTTGTAGCCGAGTTCCTGCGCGTAAGCGACGGTATGCGTCTGGTACCAGGCCGGCCCGGTCGGGCGGCTGCCGTCCGGGGTGAACGGCGACGGCAGACGGGGGTCCACCTCCACATGGGACAGGTCCACCAGCCACGAGCCAGGGATCTTCGGGCTGAACGTCGGGGCGTGGAAGTGGTCGGGCGCGGACAGGCCGACCGTGAGCCGGGCCGCTGCCGCGAGGAAGGCGGTGTTCAGGTCGAGGCCGACCGCGAAGGGCAGCAGGCACTCCTCATCGCTGAGCAAGTCCACCGGTCGCACCCACTGGTACGCCTCCTCGTTGAGGAAACCGCCACTCCAGCCGGAGTTCACCACGACGGGGTGCTCCGCGGTGGCCTCCGGCGGTGCCGGGTCGACCGGCTCCGTCCCCAGCGAGCCCGCGTTGTGGCCGGACACCCAGTTCCCGGTCTCCGCATCCTGCACCGCCTTCGTCGGCGGGCGCAGCGCGGTCATCAGTTCCAGGCCGGAGACTGCCGTGGAGCCGCGCGGGATGATGACCCGGGTCGCGTAGACGCCGAGGACGCGGGCGATGTCGGCCGGCTCCATCTCGGAGACGCCGGGCCAGGACCGCTCATCGAGCGCGTCCCAGGACAGGATCGCCAGCTGCACGCACTGCCGCTCACGGCCCTGCGCCTTGCGGTAGATCCGCGCCCACGGACCGAAACCACGCTGCGTCAGCTGCCACCGGGCCTTGAGTACCTGCTTGACGACCGGGTGGTCCTCCGGCAGGCGCAGGGATCGGCGCTGCTCGTGGCCCTCCAGACGCTCCGGCAGCCCGAGCCTCACGGCGGCCGCGGCAGTGAGGACGATGAGCGGGTCGGAGTCCTTGCCGTACCGGCTCAGCTTCGCCGCACCCAGGCCGGATTCCCTGAGCGTCCACTCCACCAACTCCGGCACCGTGGACGCCGGGCAGTCCAGCACGATGCCGTCGACGCCGTACGCGGAACCGTCCCCGTCCAGGACGGCCAGCGGGCCGTGCGGGAACCGCGGATCAGCCGGAGACGTTGTCGCCTTCTTCGCGGCCGGGCGCCGCGACGTCGCCGGGCGGGCGGGACGCACCTCCGCGACCGGCGCGGCGGGCGCCTCGACCGACACGACGGGCTCCGCGTCGGGCGCGGACGGGCCGGCGGGTGTCTTCGCTACCTCCGGCTGCGGCACCGCGGTCGGCACCGGGGCCGGGGCGGAGAGGGTTTCGGGATCCTGGGGTGGTGTGTGGTGCGCAGCCGTCCCCGGCGGTGTGGCTGCAGGGGGTCGCAAAGTCGGCGCCGGGCCGGCGTCTTCGCGGCCCGGGGCCGGTGCGGGGTAGCGGTGGGCGAGGCCTTCGAGGAGCCGGCGGTAGGCCTCCAGCCGCTCCCCCCTGGGCTCGGCACGCCCGGCCTCCCACGCCGTGATGCTCGGCACCCGTACACCCAAGGCCTGGGCGACGGCAGCCTGCGTGAGGCCGGCCGCCTCACGCAGCCGCACCCGCTCGGCCGGGGCTGGCAGCACGGTGCCCTCGTCGACGGCGGCGAGCAGGGAGTCGATCGCGTTGAACAACTGCGGTGGCTGGTCCGTCATCTGCGGTTCGTTCTCGCTCACCGGACACCCTGACGGATCTCTTCCAGCCGTGTCATCAGCCGCTGGTAACGCTGCGAGGCCGCCTGCGAGGAGTTCAGGCCCCGATGGGCGGCGATCTGCCGCCAGTCCATCCCCCGCCGCCGCGCCTCCATGACCACCTGCGTCTCCAGCCGGTCCAACTCCTCGCGCATGTCCTCGAACAGGCCCAGAGCGGCACCCACATCGTCCGGCCCCACGCCCGGATCCCGCCCGGAATCGTTCTGCTCACCAGCGGCTGCCAACAGCCGCCCCACCAGCGACGCGTCCTGCTCGACACGACGCGCGGGAGTCGTGTCGTCACCAGGGGCGGGGGCCAATGCGGACAGACGGTCACGGGCCTGCTGACGGAGATCACGTGGCATACCGACACCCTACCGCACGGTGACAATGAAACAACGATTCATTGTCTGATTGCTCCGAGCCCATCCCCGCGCGTGCGGGGAGCAGTTGACGAAGCCGTCGCCGCCGAGGAACGGCTTGGGACCATCCCCGCGCGTGCGGGGAGCAGCCTCACAGCGACGTCCCTGCTACGTACAGGCCGGGACCATCCCCGCGCGTGCGGGGAGCAGACCCGGGCCGGCGCGCAGATGAAGCAAGACCAGGGACCATCCCCGCGCGTGCGGGGAGCAGACGTCCTGGCCGCTCGCGTGCGGACCTTGGGACCATCCCCGCGCGTGCGGGGAGCAGCCGTCGAAGTGCTCGTGGCTGAACTCGCGGTAGGGACCATCCCCGCGCGTGCGGGGAGCAGATGCCTTGCGGGTCGCTGAAGACCGGCTTGTAGGGACCATCCCCCCGCGTGCGGGGAGCAGCTGATGTGATGATGGCATCTCCCGGGGCGGATGGGACCATCCCCGCGCGTGCAGGGAGCAGGGATCGTCCGTGAGTGCGTTCGCCGTGGACGGGGGACCATCCCCGCGCGTGCGGGGAGCAGGCCCGGGTGTCCGGATGATCGCCGGTCCAGGCCGAGGGACCATCCCCGCGCGTGCGGGGAGCAGGATGCCTGCGCCGTCGCGGTCCGCGTCGCCGCGGGACCATCCCCGCGCGTGCGGGGAGCAGGCGCCCGTGGACAGGAGGGTGCGACGTCGCGGCGCCTGCGGGTGGTAGCGCAGCGGAAGGCCCTCGATCGGCTCGGTCAGCCAATCCACCGCCCGCGCGGCGTCCGCCGGCTGCCCGCACACGGCGGTGACGGCGTCCAGGTCCGCGCCGGCCAGCAGCCGGGCGGCGCCGACCTCGTCCTCGGTGAGCGCGCACACCACCTTCGGATCCTCGTCCGGCGCGGCAACCGGCCACGCCGGGGACACCGCGGTGAGGGTGTGATCGCTCAGGCGCAGCGCGAGCTCGAGAACGTCGCTCAGTCCGAACCCGACCGCTGCGCGCGCCGGTTCATCGACAGCCAGCGCGGTCAGCTGCAAGCTGCGCAGGACCAGGAGGGGTGCGCGAGCTGCCCGGGATGGACCAGCATCCGCTCCCCCGCCGACGTGGCGAACCGGACCCTGCCCCGTACATCACTGGGAACCCGGTCGGTCACCACGCCGCGCCCCGGCGCAGCCCGCCCGGCGGCCTCGACCAGCCCCGGCAGGTCCGCCGCGGCCGCAGCAGCACCGGTACGCGTGGGAGTTCGCAGGGTGCGGGTCCACAGCAGCAGGAGGTGGTC
The DNA here is from genome assembly GCF_045039825.1 of Streptomyces sp. NBC_01176. Lineage (NCBI taxonomy): Bacteria > Bacillati > Actinomycetota > Actinomycetes > Kitasatosporales > Streptomycetaceae > Streptomyces > Streptomyces sp. NBC_01176. Next base: position 475,630 of record NZ_CP108601.1, on the reverse strand, counting down.
GTGAACGCGGGAACAGCCCGGAGACGCCAGCGCGGCCTGGAGGAGCACCGTTAGCGAATCGGTGGAGAAGGGGGCCAGCGCCCGGTCGATGGTCTTCCACTGCACCCGCCGCTGCTGAGCGGCGGTGAGCGGGCTGCGTGCCATGGTGCGTTCCGTCCGTACGTCCCCGGTGATGCGAGGGATCAGCCTGACAGGCAACACGGCACCTTCGCGCCGGTTTCGGCGTACTGATCAACAGGACGCGGTGGGTCGTGGACCTCTCGCCCGGTGGGGTGTGGCGGCTATCTACAATGCCGACGGAGGGATGTCGGCCTCCCGCTGTTACCCGCGTGTGCGGGGATGCGCCCGCCTCGGGCAACGATTCTGTCGAAAGGTCAGCCTCCCTTGACCCCAGATGTCCTCGACCAGCCGCCCGGCCATCCCCGGGGCCTTCGGTCGTAATAGCGTGACTAGGCGGCGCCGTCCTGCCTTGCGGATCTGGGCCGGTGATCCGAACCGTTCCAGCAGCGTGAGGACGGCCGGGTGCTGCAACCGCGGCCCCAGCACGCGCTCCAGCGACAGGTGGATCTGGGTCAGGAGGCCGTGAAGCCGGTTGGCGAACCTGGTGGCCTCGCCGGCCAGGTCGTCGTCGAAGCCGACGATCATCTCCAGCTCGGCGATCGTCTCGTCCTCGCCGTCGATCGCCCGCAGCGTGTGAGGCATCGCGCGGGCCGCGTCAGCAATGATGAACGCATCCCTCGCATCCGTCTTCGCCTCGCCCGGGTAGAGGTCGGCGATCCGGCGCATCGTCAGCCCGGGCAGGTAGGCGACCGGGCAGCCCATGTCCCGCGCAACGGCGAGTGGCAGGGCCCCGATCGAGGCCGGCTGGTCGACCACGACCAGCACCGTTCCGTGCTTGGCCTGGAGCTTGGCGAACAGTTCGCGGAGCTTGGGGTTCGGTGTTGGGCAGGCGCTTGTCGAACGCCTTCTTCCCGGCCGGAGTGACGGCGGTAGCGTGGTGTTCGCCCTTGCCGACGTCCAGGCCGAGGAAGACGTCGATGCCGCCGGTGTCGATCACGTGCAGGCCCCTCCGGTCACGCTTTTCGTCCGGCCTTGCCTCGGCACCGAGCTGCCACACCCACGTTACGGAGAGCTCTTCCGGCTCGGGTGAAGCCGGTGCTCAAGCCCCTCATCAGCGGTCCGTTCGATGCCTCCGGGCCCGGTGACACCCCCCCCGGATCATCAACAACAGGAGGGGGAAGTCATGCCGGACCCGAAGGCCAGAGGCCCCATTGCGGAGGCACGAAGACGGTAACGGGGGGGGTAGATCTATCAGATGCCTTGGCGAGAGCTCTGGTAACACTTTTCTCGCATGCTGCGCTGCATAAGGTGTGTTCCCCGATCGTCGGCGGTCGGGGAACCATCCAATCCGGTGGCACAGCCCTCGCCCGCGCGGAGCATCAACCGAACGAGTACCCGCCTCGTCCTTGCGTCAGCGGCACGCGTATCGCGACCGTCCCCGTGTGCTTTTGGTGCTGGTAGGAGTGGAGGGAGTCGAACCCTCACGCCCGTAAGGGCGCCGGGTCTTGAATCCGGCGCGTCTGCCCGTTCCGCCACACTCCCTGGTGCTCCACTCCGGTCCTAGCTTGGGGCTCGTACAGGCGACGGGGCTGCTGCGTGTGTCAGCAAAGCCGCCTGCTGGCGGAGCGGTGATCATTCTACTGGTTCGGTGGCCGTCAGTGTCAGGTGGCGGCGTATTCGATCACTCGGCAGTTCTCAGCATTCCAAGCCTGCTGCAGCAGGCCCAGGACTGCGTGGCCGCCGCGACCAGACTCACCACTCCTCGATGGAAGTGGCACGTCCAGCTACTGCCCACCCTGGTCGGCGCGGCCTACCTGGTGGCCATGGCCCTCTACGGTTGGTGTTCCCTACTCAATTGTCAATCCCCTCGGACTGTGGAGATCTTCTAAGCGGCCAGCTCCAAGGCGGAGTTGGCTCGGTGGTCGTGTTCGTAGTCGATCGGACTCCGGTAACCGCACACGCTGTGCAGTCGGTGCGTGTTGTAGAAGCCGGTGATCCAGGTCGCGATTCTCAGGCGGGCCTCGGTGCGGGTGGCGAAGGTGTGCCGGTGGACGTACTCGACCTTGAGTACGCTGTTGAACGCCTCGCTGACGGCGTTGTCGAAACACGAGCCGACCCGGCCCATGGACTGCGTCACGCCCAGACGCCGGCAGGCCCAGCGGAAGCGCCGGGACACATATTCGGCGAGTTCAACCGGTCGTTGCAACACCGGGTTGTTGTAGTGAGCGTAGCTGTTCCTCGAAGACCTCGGCCGGGGTCTTCCAGCCGAGGATCTTGCGGGGTCGGTTATTGATAGCCAGGGCGACGGCTGCGAGGTCCTCGGCGGACCACCGGGACAGGTCGGTGCCCTTCGGGAAGTACTGACGCAGCAGCCCGTTCGTGTTCTCGTTTGTGGGTCGCTGCCAGGGCGAGTGCGGATCGGCGAAGAACACCTTCGTCCCGGTCTCGAGCGCGAACTGGGCATGCCCGGAGAGTTCCTTCCCGCGGTCCCAGGTCAGGGTCTTGCGGAGTTGCTCGGGCAGCTTCGTCATCGACACCGTCAGGGCAGTGTTCATCGCGACGGCGCCGTAACCGCCCAACGCCGGGCCGTTCTTCACCGGCGGCACCTCGCCCCAGCCCTCCATCCTCGGCAGATGCACCAAGAGTGTAGATCGGCTGCTGCGCTCGACGAGCGTGCCGATCGCGGACCGGCCCGTCCCGATGATCAGATCGCCTTCCCAATGCCCCGGGACCGCGCGGTCCGCGGCCTCTGCAGGACGTTCACTCAGGACGACATCCGCGGTGACATGCCCCTGCGGCTTGTTCCGTGACCTCGACCGAGGCTCCCGAAGCGCCCGCCCGGTGCGCAGGCAGGCGACCAGCTCACGCTTGAGCGCACCACGGCCCTCGATGAACAGCGACTGGTAGATCGCCTCGTGGCTGATGCGCATGGACTCATCCTCGGGGAAGTCGGCCTTCAACCGGTGCGAGATCTGTTCCGGGCTCCATGCTGTCGCCCACCGCCTGTCTTGCCGGTACGGCTTGTTCAGCCCCTTCCACGGAGGCGTCTGCGGTCCCGCGACGACCATCCCGTCAGGCCGGAGAACGTTCCCCGACAACCGCTCCTGAACGTACCCACGCAACCGGTCATTGCCCAGGAGCTTCGCGCTCTTCGTGCGCTTGGCCGCCTGCTGAGCCTTCCACTGGGCGACCGTCGCGCGGTACTCCTGCTTGCCGCCGCGCGTGGCGGCGTTGCGGCGCAGTTCGCGAGAGATTGTCCCGGGGTCACGCCCCAGAGCGCGGGCGATCTCGCGCACACCCTTGCTCATCGCTCTCAGGATCGCGATCTCCTCGCGCTCCTCGAACGTGAGGTACCGGCCCGAGGGCTCGGCCAACGAGATCGGAGGCATGCCGCCAGCGTGACGAAACCACCTCGCACCCACCGGCCACGACACGCCGACCGCCAGCGACGCCTCCGCCGTCGTGACCCCCGTGGCGATCAGTCGCCAGAACTGGCGCTGCACGACCCGAGACGGATCAGGCCGCCCCGGCGAGCGCATCGCCGGCCGCAACGCACGATCAGCGCGCCACTGCCGACGCCGCCCCTCCGCAACATCGCTGGTCTTCAAACTCCAGTCCGCCGTGGCCACGTCGCACACCTCCGAGATCAGGGTGTTGCGACGACCAGTTGAATCCACCTTGGGCCCCGTGGTCGGAGTGGAACACGGCGCCGTCCAGACGGCCGCGGGTCGCGGCTGCCATCCGCAGCGCGTCGGCGACCAGGCCGGTGCGCATGTGGTCGGCCATGGACCAGCCGACGACCTTGCGGCTGAAGCAGTCCAGCACGGTCGCGAGATAGAGGAACTCCCCGCCGGCGAGCGGGAGATACGTGATGTCGCCCATGTACTTCCGTCCCGGATCGGCGGCGGTGAAGTCCCGCTGGAAGAGGTCCGCAACCGGTGAGGCTGCCGGGTCCGGGACGGTGGTGCGCACGCGTCTGCGCAGGCGGATGCCGGTGATCGAGAACGTCCGCATGATCCGGGCGACCCGCTTTTCGTTGACCCGCCGTCCTTTCTCGCGGAGCTCGGCGGTCACTCGCGGGGAGCCGTAGGCGCCGCCGGACTCGCCGTGGATCTCGCGGATCTCCTCGGCCAGGATCCGGTCCTTGTGCTGCCGGGCGGCCCGGGCCTCGGCGCCGGCGAGCCACTTGTAGTAGCTGGACCGGTTCACGTCCAGGACGTGGCAGAGCCGCTTCACCTCGTAGGTGTCCCGGTGGTCGTCGACGAACTGGAAGCGGCTGATCACCAGTTCGTCTCTCCGGCGAAATACTTGGCCGCCTTGCGGAGGATGTCCCGCTCGGTCGCGAGCTTGCGCTCACTTGCCTCGAGCTCGGCCACCCGGGCCTCCAACTGCCGGATTCGCTCGTCCGGAGCGTCGGACGGCACCGCCGCCCCCGGTTGGACGGCCGGCTTTGCAGCCGTGGCGGTGACACCGCGGCGTTCGCGGTCCCGCAGCACCCACTCGCGCAGGGTCGCCCGGTTGATGCCCAGGTCGGCGGCGATGCTCTTGTAGGTCGCCCCGGGTGTGGACTCGTACAGGGCCACGGCATCGGCCTTGAACTCGTCCGAATAGTCCTTCATCGCCATCGGCGGTCTTCTCGCTTCCTCCGGATCAAGCAGATCCAGTATCAGCGTGTCCACCACTCCGGGGGAGGCCCCGGCTGTCCCTCCCCTCGTAGCGTGGAGTCCTTGATTGCAGGGGAAGTTGGGGTTCATGGGGTCCAAGCAACGGACGTACACGCCTGAGTTTCGTGAGGGTGCTGTACGCATTGTGATCGAGACGGGCAGGCCGATCCCGGAGGTCGCCGAGGAGCTCGGTGTGCATTCCGGCACGCTGCACAGCTGGGTGTCGCGGTGGCGGCGCAACGGGTCGGCGTCGTCCGACCAGCCTGCCGAGCACGCACCGGGCGGGCGGCTGCGCGAAGCCGAGCGGGCCGAGCTGGAGCGGCTGCGGCGGGATGCGGCGGAGAAGAACAAGCGGATCCGCGAGCTGGAGATGGAGCGTGATGTCCTCAAGCGATGCATGGTCCTCTGGGTGAAGTGACCGAAACGGACCCGGCCGCCCTGGCCGCGTTCATCGGTAACCAGAGGACCGAGCACCACGTCCCGCACCGCCTGGCCTGCCGGGTTCTGGGAGTGTCGGAGTCCTGGTTCTACAAGTGGCGCGGCAAGCCCACCACCGCTCGTGAAGTGCGGCGAGGACAGCTGGCCGACGCGATCCGGCAGATCTTCGAGAACTCCGGCGGCACCTACGGTTCTCCGAAGGTCTGGCTCCTCCTGATCCGCGCCGGCTGGCGCGTCTCGGTGAACACCGTCGCGCGTCTCATGGCCGAACTCGGCCTGGCCGGACGGAGGATCCGCCGACGGGGCGGGCTGACCCGCCCCGGGAAACGGCCCGCGTTCGCGGACTTTGTCCGCCGCGACTTCACCGCCGACGCTCCAGACCAGGTGTGGTGCGGCGACATGACAGAGATCGCCACCGGTGAGGGCAAGCTGTATCTGGCCACCGTCATCGACCTGTTCTCGCGCCGCCTGCTCGGTTACGCGATGGGTGCACGTCACGACGCAGAACTCGTCGTTGCGTCCTTGAACATGGCCGCGGCCACCCGTGGCGGCGACGTCAAGGGCGTCATCTTCCACAGCGACAGGGGCAGCGAATATGTGTCCCGGCGCTTCCGCTGGGCCTGCCGGCGTCTGGGCGTGACGCAGTCCATGGGCCGGGTCGGCTCGTGTTTCGACAACGCCGTCAGCGAGGCGTTCAACAGCGTACTCAAGGTCGAGTACGTCCACCGGCACACCTTCGCCACCCGCACCGAGGCCCGCCTGAGAATCGCGACCTGGATCACCGGCTTCTACAACACGCACCGACTGCACAGCGTGTGCGGTTACCGGAGTCCGATCGACTACGAACACGACCACCGAGCCAACTCCGCCTTGGAGCTGGCCGCTTAGAAGATCTCCACAGTCCGAGGGGATTGACACCGCCGCGGAATCCGGTGCACCATTCCGGACAAGGCCGACCAGGCACGCAACCGCCAGAAGCTCGGCTCGCGCGGCGGCCGACCGCCACGCTTCGATCCGATCGACTACCGCGAGCGGCACGCCGTCGAGTGCGGAATCAACCGCCTCAAGCGACACCGCGCCGTCGCTACGCGATACGACAAGCTCGCCGTCCGCTACGAGGCGACCGTCCTCGTCGCGGCCATCAACGAGTGGCTGTGAACGTTGTCTTCAAACTTGCAACTCAGCACGGGGTAAAGAAGCGACGGGCTCATGGAGGCCCGGGCCCCAGTCAGCCTTCCGTGGCCGACGACGCGCTGACGACTGCTGTGAGCAGGCCGGGGAAGAGACGCGCGAGGTCGTCGGCGCGAAGTTCGTTCATGCGTGAGGTGCCCACGTAGTACTGGCGGATGACGCCGGCCTGACGCAGGACCTTGAAGTGATGGGTGCCCGTGGAGCGTGACACCGAGATATCGAAGGTCCCGCAGGCCATGTCGTCAGGCGCCTGGGCCAGTTGGCGCACGATGCTCCGGCGGACCGGATCCACGAGCGCGTCCAGCACTCCTTGCAGGGTGATGACCTCCGCGCCGGGATGGTCCGTTATGCGTTCCGTAGTGGTCCGTGCGGTCACGACCGCTCACCCCTTTCACTCCTCTCCACCATACTACGATGCCCACAATACGTTGATGGGCATCAATGTTTGACAGCCATCAACATATGCAGTTCAGTGGTCCGGCACGCACCGGAAGACCCGAGCAAGCCCATGGGCACCGCAGTTGGGCGATCGCGCCCCAACGCGGATGCAGCGCCGCCTCGACCGTTGCAGGAGAAAACAAATGACTTCAGTCCACGCAGGAGTGACACAGACGCCTGCGCCGAAGAAGCGCGAGGTACCAAGCGGCTTGAAAATCACGGCGCTGGCCACGGGATTCGTCATGGCGACCCTGGACGTCACCGTGGTCAACGTCGCCGGCGCCACCATCCAGCAGGAGCTCAGGACCACACTGACGCAGCTGACCTGGATCATCGACGGGTACGTTCTGACCTTCGCCTCGCTCTTGATGCTCGCCGGCGGCCTGGCTAACCGGATCGGTGCGAAGAAGATCTACCTGTGGGGGATGGGCGTCTTCGCCCTCGCCTCACTTGCGTGCGCCCTGGCGCCCAACCCCGAAACACTGATCGCGGCACGCCTCGCCCAGGGCGTCGGCGCAGCTCTTTTCATGCCCAGCTCCCTGTCACTGCTGGTCTTCTCCTTCCCGGAGAAACGCCAGCGTACGAAGATGTTGGGTTTGTGGTCGGCGATCGTCGCCACCTCGTCCGGGCTGGGCCCCACCGTCGGTGGTCTGATGGTGAGCGCGTTCGGCTGGGAGTCGATCTTCCTGCTGAACCTGCCGATCGGTCTGATCGGTATGTACATGACCTACCGCTACATCGCGCCGGTCGGGACCCAGGCCACGCGACTGGCCGTTGCCGGGCACATCACCTGGATCCTCCTCCTCGCAGCCATCAGCTTCGTCCTGATCGAAGGCCCCCAACTGGGCTGGGCGGCGCGGCCGGTAGTCGCTGCCTACGCGGTCACCGTCGTGGCCGCCGCCACCCTCGTGGTCCGCGAGCGGCGCGCGGCCAACCTCGTGATGCCGTGGCTCCTCTTCCGCCACTCAGGTTTCGCCGGCGCCAACATCGTCGGCTTCCTCTTCAACTTCGCCCTGTTCGGGTCGACCTTCATGCTCGGCCTCTACCTCCAGCACGCCCGCGGGGCGTCCCCGTTCGAGGCGGGCCTTGAGCTGCTCCCCATGACGATCTTCTTCCCTGTCGCCAACATCGTCTACTCCCGGATCTCCGCCCGATTCTCCAACGGCATCCTCCTGACGACATTCCTGCTGCTGGCCGGAGTCGCCTCTCTGACGATGGTCACCATCTCCCAGAGCACCCCCTACTGGGTGGTGGCCGTTGCCGTGGGTGTGGCGAACATCGGCGCAGGCATCATCTCGCCCGGCATGACGGCGGCGCTCGTCGATGCTGCCGGCCCGGAGCACGCGAACGTGGCCGGATCGGTCCTCAACGCCAACCGTCAGATCGGTTCACTGGTCGGGATCGCCGTCATGGGCGTCATCCTGAACTCCATCACCGACTGGAACCACGGAGCCGCTCTCTCCTTCCTCGCGGTCGGCGTTGCCTACCTCCTGGGCGGCCTCGGTGCCTGGCAGCTCATCGCGCGGCCGGAACGGCGGTCTGCCGCCACAGCGGCAGCCTGACCCCAAGAGACTTGGGCTCTTCCTGTCTGACACCGCAAGGCGGGTACGCCCCCGAGAAGCACTTTCGATACACGGCCTAGACGACTTCAACGCAGCTGCCCAGGCTTCGCCAGGACTTCGGCCGGGGTATCTCGCGCTGGTCGAGGTGCTTCTGAATGGCAGTTGGTCGGCGGGGAGTGTGTGCTTCCTCGGCCGGTGGCAGTCCGCCGTTTGGTCACTCGTACGCAGAGCAATGGCCAACAGCGCTTTCAACACACCCGACGACCTCGGCCGCGTGCTGCGACGGAAGTTACGCGCAATCCAGCTCCGGCCTCATCTCATCGACAGCTGCCTCACCGCCACCGGACTCACCCGCACAGACCCGACCCCGCCTTGAAAACCTCAGTAGTTGATGCCCACACGGATCGACATACGTTTGCCGGAAGTCGGCTACGCTCAACATCGCGATCGGCCTGCACCGGGTTCTACGAGCGGGACGATCGGTTATGGGCGTCGTATCTCGACGCCGCGACAGAAATGGGAGATCACATGACGTTGTGGAACAGTGCACGACGAACGGTGCTGGGCGCGGCCGGAGCGGGGCTCGCCTTGGCCGCGGTGGTTGCCACTTCCGGAAGTGCCTCGGCGACTATCCGTACGGGTCACATCGAACTGTGCTCGAACGGGAACTACGCCTCCTACCTCAAGTGGTACGACGAGGACTACCAGCCGCAGGGCCGTAGCGCCACGGTGGCCAGGGGTACCTGCCAGACCTTCGAGGTCCCGGCGCACAACATCCTGGCGGAGCTCTACGGTGTCCGGAACACTCACCCGCACCAGAGCTTCTTCGCCGGCGGCACCGACGTGTCGACGGACTCCCCCGCCACCCTGCTCCGCGCCACGGGCACCCCCACCAACCCGTCGTTCACGGTGCAGACGCGGGGCACCCACCCCACGCCGCCCGCGCCCATACTGCGCGCAAGCAGCTGCGACCCCGTCAACTGCCAGCCGCCGGGGGACCCTGTTCACCGGTGATCTGACAGAGGAATCTGTCAGCGGCCACAAGCCGACACCAGCGGGCAATGGGAGGCATACCTCTCCCTCGCACAATCAACCCGGGCACACGTCCCACAGACGTCCGGTATGACATTGGTGCACATCAGTTGCGGTGACGTGCACCATTGTCTTGCCCTACGAGACACTCAGTTGTTGTGCGCCATGTGGTAACTGACCACCAGCAGGGAGAACTCCCCCGTGTGCAGGCTGCCGAGGATGTAGCACGTGTCTCCCTCCTGTCCGGGCAGTCCGGCCCGGCAGCCACGGGCGAGATGCCGCCGAGGGAGACCGGCCCCGCAACACCGTCCCGACGGATCGAGTGCACACCTCACACCGTCCCACCGCCGGTGCGGCGGCGGTGGCCGCAGAGGACCAGCTTGTCCTCCGGCTCGCCAGTGAGCCATATGTGACCTACTACTGGGCCGAGTTCCTCCTCCCCCGGCTGAACGACTACGACGAATTCTCGAGTCCCCAGGATTGGATTATCGGCGTGCCCGGCCTCCGTTACCGCAGGGAGAGGGGTGGCATCTGCCCGTACCGCCCAGTCATGCCGACCAGCATCCTGCTTACCGGCCTCAACCCACTGGTGGGGTCGCGTCGTCAACCGCCTCGCCCCCGACTACGACCTGCTGCAACCCAAACCGGACTGGACACCCGAGGAACGCGCCGCCTACGCCGCCGCCACCGCCTCACCCCGCGATCCGCCCTCGATCTACTCACCCCTGCTCGCCGCATCAGGCCGACCGCCGGGCCAGGTCCGATCAACAGCACCGACGCCTGGCACGCTGTAGGCGGCGACGTACGGCTGGAGACCACCGACGGCCCGCCGTGCCCCCCTGGCCAGACGGACTTCCCGCCGCGCACCACGCCGTCAACGACGTCACCGACGCCATCACCATCCTGCTCAAGGACTGATCCGCGCGCGGCTGTGGCACCACCGCTACAGCACCATCCCGCGCCCGGTGCACCTCGCCGACTTCAACGCCCTCCGCGTCGAACTCCAGCGCCCGCTGACTGGGTCAAGGCGCTGCTGGCGCCCCTGGCGCAGACCGAGCCGGGCTTCCTCACCGCGACGCCCACCAACTCCGGTCAGGGCACCCGCTTCGCCGTTCAGCCCTTCGACCGGCCCTGACCCGGTGCGACCCGAACCGCCGTGCCCGTCACGCCGTCGCCTCGCTCACCCCGCCGCCCGCGCAACCGCCCGAACACCTCCGTGCCCCACGACCCGGGCCTCGGCCCCCATCAACAGCCGCCGCTGCCGCTCGTCCAGATGCGGAAACAACACCTCGAACTTCACGGCCAGTTGATCACGAACTACACCAGACACACCCATTCCAGATCAACGATCCGAACCACGCGAAGCAACACGTTAATTTCCGGCAGGTCCTAAAACGACCAGGCCGCCGGGCCGGGCGGGAATGTCCTAGCGGGCACCCGCGCGACTCGCTGTACGTGCTGGACGTGCTCTATGACCGCGGCGGCCGCCGCCGCCCGGAGATGATCGTCACCGACACCGCGAGCTACAGCGACATCGTCTTCGGCCTGCTGACGCTGGCCGGGTACACCTACGCGCCGCAGCTGGCAGACCTTCCGGCCCAGAAGATGTGGCGGATCGACCGCACCGCCAACTACGGCCTCTGACGTCATCCGCATGCTGTCCCGGGATGGGCGGCCGACGCCGCTGGGGCATGTGATCGCGCACTACGGGCGGATCGCCAAGGCCCTGCACATCCTGCGCTTGGCCGACGAGCCGGGCTACCGGCGGCCTGCGGCCAAGGCGAGGACAGCTCCTGGGGATGAGTGAGAGGCTGTCCGGGTCGCAGGAGGCAGGGTCGCTGCCCAGTCGGGAGGAGCTATGACGGAGCGGTGATCACCGTCAGGTACTCCTCGGTGCGGAAGCCGACCGACCGATACACCGGCTCGCCCATCTCCGACGCGCAGAGGTAGGCCGTGCTGGCGCCTGCGGCAAAACCGGCACGGACCATCTCCAGCGTGACGGCCCGCCCGTAACCACGCCGCCTGTAGCCCGGCAGCGTGGTGATGTTGAAAATACCTGTCAGGTCACCTGAGATAGCCGTCATGCCCGTTCCCACGGGCACGCCGTTCAGCTCCGCAAGGTAGAACGTCAGCGCGTTGATCTTCGCCAGGGAAGGATCGGCCATCACCTGGAACATTTCGCGCGGCGCTTCGAAGCCCTCCGCCACTGTCCTGGCGTACAGGTCCAGCTCGTCGCCCGGCACAGCCCGTACGCGCAGGCCGTCAACGACCGGCTCCGCCGGCAGTCCCTGGTCAGAATACCGGATCATGAGCGGCTCCCGCTCGAAATGCGTCAGCCCGTGCCGCGCTGCCGCATCGGCAACCAGCGGACCCGGAACCCCCCGGACGTGGATGCTCCAGGGAAAATCCCACGGGCTCCCCTCGGCCGCCAGCGCCGTGATCTCCTCGGCATTCGGCTCTGGACACGGACTGATAATCGCGTTCAGCGCCGCAATCGGTGCACCGGAGATCGCGAGTACGGCACCCTGGGGACCTCTGCCTGTGCGCCCCGTGGTGGCAGCGGCAAGGGTCTCGAATGTGGTGGCATAAGCCGACACAACCGCCATCAACTGGTCATCTGTTTGATTCATGGGGCGACCCTAAACAATGCCGCGCAAGAGACGACAAGGCGGGTCTCGATGACCGGACACCGAACAACACACCCAGGACTGCATGCGGCAAGTCATGCCGCAGGTGGATCAGCGTCACCACCAGCCGGTCCACGAACACCAGCCGATATCGGGCACCCGCACCCGGCGCACGTTTGCGTACTCCACCCCGAACACGCACCCGCCGGCCCTCAGCCGCCACTGTCCACGGACGAGCCAACTCCTCAACTGAAGCTTCCCCTTGATCGTGGACACCTGGAGACTGGGATCTTGAAGTTCCAGAGGAAGTAGCACCAGGTGGGAAGCGAGTATACGAAGCGGTACACCGAGGAGTTCAAGCGGGACGCGATCGCGCTCGTCGATTCCTCAGGCAGAACGGTCACCGCCGTTGCCGGGAACTCGGCATCAGCTCCGAGTCCCTGCGCGGCTGGTACCGCCGGGCGAAGGCGGACCGGGGAGAGGGCGAGTCCGGTGAGCTGAGTTGTACCGGTTGATCCGTGCGGAGAAGGCGAACTACCCGATCGTCCTGCTGTGCCGGGTGCTGAAGGTCGCCCGCTCCTCGTACTACGCCTGACACGAGGGCGAGGCCGCCCGCTGCAAGCGCCAGGCGGCTGACGACGCGCTCGCGCACGATATCACCGTGGTGCAGCTTCCCGGCACACCTACGGTGTCCCGCGCATCCACGCCGAACTGCGCCGCCTGAGTCGGCGGGTGAACCGCAAGCGCATCGCCCGCGTGATGCGTGAGCGCGACATCCGGGGCGTCACCCGCAGACGGCGTTCGTTGACCCGGCCGGGCAAGAAGGCGACGCCGGCCCCGGACCTGATCGGCCGCGATTTCCATGCCAAGCGCCCCGGGACCAAGCTGGTGGGCGACATCACCTACCTGTCCACCGCCGAGGGCTGGCTCTACCTCGCCTGCTGGCTGGACCTGGCCACCCGCGAGGTCGTCGGCTATGCCATGGCCGACCATCACCGCGCCGAACTCGTCATCGACGCTCTCGACATGGCCCACGGCCGGGGCGGGCTGGAGCCCGACTGTGTGATCCACAGCGATCGCGGCAGCGAGTACACATCGGCCCAATTCCGCGCCCGAATCCGGGAGTTGGGGCTTCGGCAGAGCTGCGGCCGCACAGGATCATGTTTCGACTGTGAGGATGATCGAGTGCCGTTCCGGGCGGTGGCCTGACCCGTGTTTCGACTGGCGTTGTTGCCTTGGCGTTGATCCGTCGGCCACAGCCTGGAGCGGTACTCGCTGCCGCCGGGCAGGGGACGTGTCCCGATAGGGGCCTTCGCGACAGGCACCGTCACAGTCTTGACCGCCCCGGCCCGGCGACGGCCACCGGCACCCGAGGCGATCAGGAGACCAGCGACCTTGCCCAGCATCGCGCAGCCCACGACCCCATGTCACGTCCCAGCCGAGGCCGAGGAGGACATCCTGCTCGGCGTTGACACCCACAAAGACGTCCACGCTGCGGCCGTCATCACCACGCTCGGCGCCGCCCTGGACGGCCGCAGCTTCCCGGCGACCGCCGAGGGATATCGTCAACTTCTGTCCTGGGCATGCTCGTTCGGGATGCTGCGGCGGGCCGGGGTCGAGTGCACCGGATCCTACGGCGCAGCCCTGACGCGGCACCTGCAGGCCGAGGGCATCGAGGTGACCGAGGTCAACCAGCCCGACAAGGCCGCCCGACGGCGCCACGGCAAGACCGACGCCATCGATGCCGAAGCCGCCGCCTGCGCCGTGTTGTCCGGTCGCGCCACCGCCGCAGCGAAGACGAGCGACGGCCCGGTGGAGATGCTGCGGCTGTTCAAGCTGGCGAAGGGGTCCGCGATCAAGTCCAGGACTCAGGCCATCAACCAGTTCAAGAACGTTCTGGTCTGCGCCGATGCCGAACTTCGCGAGTCTCTGGCAGGGCTGAGTAACCCGAAACTATTCCAACGGTGCGCTCTACTCGCGGAGTCGGAAGTCTCCGGGCCGGCAGGGGCCGCGCGGCACACTTTGAGACTGCTGGCCCGCCGCATCCAGCACCTGACCGAGGAGATCAACGACCTCAACAAGCGGATACTGACTTCGGCGTTTTAGGGTCAGTTCGGTCTGTCGAGAGCGAGGCCTGTCCCGGTGATGGCGATATTTGAATCGCCCCACCCTGCGCTCTCCGGTTCGCCAAACCTGCTCAGTTGATCTCCCCACCCTTTGTGTGATCTTGCACGGCGTGTCGAATTGGTGTCGGTGTGCCGTGGAGAGCCTGCGTGCGCAAGTTCGGCCTGTTCGGGGGCCTGGATGCTCACGCGGGAGGAAGACGTGGATGCTCACGCACTGCGTCGTCAGGGATGGACGATCTCAGCGATCGCCCGGCACTTGGGCCGGGACCGCAAGACGATCCGGGAGTATCTGAACAACGAGCGGGTTCCGGGGCAGCGCCGTCAGGCGCCGGATGCGTTCGTGCCGTTCCTTCCGTACTGCCGTCAGCGGCTGGCCGACGATCCACACCTGTGGGCGTCCGCTCTGTTCGACGAGGTGACCGCGCTCGGCTATGAGGGTGCGTACTCGACGTTCACACGCGCGCTTCGCCGCTATCAGGTCCGTCCGCACTGCGAGCCCTGTCATGCCACCACCGGCCGCAACGTCGCGGTGATCGCCCACCCGCCGGGCGAGGAGATCCAGTTCGGCTGGCTGGAGTTGCCGGATCCGCCCGAGTCGTGGGGCGTCGGCAGCTACGCTCACCTGCTGGTCGGGGCGCTCGCGCATTCGGGCCGGTGGCGGGCAGTGCTGGCGGAGTCGGAGGACTTCCCGCACCTGGTTCAGGCCCTGGACGATGTGGTGCGCAAGCTCGGCGGGACCGCCCGCAGGTGGCGATTCGATCGCATGGCGACCGTCTGTTATCCGTCCAGCGGGCAGGTCACAGCGTCCTTCGCGGCGGTCGCCAAGTACTACGGGGTCGGGGTGGACATCTGCCCACCGCGTCGCGGCAACCGCAAGGGCGTGGTGGAGAAGGCCAACCACTCGGCCGCCCAGCGGTGGTGGCGCACAGTCCCTGACGGGCTGAGTGTTCCGCAGGCCCAGTCCGGGGTCGACAAACTCGCCTCACGGATGGACGAGCGGCGCCGGAAGGTCGACGGAATCTCCGTCACGGTCACCGAACTCGCTGACGCAGAACCGATGTTGGACATCCCGGTGCGGCCGTTCCCTGCCGAGCTGGAGGTGGAGAGAACGGTCAGTCCGCAGAGCCTTGTGTCCTTCGAGGGCAACTTCTACTCGGTGCCGCCCGGGCTTCCCGGCGTCCAGGTCCATGTCCGCCACCGGCTCGGTGAGGACTCCTTGCGTATCGCGACCACGGGCCGGGCGGTGATCGCCCAGCACCGGCGTGCTCCGCGCGGGTCCGGTCAGACCGTCCGTGACGACGGGCATGTCATCGCACTGGAGCGAGCGGTGCTGGCCTCGTTCACCGACCGGGCCCCTTGCAAGACCAAGGTCCGCAGGCCGCCGTCGGCCGCTGCCCTTGCTGAGGCCGAGCATCTGCGCGGCCAGCCGGCCGCCGGGAATCCGGCAGAACGGGTCGTGATCGACCTGTCCACCTATGCCGCCGTGGCCGACCGGCTGCGGAGTGCCCCCTCATCGAAGGAGGAGAGTCCGGAGTGAGTACGTCACCGATGCAGATGAGCGAAGCACGCCGCTTCCAGCAGCTGCGAGGCCATCTGTCCTATCTCAAACTCAACGACGCCGCCGAGGCCCTGAACCGGGTGCTGGACCAGGCCCGCACCGAGCGGATGTCCCTGACCGCCGCGCTGGAGCGGCTGCTGGAGATCGAGGTCGAGGCCACCGAGGGTCGCCGGCTTGCGGCTCGGGAACGGTTTGCCTGCCTGCCCGAGCCATGGACGCTCAACGACTTTGACTTCGCCGCCCAGCCGGGTGTCGATGAGAAACTCATCCGCGATCTGGCCACCCTGCGGTTCCTCGACGACGCCTCCAACGTGCTGTTCGTCGGGCCGCCGGGCGTCGGCAAGACCATGCTGTCCGTCGCGCTGGGGCGGGCCGCTGTCGATGCTGGGCACCGGGTCTACTTCACCACCGCTGCCGAGCTCGCGGCCAGGTGTCACAAGGCCGCTCTCGAGGGCCGCTGGAAGACCTGCATGCGGTTCTTCGCCGGCCCGAAGCTGCTGATCATCGACGAGCTCGGCTATCTGCCGCTGCCCGAGGACGGTGCGTCCGCACTGTTCCAGGTGATCAACCAGCGGTATCTGAAATCGTCCACGATCTTGACGACCAATGTCGGTATCGCCGACTGGGTCGGCGCCTTCGGGGATGCCACCGTCGCGGCCGCGATGCTCGACCGGCTCCTGCACCGGGCCGCCGTCGCGGGCATCGACGGCCCTTCCTATCGGCTCCGCGGCCACCAGAACCAGGCCGAGACCCTGCGCAAGGGAGTCAATGCCCGTGTCTCATGAAATCGAAGGCGCCTCACTTCCGTCTCCCGTCCCGGTCAACTGCCCAGTCTGTGAACAGCAGTTCACTCCAAACCCTCGGAAGATCTACGCTCTCCCCGCTGCAAGGCACGGGCCCATCGCCCCGGCCCGGCCGCCCCGGAACCGCATCTCTGTCCCGTCTGCGACGGAGAGTTCATGGCCAACCCCCGCCTGCGCCAGGTGTATTGCTCGCCAACCTGTCGCAGCGATGCGGAGAAACAACGCAACCACCAACGAGATGAACAACGCGCCCGACGCTTGAGCGAACAGCCGCGCAAGCTTCCCGCACCGCCAGCCAAGACCGGACAAGACCCTCTCGCACCCGCTGCCCTGCGCAACTGCCCGCACTGCGATCAACCGATCACCATCGTGGCCTTGCTGGCCACCCCCGAAGCAGCCCGCCCGACCATCTCCAACCGAGTCCCTGACATCACACCATTGCGAAGGCTCCCCTGAACGAGCCTGCCTGACCGTCACTGATCATCAGGGCCCGGCGGCCTCCGGCCGCCGGGCCCTCGCCATCAGTTCACCAGCCGAAACCGCTGGATGCCTGGTCTCGCCAGCGGCACCTGCTGGCGGATCACCTTGTCACGGGCATCGGGCCCGATTCTCGTTCCCATAGTGCGGCGACCATCAGCTGTCTCGAGCACTGCCGGCCGGGTCGCGGCTCGCAACGCCGTCCAGACCAGCCGTGTCTGTTCGGCGAGCGTCTGATGCATTTCCGGTCCGACTTCGGGCTCGAACCACCGCACTGCGAGCCTCCCGCTCTCGAAGAACTCGCCCCGTCCGTCCGTCCTGAGACGTGAACAAAGCAGCTGGACAACTGCCGCTATCGGCGGTCCGCACGGCGCGCTGACGCCGAGAGCCGGAATGATCGTTACTGGCAGGGAGGCGCCTGCCGGGAGGCCGAGAAACGCTTGTGTGCTACCGCAGCCCAGCGCGGACTCGATCGAGGAATGCAAGTGCACTTGGTGCAAACCAAGCCCCGGGTGACTGCAATGCCATCCGGATGAGGGAAGCACCTCAGCAATCCGTTGCCCCAGAAGCACCTCATCAGCAGGCATGAGCCATGTGTCCGTCGTCTTCGTGCGAGAACCCGCGATTGCCATAGGGCAAGAGTGCCAGTACGTCCCTCCCACCCTGCCGTCACTCCTCGCTCCCCACACTCCTCACACCGTTCAAGCGTCAAGGAAGTGAGGCGAGGAGTATCGCTGGCCGTTTTCAAGAATCGCCATCACCGGCGAGGAACCCGTCGAGGATGCTGTGCAGGTACTGCAGTGCCTTGAGTCGCCTGCGGAGCAGAGTCTCCAGCTCGTTGAGGGTGCGGGCGGCCAGGTTGGCCAGGCTCCGCTTGATATGCGCCCACAGGCCCTCGACGGGGTTGAGCTCAGGCGCATACCCGGGCAGCAGGACCACTGTCAGCCAGTCCCGGCCGGCCACGAGCGCCTGCATCGTCTTGGAGGTGTGGGTGCTCAGCCGGTCCCACACCACGATCAGCGGGGCCTTGAGCAGGTGGTGGGCGCCGTCGAGCAGGTGAATGTAGTCGCTCTCGCCGAGCGAGCGGCGCTCGCCCTTGCGGCCGGTGTGCCGGCGCAGCCGGTAGCACAGCCGGGCGGGCAAGGCGGCCCGGTAGCACAGCAGACCGGCCACCGAGAGCCGTCCCCGGCTGCGACCGGGCACTTTGACCCTCGGGGTGATGCCGCGTCGGCCCCGGGTGCGGCCCTTGGGCGGCCGGCCGGTTACGCCCGCTTCGTCCTCGAAGCAGATGAACGCGCCGGTCGCCGCCCGGAGGGTTTTACCTCCTGCCAGGTCGCCTCCCGCCATGCGGTGATCGCGTCCTCGTTGCGTTCGGCGGCGGGCCGGGCGGGCATCTGCACGCTGAAGTCCATGCGGTGCAGCAGCCGGGCCACTCCGGAGACGCTGTAGGAGAGGTGGAACTTCCGCCCGATCAGCGTGCGCACCCGTGCGGCGGTCCACACCTGGTCCTCACTCCAGCCGTGCGCGGCCGGCCCTTCTTCCAGCCAGGCGGCGAGCTTGGCCTGCAGTTCGGGGCCGAGTCGGCAGTCGTAGCCCGGGGGCCCCTGGGAACGCAGCGCTTCCCGCCCGCCCAACGCCCAGGCACGGCGCCACCGGTAGACCGACTTCTCACTCACCCGTAACTCCTGGGCGATGCACGGGACTTTTACGTCCTCCTCGAAGAGGTCAGCGGCCCGCATGCGTACCTCTTCGCGGCGCTTGCGTTGCTCGGCGGTCAGCCCGCCCCCGTCCGGATACCGCATACTTCCGGGCTACCAGCCAAGACGGGCCCTGTCACCAGGTCTGACGAGACCAGACGCTATAACGCCAAGGTCAGCAACCGTGGCCCCACACTGCATCGTCGAAGCAGTAGCCCAGCGACGCGCTGCGGAACTCCGGATTCCACCTGTTCAGGGTGCACCAGCCGATGAACGCCCCGTCGGAGACACGATCCACGGCCAGCCGCGCCCCGGTGCCTTCCTTTTCCATCTCTCGGCAGCGGGTGATGAACTTCTCGGCGCGCGCGCGTTCGGTCCACGGTGGATCGTCCCAGTAGCGCAACACGTAGGCGTTGCTCTGCAGCACGAACAGGTCGTTCGCGTCCGCGTCTTCGAAGGCACGCAGTCGCAGGCGAGCAGTGTGTAACGAGGGGGCAGGCAGCGACATACTCATGTTCCATCCCGTGATCGGTGGCCGATCAATCAGACATCCGATGCGGCTCACTCGCAACGGGTTTCCTCGGCGGGCTGGCAGAACGACGTGAGGGGGCCGGTGGTGGGTTTGCCGGGCGGTTACGGTCGCGGCCTGGCGAACAGTTCCGGCTCGGTCTCATCGAGGATTCCGCGCCCGGTCAGGCGCTTCAGTTTGATGCGGACGTTGTTGATGTTGTTCGGCGCGAGGTCCAGGTCCATCGCCTCGCACACGTTACTCGCCCGTAGCGGAGCGTCGGCTTCGGCGAACACGCCCATGATCTGCTGGTAGGCGGGGCCGTCGGGCAGGGCCGGAGTCGGTGTGGCCGGTGCCAAGGGCGTTTTCGTCGGGCAGTTCCAGGAGCGTCTTGCGAGTGATCGTGATGTGCTCGGCGGCCTGGGCGAGTCCGTCCAGTAGCGCGGTCTACTCGTGAGCGGCCTCCGCTTCCACAGCGATCTGCCGCTCGCGGACCTCCAGACGTGCAAGCAGGGCGCCGAGGGTCTGCTGTGGGTCGCCGCTCACGCGCCGCGCCAGGACGGGGTGGAGGTGCCGGTCAGTCGACGGGTCATCACATCGCTTATCGCCCAGTACACCCGGGACTCGGAGCTGGCCGGGCGGTGTTCGTAGTCGCGGACCGCCCTGCGGTGCAGCATCAAGATCCCGTTGGTCTGCTCGACTCTCCAGCGGATCGGCTGCGGGACGAAGCCGTGGTCGGCCGGGTTGCGCTCGACGACCTCAACCGCGATGCCCAGGCCGGCGCCGTGGCCGACCACGGTCTTCTTGAACCCCTGGTCCACCAGCGCCTTCGTCACCGTGGAGGTCCCCGCGGCGACCTTGTCCAGCAACGCGGTACCGAAGGCGTTGTCGTGCACGGAAGCGGCCAGCACCACCACGGCGATCACCAGGCCCAGCACGTCAACGGCCAGCCCCCGCTTGCGGCCCGGCACCTTCTTGGCCGCGTCCCGCCCGGTCGTGGCCGCGGGTACCCCCGCGGCGGCATGCAGACTCTGGGTGTCGAGCACCACCAGGCTCGGTTCGGCTAATCGTCCCCGGCTCTCACGCACCTGCCAGCGCCGCAGGTCATGGATGACCGCGTCGGTGCCGTCGTCGCGCCATTTGTAGAAGTAGTACTTCACCGCGCCGGGCGGTGGCAGGTCGTGGGGCAGGTAGTCCCATTGGCAGCCGGTCCGGGACTGGTACAGGAGCGCGTTGACGATCTCTCGCATCCCGTAGCTGCCCTGGTGGCCGCTGACGGACAGGTGCTTCGCCTTCCATGCAGTGGTCACCGGCTCGATCAGCGCCCAGCGTTCGTCGGATAAGTCACTCTTGTAGGGCTTGCGGTCGCTCACCCCGTCACTCCAGCACGGCCAAGACCGTCGACCGGCTGGGAGTTCCCACAGTCACACGATCAGGCGATACCGAACCGAACATCAGGTCACGTACCGCCCTCTGAGTGCTGTTCGCCCCATCGCGGGGTGCGTTGGCCGGACTACAGTCTCGACACAGTTCAGGACTGCGCAGCAGCAGCTGCGCAGCCCTGCTTCGGTACGCCTCAGATCCCGCCGGCTGCGGCGAGGGTCAGGCCGGGTTGATGTTCTCGGCCTGCGGGCCCTTCTGGCCCTGGGTGACGTCGAACGTCACGACCTGTCCCTCCTGGAGCTCACGGAAGCCCGAGGAGTTGATCGCGGAGTAGTGCGCGAAGACATCCGGGCCGCCGCCGTCCTGGGCGATGAAGCCGAAGCCCTTCTCCGCGTTGAACCACTTCACAGTTCCCGTAGCCATGTCGTATGCCTTCCAGTCGATGAACGCCTCCCACTCCATGTGGAAGGCGGAGGTGATCGCCCTGGTTCCTGCGGCACAGCACAGCAAAAAACACCCACCCCAAAGGCGGGGGTAAAGGGAACTTCCGAACCACGACAGCTGACCCAGACGCTACAGGCTCACAACACCCCGTCACCAGAGGAAACGGGTACACGTCACGACTTGGACCAGGCGCGCAGGACCGCCGAGGACAGGCAGGCGCGCCCTATCTCAAGCCGCGGCTGTTGGGTTCGACAATTCGGCGGCGCGGCAGTGTTCGGCGTTGATGCGCTGGGCTTCCTCGAGCTGGTCTTCGAGGATGACGATGCGGCAGGCGGCCTCGATCGGTGTGCCCTGGTCGACGAGTTCGCGGGCGCGGGCGGCGATGCGCAGTTGGTAGCGGGAGTAGCGGCGGTGTCCGCCGGCGGAGCGCAGCGGGGTGATGAGGCGGGCTTCGCCGATGGCGCGGAGGAAGCCCTGGGTGGTGCCGAGCATCTCGGCGGCCCGGCCCATCGTGTAAGCGGGGTAGTCGTCGTCGTCGAGACGGCCGTACGAGTCGTCTGCTGTCATCGCACCTCTCTGTGGAACGCGTGGAGGGGCCCCGGCGCTCGTTGCGCCAGGGCCCCGAAGGAACTGCTACACCATCTGCCGGCCCTGATATCGCGCCGGCCTTCTGTTTCCGCACGCCCGCCCGGGAGAGGGCGGGGAATGCGGGGATCGCGGTTGCTCGACCGGAGACCACCTCACTATCGATGTCCTGCGGTACCCGGGCTCACTACTCACGCCCGGGCGATCCTGATGGCGCTCGGTCCCTCCGTTCCATCCCTCTGGGATCAATCACTTACCAAACGGGAACTGCGTACTGCTGGTGATGCGAACCGCACAGTGGCCTGTCACAGCGCCACTCTTCGGCAGCCAGCCCCGTCGCCCGTCCTGCATCTGCTCTGGCTTAGAACCCCACTGCCGAACCTCCCGGTGCGCGCGCCCGCAGCCGACGCCTTCACCGAGGTACCGCTCACTGACTCCACTGCTGGGTACCACAAACTGCACTTACGGGTGGTGCCACTGCGGTCCTGCTCACGGCGGCCCCTGATCACTGCAGGCCACCCGGTCCGGTCGTCAGCCCCGTCGCCGTCCTGCAACAACCCTGGCTCCGAAACTCCACCACCGCACCGTCCTGCGCACTGCAACTACATGCTGCTACCTGGCAGTTCGTGTCTGCCGGGCCCTGCTGTCTTCCTGGCTACGAGAGAAACCATAACCAGGCCACCGCCCAATGTCTACTCCAGCCAACATAGATTTCCGCATGGCTCGTGAGAAGGTAATCGAGCTCGAACAACCACGGCCGCTCCCCCGGCACCGCCGCGGCGCAACACAGGGAGCAGTGCGAGCCGCTCCGAGTTCGGGTCGGTACCCTCACCGGCCGTCGTACCCCGTGGACGCGAGCCGGGACGGGCTGCCGGGCGCCCGCTGCGCCGGACGCCGATCCGGCCCGGCACGATCTATGGCGACGTCACCGTCCGATCCCGACAGCGGAGAGAGAGTTCCGTGGCCAGCGAACCGAGCCCCCAGATGTCAGCTGAGCTCGCGAGGCGGGCGGGCCACTACGCCGCTGCTGTCGCCGAGTGCCTCCTGGAAGCGGGTCTGCCGGTGACCGGGATTCAGAGTTGCGGTCCCTGGCGCGACACGGACGGCGACTACCTCGACGTCGAGGCTGGCATCTCGTTCACGATCGAGAGTTCCACCGAACGTCTACGGTCCCGCTTTGGGAGGGAGGATGGAGGGATGGATGATGGCAATGGTGTCACCCCAGTGCTTGGCTCTGGGCTGGAGCTGCTGGACCCCTTTCTGTCCCAGATCATTCTGGAGACCGGAGCCTCCATCGGCCATGTCTACCTGCTGTCTCAGGACGAGAGCGTGCTCCATCTGGCGGTGATGAGCGGAGTTTCGCGAGAGATCGTCGTTCCTTGGGCGCGGGTGGGGCTGGATACCCCGCTCCCAGTGTCGGATGCCGTCCGTGAGCGGTGCCTGGTGTGGGTCGGCAGCCAGGAGGAGATGGCTCTCCGATACCCGAGGGCCGCGCTGGTGCTGCCGTACCCCTTCGCAGCGGTCGCCGCTCCGATCACCGGGGGCACGACCACGTGGGGCGGGCTGGTGCTGTTGTGGCCCGGTCCGCCGCGGCAGCTGGCATTGCCGGTGCGCGAGGCGGTGCAGGTCTGGTGCGACCGTCTCGGTTTTCTCCTGCAGCGGGAATCCGACCGTGGCCGGCCTGTGGTGCCCGGGCCCGAGCCGCGGACGGTGCCCTGGCCCCTGACTCGTTTCACCGCGCCAGCCGAGGGCCAGGCTGCAGCCGACTTCGCCGAAAGGCTGCCCGAGGGCTGTTGCGGGCTGGACTCGGCGGGGCACATCACCTACATCAGCTCCGCGACTGCCGAGCTTGTCGGGACCGACTGCTCCGGCATGCTGGGGGCCAGGCTCAGCGACGCACTGCCATGGTTGAACAACCCGCTCTTCGAGGACAGCTACCGGGCCGCGGTGGTCGGCGGTCAGCCCACATCATTCACCGTCCTGTGCCCACCGGACCGACGGCTGTGCTTCCACCTCTACCCGGACGTCTCCGGTGTCAGCATCCGCATCATGCCGGCCCCCGACAGCGAGGATCCAGGGCCACACGTATCTCCGCCCGCACGGCCGGGTCGGATCGTCGGCCTCTACCATCTGCTGCACTTGGCTGCCGCGCTCACCGAAGCCGTCGGCGTGCAGGACGTGGTCGACCAGGTCGCAGACCAGCTCCTGGACGCATTCAATGCCCAGGGCCTGGTCCTCTTTGTCACAGCGAACGACCGACTGCGGGTCATCGGGTACCGCGGCTACACCACTGAGATCATCAATCGCTTCGACGGCGCCGCCCTTTCGGGCCCACCCACTCCGTCCGGGCTGGCCCTGACCGGCGGCGTGCCCAGCTTCTTCTGTTCCGTGGCCGAAATGGAGCAGGCCTACCCTGACATTCGCCGGCTGACGAACAAATCCGCCTGGGCCTTCCTGCCTCTCATCGTCTCCGGCCGTCCTGTCGGCTGCTGGACGCTCTCCTATGATCAACCTCACCGCTTCACCCCGGAGGAGCGTGCCATCCTCACCTCGACCGCCGGGTTGCTTGCCCAGGCGCTGGACCGTGCCTGTCTCTACGACGACGAGCACCAGCTTGTCCACCGCTTGCAGACCGCCCTGCTGCCCCGAGCTCTTCCCCGCGTCTCCGGACTGGACGTGGCCGCCCGCTACCTGCCGTCCACCCGCGGCATCGATATCGGCGGCGACTTCTATGACCTCATCCGCCTCGGCCCCACCACCGTCGCCGCGACGATCGGCGACGTCCAAGGCCACAACGCAGACGCAGCCGCCCTCATGGGACAGGTCCGCACCGCCGTCCATGCCGCCGCCGGCGCACCCCCCGGCGACGTCCTCGCCTGCGTCAACCGCCTGCTCACCGACCTCGACCCCGGCCTGTTCACCAGCTGCCTCTACGCCCACCTCGACCTGGCACACCACCGCGTCCAGCTGGCCACTGCCGGCCACCCGGCACCCCTCCTGCGCCACCCCGACGGACAAACCGAGGTCCTGAACCTGTCACCAGGTCTCCTTCTCGGCATCGACCCCGTCTGCCACTACCCGGCCACCGAGGTCCCCTTGCCGCCTGGCTCCGTGCTCGCCCTGTACACCGATGGACTTGTCGAAACACCAGGCGCCGACATCGAAGAAACAACCGCCGAACTCGCCATCCAGCTATCCAGAACACAAAACGACACCATGGATGCCCTCGCCGACACCCTCGTTCGTCACGCCCAGCAGACCACGCCACAAAACGACGACATCGCACTGCTTCTCATCAACCCGCAGCGATAGCGACTCCGGCCCCCCTGAGCCCGGCGATCGTCGCCCCAGGCCGTACCCGGCGGAGGAACCGAGGATCAAAGCCACCGGTCCCTCGACGCCCGGGCCGGAGGCCGGGTAAGGAGCGGCCTCCCCCCTTATCGTCCACCATTTGCCGGCATCCTGCCGGGGGGAGTGGAAGAAGAGGAAGCAGCACCTACGCGGGCGGTCAATTACGCGTGAGCTCACGATTCAGGTCCTGGAGCAGGATGGACCATTGGGGTCGGAGCGGTACACCGGCAATAAGACTGCACCGCGCTGAACATGGCATCTGTGTGACGGCCGGCCTCAGGAGGTCTGGTCGTCGGGCGGGATTCCTCGAGCGCGGCCGCCCACTCCCGCTCGAAGGCCGGCACCAACCGCTCCGCACGCCGGTCGGCGCGCAACTGCACGAGGAGTTCGGCCGGCGCACCCATTCCCCGTTCGTCACGGCGTTCAAGGACACTGGAGGCGGCCTGGTACTGCTACAGGCGAGTGCTGGTGAAGCGGACGGCAGAGCCCCATCGCGCCTGCTGATCAGTCATGCACCAGGTGCAGTACCACGGGACGGTGCTCCCAACAGGTGCGTGACCGACAGGGACGTCCACGGCCGACACTCCGACTTCCGGAACCAAACGGGCCGGGACACGCCTCTGTTGAGTCAGGCCGCAGACGGACGCCGGGTCGGTGGCACACCCCCGGAGAGCCAGCCTCGGAAGGCGGCAGGAACCTCACGAGCCATCCGATCCGGCGTCCTACGGAGACGCTACGAGCGGCCAACTCGACCGCGCTCCGCTACAGCCATACAAGTCGGAACCTCAGGGGCACACCCCTAACACCCAGACCGCCGGAATGGACAGCCAGTGAAGAAGAGTCGTCACCGTCTCGCCGCGCCGGCATGGGGACGTAGCTGTCCAGGGACGGCTCCGGCCGTGCTCCTTGCCGTCGCAGGAACCGGGGGGTCTCACACGCTCCTTGCCGGCGCAGATCAGAGAAGAGGCCGCTTATCTTATGTAGGACGTTGTCCTGTGCAATGGATCAAGGAAGACAGAGCGAGAGACGACGGTGACCGGCCCAAGGATCTGGGACCAGCAATCAGGTGAAAAGGCAGAAGAGCGATCATTGCGGACAAGGGAAGTGCCGCCCACAGGGCGCCATCGATCTTTGTCGTGCTCCCCGACGGCCAGGAAGTCCGCGGACGGCTGCACGCCCGCCGGCAGGTAAAGGACGGCTGGCTCTACCAGGTAGGAATTCTGGTGTGGCAGGACGGCGCAAACGGCTCTGCCGAACCTGCCGAGCAGCAAGTCTGGGTGCTTCCCGCTCACGCCCGCCCAGTACCTGGTGTCTCCTACGAGCATGTCCCGACCCGCCGTCTGTCGGGCGACGCCGCGTCCCAGGAACGCCCGCCCGCATGGACCCTCCAGTACCTGCCCCACCGCCCCAAACACCCGGGCGCCACCCTCCTCCACGTCGTCGGCTGCACCCCCAGCGACCGGACACTCACCCGGGAGGAGGCCCTTGCCGCGCTCCGCCAACCCCGCGCAGCAGCCTGCATCGAATGCGACGCGGCCCGATCCCTCACCCCCGAACAGTGATGAACCGGCCAGAACCGTCAGACCCGGCAACAATGCGATGGCGTACTCTCGACCGCTGGCTCCAGCAGTGAGTGGAACCGCGTTCCCGCCGGAGAGCCGAGTCGGCGGATTCCAGGCGTGGGGCCCTGTGTCCACGAGGGAGCGTACGGTAGCTCGGCACTACGAACTCGCAGCAGGAATTACCATGCCGCCCTCTGAAGAACACTCCGCTTCCGTCGTCGTCCCTGCCGCGCCGCTGGTGCAGCGTCGGCCGCAGCAGTCAGCTGTCCGTCACGGTCAGGCATCCTGTGCCGACTACGGCTGCACCCGCGCCGAGTGCCGCCACGCGGCGCTGAGGGCGCGCCGACAGCGAAAGCAGGACCGTCTGCGTGGTCTGCCCGCCCGCGTCCCGCCGCATGCCGCTGCCCGGTGGGCTGTCCGTCTGCGTGAGCAGGGCATGTCCGCGCAGGACATCGCCGACCGAGCCGGCCTGTCCGTGACCCTGGTCCGCCGTGTGCTCCGCGTCCCGGAGCAAAGCGAGGTGGCCCGGGACATCGCTCGTACGACCGCCGACGCCGTACTCGGTATCCCGCTCCCCCCGCGTGGCGAACCCGGCGCCCCGGGCCTGACTGGCTCCGCTGAATCGTCTCGGCTGCTGGCCGACCTGGCGCGTGCCGGATGGCCTGCCGCCGCACTCGCCCTGCGACTGGGCGTCAACGCCCGCACGGTCGCCGAGGTCCGCGAGAAACGCCCCCGCCTCGGTCTCGATCTGGCGATGCGGATCCGCCGCCTGCACCGCGAACTGATCGGCATCGATCCCGTCAGCCAGGGCGTCCGCCCCGCTGACGCCGCCCGCGTCCGCTCCGCAGCTGCCCGACACACCGTCGAAGGCTGAGGAAGCAGCGGGGTTCGTGGGCGTCCGGGTGGGCTGTGAAGTGGCGCGGGGCGGGGTGGCATTGGTGTCGGATCTGGTGCTGTTGCTTGAGAACAGCGCCTGGCCCTCGCTGCTGGTGTCAGGGATGACGGGCCGGAAGTGGGTCGGGAGGCCGTCCAGGCGGTCGGGTCCGGCCGCGGCAGCCACGGCAGGAGCGGTCTCGGCCAGCCAGACGCCAAACCGCTTGGCGGCTTCGCGGTAGGGGACTTGCGCCAGGACACGGTGCTCCCCGGAAGGACAGAAGTCGACGGCCACAGTGAGCAGGCACGTGCCGGGCGCATTGTGACTGCCCGTCCAGGACACGCGCAGCGCACCACAGGGCTTGCGCCCACGGGAGCCGCGGGCATCGCGGTGGGTGGGGCGCTGTGACCGGCAGGCTACATAGGCGGTCCAGGCGGCGAGAGACGCCCTCAAGATGGCGGTGGCGGTCCGCGGCGGCCACGTGGACGGCGTGATCTTTCATGCGGACAGAGGCTCGCAGTACACCGCTGCCGCGTTCGCACAGGTCTGCGACGGTTTCGGGATCCGCAGGGAGCATGGGCCGGGTCGGCTCGAGTTACGACAACGCCCTCGCCGAGTCGTTCTGGCAGGGCTCAAGAGGGAGACGATGCACCAGAGGCTGTTCTCGACGATGCGTCAGACGAGGCTGGAAATCTTCCAGTGGCTGACCTACTACAACGCCCGCAGACGCCACAGTGCCCTCAACTACCTCTCACCGGCGGAGTTCGAACAGCAGCATCTGCGAGCAGCTAAACTCTCAATCACGGCATGAGCCCCTGTGTCCACACTCCGAGGGACGCCTCAGATCACGGCGTCCCCGCGGTGATCGACGGCACTTCCCCGGTAGCCGCCGGTTCAGGCGTCCGAGGCGGGCACGGTGTCGGGGCGCAGCCAGGGAGACGTGAAGTCCACGTGTTCGGCGCCCAGCCCGTGGGGCTCGTCGGTGTAGAACCGCAGCCGGACACCGTCGGGGTCGGGAACCACCAGGAGATAGCCGACCAGGGCGACGATGACCGGTGAGTGGGGCACGCCGAGCGCGTCGAGGTGACCGATCCAGCCGTCGAGTTCCGCCCGGCCCGTCACCGTGAAGGTCAGCGGGTCGAAGCCGGCCAGCCGTCCGGCGGTCGCCGGGTCGACACGCAGTTCCACGGGCACGTCCACACCCGGGACGTCGAGGATGACGGCGAACAACTCCCCGTCCTGGGTGACGTGGTCGAACTCCGCGAGGCGACGTGCGCCGAGGACGGAGCGGTACCAGGCCATGCTCCGCTCCAGATCGGACACGGGAATCTTGATGTGGTGTAGGCCCCACACCACGGGTCGGGTGGACATACGGAACACACTCCTCGGACATACACACCCCGCTGCCCGGGGCACCACCGAAGATACTCCTGAGACATGGAGCCGTTCGTGCACGGAAACTGCCCTCGCGCGCACGTGTGCGCCGCCGCGCCCACGTCGGGAGGGCGATCCGTGGCCCGGGGGTGTGCCCCGGTGGCATTCTTTGGGCATGGCAACTTCATTCCCCGAGATCGGTGATCGTCCTGACGATCTCGCCTCCGCCGCCGAAGTGCGGCTGGACGACGGTCAGCTCGCCCGGGCCGCCCAGTACGCAAGCTGCGAGGAGGTTCGGGCAGGAGACGTCCTCTACCGAGTCGAGGACGATTCGGTCGACCTCTTCCTGTGCGAAACAGCGACGCTGGAGGCGGTCATACCGTCCTCCGATGGCGGTGACGGGCACCTCTTCATGACGCACGGTCCCGGCCAGTTCGCGGGCGAACTCAACCTGCTCACCGGGCAGCGGCGCGGGCTGACCGTACGCGTCGCGACCGGTGGCACGATCCACCGTGTCGAACCGGCCGCCTTCCGCCGGCTGATGGCCCAGGAGACCGAGCTCTCCGACCTGCTCCTGCGCGCGATCCTCGCCCGGCGCCGGCTGCTGCGCCAGGCGACCGAGCAGACGCTGCGGATCGTCGGCGACGCGGGGTCGGCCGCGGGACTGGCCATGCGCACCTTCCTGGACCGCCAGGGTGTGCCGCACCGGTGGCTCGACAGCGGCTCCCCGCAGGGCGCGGACGCGATGCGGTCGTCCGGTCTCACCGAAGAGGACCTGCCCGCGGCACTGTCGTCGCGCGAGGCGACGCCACGTGTGACGCCGGGCGTGCTGAGCCAGCGGCTCAACCTCGCCTACCGCCGGACCGGACGCGGCTCGGCCGACCTCACCGTCGTGGGCGCCGGTCCGGCGGGGCTGGCGGCAGCGGTGTACGGCGCCTCGGAGGGTCTGGAGACGGTGCTGCTGGACGGGGTGGCCGTCGGCGGCCAGGCCGCCACGAGCGCACGTATCGAGAACTACCTCGGCTTCCCCTTCGGGCTCAGCGGAGGCGATCTGACCGCGCGTGCCGCCGTACAGGCACTGAAGTTCGGTGTGCACCTCGCCAGTCCGTGCGGTGTCGTCAGGCTGAGCACCGAGGGCCACCACCACGTCGTGACCCTGATGGACGGAACGCGCATCCAGACGCGGGCGGTGATCGTCGCCACCGGAGCGGAATACCGGGCGCTCCCCCTCGACGGCTGGACGGAGCTGACCGGGTGCGGCATCTATTACGCGGCCACTGACCTGGAGGCCCAGGCGGTAGCCGGCCGGCCGGTCGCGGTGGTCGGCGGCGCCAACTCCGCGGGACAAGCCGCTCTGCACCTGGCCAAGTACGCCTCCGAGGTCACACTGGTGGTACGGGGAACCGATCTCGGTGCTCGCATGTCCTCGTACCTCGTGGAACGCATTCTGAACGACCCGCGGATCACCGTGCTCACCGGCACCGAGGTGACGGCGCTGCACGGCAGGCCTCACCTGGAAGGTGTGTCCCTGACCAGCCGCGCCGAGGGCACCGAGGCTCAACATGTCGCCTGCGCGGGCCTGTTCTGTTTCATCGGAGCCCGGCCGGCGACGACATGGCTCGGCGGAGTGGCCCTGGACGCGGACGGGTTCGTGCCGACCGACCGGCAGTTGTCGCCGGAGGACCTCGGGCCACGCTGGAAGGAACTGGAGCGCGAGCCGCTGCCGTACGAGACCAGCGTGCCCGGCGTGTTCGCCGCCGGTGACGTGCGTCTGGCTTCGATGAAGCGGGTCGCCGCCGCAGTCGGTGACGGCGCCAGCGCCGTCCGTTCGGTCCACCAGTACCTCGCGACGGTCTGAGAGGTGAACGCTCATGAGCAGGCAACTGCGCGCTGACGACATCGTCCACATCGGCGACGACGTCCATCTGGTGTCGGGCAGCAACACCAATTGGGTGATCGTCAAGGACGGTGCCGACGCCATACTGGTGGACAGCGGATATCCGAACGACCACGACCTGCTGATGGCCTCCCTGGACGCGCTGGGTCTGAAGCCGGAATCCGTGCGCGCGATCCTGGTGACGCACGCCCACAACGACCACATCGGTGCCGCGGAGCGCCTGCGGCTCGCGTACGGCACACCGGTCCTGATGCACGAGGAGGAGGTCCCCCACGCGCGGCGGGAGTACCTGCACCAGGTCTCTGTCAGGCAGGTGCTGACGCATGCCTGGCGCCCGGGTGTGTTGCCGTGGGCCGTCCACGCCATCCGGGCCGGTGGCACCGCACATATAACGGTCACCGAGCCCGCGCCGTTTCCCGCACCGGGTCCGCTGGATCTGCCGGGCGCGCTGGTGCCGGTACACACACCGGGGCACACGGCAGGGCACTGCGCCTACCTGCTGGCCGGCAGCGGAATTCTGATCAGCGGTGACGCCCTGGTCACCGCCCATCCGACCTCCCGGATCAACGGCCCTCAGCTGCTTCCGGCCATGTTCGACACCGACCGGTCTGCGGCCCTGTGTTCCCTGGACATCCTGGAGGGGATCGACGCCGACGTCATCCTGCCCGGGCACGGGCCGGCGCACAGGGGAAGCGCCAAGCAGGCCGCCGCACGCGCTTGGGAGCACGCCGTACGGTGAAGCCGATCGGGGCCCCTGCTGAGGACGTCCCACTTCTCCCCCGCCGGCGGAAGCCCTCGGTCACCAAGAGAAGACCTCGGCCCCGAGGCGGTGCGCGGCCAGCCCGGTGCCATCAGCTCCTTCAAGGGCTACTGGCACCGGCAGGAGGAACTGACCCTGCCGGTCCTGGTCGCCAACGGCGCCCACGACGTCATGATCCACGCTTACGGCACCTACGCCATGTCGCAGAAGCTCCCCGACGCCAAGGTGATCCTCTACAGCGACGCCGGACACGGCTTCCTCTTCCAGCACCCCGACCACTTCGCCCACGAAGTGAACCGCTTCCTGGCCTCCTGAGCCCCGGGGTGAACGCCGCTCAGGTCGGCTACGAGGGGAGGTCCCCAGAGATGTGCAGAAGATCGGTCTCACAGATGAACTGGCGCTGCGGCAACGTAGTTGACGTCGCCGACTGCTCACGAAGGCTACATGTACACGGCCATCTTCCCAACGCAGCGAGAGGCCGGGCAGACAGGCTCCCCGGCCTCTCGGGCGCGTGCTACGCCTCGAAGACCTCGCGCAGCTTGGCCTCGTCCTGCTGGGAGAGGTTGCTGCGGATCAGCTGGGCGGTGCCGTGGGGGAACGCCTCGTGGACGCGGTCCACGATCGTGTCGGAGGCGAGCAGGAACAGAGCGGACGTGCCCTGCTTGACCTCACCCCGGACGCTCTCGATGAAGTCGTCGTCGATGCCGACGTCGGCCAGCGAGCCGCCCAGCGCACCGCTGAGAGCGTCTCCTGCGACGCCGAACAGCGGCACGAAGAAGATCAGGCCGAACAGCATGCCCCAGAAGGTGCCGGACAGCACGCCCGCGGCGGTGAGGTTGTACAGCTGATTGGTCCTGGAGTGCTTGCGACCCTCCGGCCAGGTGACGACCGCCGCGTCGTGGACCTGGATGAGCCCCTGCTTCTGCTGGGGCAGCAGGGTCTCCTCGACGCGGTCGGCGCCGTCGGGCGTGGAAAACTTCCAGACGGTGAGAGTGGCCACGAGGGCTCCCTTCGGGGGTTGGATCGCCGCAGATGACGACAGCGTGAGAGGTGTCGTGTGCGATCACATGGGAGAAGAAGCGGGCCGGTACGCGCCGGGGGCCGCGGCGGGGCACCGTGCCGTCGCGGTCTGTCGGCGCGACGCGGAAACAGATATATACGCGGCCGAGATCGGTGGACTGCATACCCAGGCGGGCGGAACAGATACGTGTTCACGGCCCGAACGACTGGAAGTGTGCGAGACAGAGTCCGAGGCGGGTGTTCCGCCGGCTCCGGGCCGGGTCAGCTCTGCAGCAGTTCGTCCGGTACGGCGGTACCGAGGAAGTCGAGGAGGGCGGCGACCTTCCGGTCGAGTTCGACACCGACCTCGGTCACCTCCGGGATGCCGAGCCCGGCGAAGTGAGTGCTGGGCTGGTCCACGCTGAACCAGGCCGCTCCGGCCTCGTCCTGCCAGATCACGGTCCGCAACGGCGCGTAGAGCATGGTCCGCGGATCGTGGCGGTACATGCGCTCGGAACTCGCGGTACGGAGGCCTCGTAGCTCTGCCGGAAGTCGGACACGGACGGCACGGCCACGTCCAGACGCCGCACGGGGAAAGTACTCATTTCGCCTCCTGGCGGGTGCGCGGTGCGATCGGGATCGACCATAACGTCGCGGCCTTTGACACACGACGCGCACGTATCCAACGGGCAGTCCGGTGACCCGTTACTGCCCCATCGGGCAAGGCCCCCACAAATGATCCATAAGTGCCCCTCATCCTGGGGCAGTCCATCACACGTCAACGATCGTCGTGCGGAGGGGACCCATATGTTTATGCGGAGGTTCATCCGGTCGACGTACCGGTCCGCCGTGCTCGCTCGTGCGACGGCGGACGCGGGCGCGATCTGTGCGGCCCTGCTGGCGGTTCCCGGCCTCGGGCATCACCGCTTCGATGTGGTGGTCGAGTGGAGCGACGGCACACTCGAATGGGTCGAGGGTGCCGCCGGTCCGGAGACAGCGGGAGAGCTGGCGGATGTGCGGGCCCTGCTCGCGTCGGCGCTGTCGGGCAGGGGGTCGGCTCCGCCGTTCAGCTTCGACAATCCCCTGCGGGGACCGTGAGTCGCCGCGCCGGCAGCTGTCTCACGCGGCCGCCGGGCACGCCCACCAGTCAGCTCGCCCTCGGCAAGGACCTCGGGCTGGACAAGACCACGCTCACAGCGGTGCTCGACCGCCTGGAGGGCGCCGGTCTTGTCGTCCGGCGCCCTTCCGCGAGCGACCGGCGCACACGTGTGTGTGAGGCGACCGAGAGCGGCCGGGACCTGGCGGACCGCGCAGCGAAGGACGTCTCGCTCACCGAGCAGGAACTACTGGTGGCCTTGAAGCCCGAGGAGCACCGGCTTCTGGTCACGCTGCTGCGTGAGCTGGCCTTTGGTCCCTTCGCCGACGCAGCGCCCGTCTCCGGATCCTGCATCTGACCTTCCGGCGGGATCACCTCCCGGCCGGTCACGGCGTCACATGTTAATCGTGTGGCCGGCCAGGCCGTGGACGGCCTCCTTGACCGACTCGCCGAGCGTCGGGTGCGCGTGCACGTTGCGTGCGAGCTCATGGACGGTCAAGTCCCACTGCTGAGCCAGCGTCAGCTCCGGTAGCAGCTCAGCCACTTCCCCGCCGATGAGATGCGCCCCCAGCAGCTCGTCGTACCTTCCATCACTGATGATTTTCACGAAGCCCGTCGGGTCACCCAGCCCCTGCGCCTTGCCGTTCGCTGTGAACGGGAACTTCGCCACCCGCACGTCGAAGCCGCGCTCGCGCGCCTGCGCCTCCGTCCACCCGAAGCTCGCGATCTGGGGCTTGCAGAACGTGGCACGCGGGATCATGACGTAGTCGAGTTCCATCGTCTCCGCCCCGCCGATGGTCTCCGCCGCCACGATGCCCATCGACTCGGCGGCATGCGCCAGCATCAGCTTGGCCGTGACATCGCCGATCGCGAAAATGTGGGGGACATTGGTACGCAGCCTGCCGTCCACGTCGATGGCGCCCCGCTCGGTGAGCCGTACCCCTGTGTTCTCCAGGCCGAGGCCGCGCACGTTCGGCTGGAAGCCGAGGGCCTGGAGCACCTTGGCGGCTTCCAGACCCTGCTGCTGCCCGCCGCGGGAGACCGTGACCCGTACTTTGTCAGCCTCCTCCGAGACGGCGTCCACCCGGGTGGAGGTCAGCACCTCGATGCCGAGCCGCCGGTACCACCGCGCCAGCTCCGCGGAGATCTCCTCGTCCTCCAGCGGGGCCGGCCGATCCGCGAACTCCACCATGGTCACGCGGACGCCGTAGTTGTGCAGCACGTACGCGAACTCGACGCCGATCGCGCCGGCACCCGCGATGATGACGCTGTCCGGCAGTTCCTCGGCGAGGATCTGCTCCTCGAAGGTCACCACCCGCTCGCTCAGCCGGGTGCCGGGCAGCAGCTTCGCGTTGGCGCCGGTGGCGATGATGCAGTGGTCGAAGGTCACCGTCTCCGCGCTGCCGTCGGCACTCGTCACCCTCAGAGTGTGGGCGTCGGTGAAGTGACCGCGACCGTCGTACTGCGTGATCTTGTTCTTCCGCATGAGGAAATTGACGCCCTTGGCCCGGCCGTCGGCGACCCGCCGGCTCCGCCGGAACGCCTCGCCGTAGTCGAACCGAACCTTGCCGTCGACCTCGATGCCGAAGGTCTTGGCCTCCCGCGTGAAGATGTGCGCGAGTTCGGCGTTGCGCAGGAGCGCCTTCGCCGGGATGCAGCCCACGTTCAGGCACACCCCGCCCCAGTAGCGTTCCTCCACGACCGCGGTGCGCAGCCCCAGTTGGGCCGACCGGACCGCGGCCGTGTATCCGCCCGGACCGGCCCCCAGGACGACGACGTCGTAGTGTCCGCCCATGGTCAGCTGGCCCTCCTGCTCGCTATGGCCGACGGCACGAACGTGACGGCGGAGGACGTCGTGTGTTCGCCGGGGCCAGTGGCGATGCCACTGCTGAGACGGGCGTGATGGTGGCTGCGCATGAAGGTGTTCCCGATCTTGACTACGTGCGATACAGATGGGTCGCGGGGCGAGCGCGGGCCTGGATCGCTCGCTGAGCGAGGGCCGTCAGCTGCCGAGGAAGGCGTTCACCTCTTCGGCGAACTGGGCCGGGTACTGGAAGAGGAATCCGTGACCGGCGTCCGGGTAGATGCTCAGCTTCGCGTTGGGCAGGTGTTCGGCCAGCAGGTAGGTGTTCTTGGTGGGGACCATCTCGTCGTTGTCGCCGTTGGCCGACAGAACCGGCTGCTGAATGGACTGCAGACGCTGCAGGCGCGAGTCGTCCCTCACACCCCACGCGGAGATGGCGGTCAGCTGTGCGTCACGGACGGCCAGGTCGGTCGGGGTGTCCCGCTCGGCGGTGCGCAGACCCAGGCGCTTGAGGAACTCCACGCCCTTGGCCTGGCTGGACGTGCTCTTCTCGAAGAAGAGGGTGAGCAGATTCCCGGCGGAGGGGGCGTCGTCGAAGGCGGCCTCACGAATGGCGCCCGCCGTGTACTGATGGATGTCCCGGCCGCCCCGGGGCGCCGTACCGGCCAGGACCAGTCGGCGTACCTGCCACGGGCGGAAGAGGGTGATCTCCTGGGCGATGAAACCGCCGAGGGAGAAGCCGAGCAGGTCGAAGCGGCGCAGCTCGATGGCGTCGAGGAAGGCGATCGCGTTGTGCGCCATCTCCTCGACGGTGTTCGGAGTGGTCCCGGTGGAACCGCCGACACCGGCGAGATCCACCAGGATGACCTCCCGCTCGGCGGCGAGGGCGTCGACGAGTTCGGGATCCCAGTTGTCGAGGTTGGCTCGGAAGTGCACCAGGCAGACCACCGGCAGATCGCTCGCGTTGGGGCGGCCGAAGCGGCGGTAGCGGTAGTTGACGCCGTCGGCGGCCTCGACATGGAGGTTGGGCGTCGTGATCTGGCTGTCGGTGGATTCGGTGGCCACGGTAAGCGCCTTTCAGTACTGATGAGCGGAACAGGGAGGCCATGCGGGAGCATGCGGGCCGCGCACCGACGTCCGGGCGGCCCTGTGCGTGCCTGCTGGTTGTCGGGGCTCCGCGTGCCGCCCCAGGGCATGCGGCCCTACGGTGCGCGGCCTTGCGGCGTAGCGGAGTAGGCGCCTGGACTAGTCGCGGGGACCGAGGCGCTCGCCCATGTTCAGTTCCAGGTCGTAGATGACCTCCGGGCTCGCCTTCGCCGACAGCTGCAGGCTCTGCTGGACGAAGTCCCGGGCGAGCAGCCCGGCGAATCGCTGGTGGGTGGCCGCCAGCTCGTCGGGGCTGTGCAGCGGGGCCTCCGCGTTGATGATCTCCTTGACCGCGCGCAGGGCGTCGGTGTCGAAGGAGTCGATCCGCCGCGCGAAACGGTCGACGACCGCGTCCAGTTCGGCGTCAGGGATGGCTCGGTTGACCCAGCCGTACAGTGCGGCCGTGTCGGCGTCGTAGTCCTCACCGGAGGTGATGATCTCCAGGGCCCGTGACCGCCCGGTGAGCTGCACCAGGCGCTGGATGCCACCGCAGCCGGGGATGATCCCCGTACCGATCTCCAGCTGGCTGAGCACAGCCTTCTCCTGGCTGGCGAACCGCACGTCGAGCGTGGTCAGGAACTCGTTGCCGATGCCACGCGCACGGCCTCGCAGAGAACCCACCGTGATGAAGCGGGCGTTGCCGAGACGGCCTATGATGTCGAACCAGGCTGGCATGCCCTCCCCGAACTCCGCGGCCCTGCCCAGGTTCAGGTGTGCCATGAAGAAGTCAGGAACGGCGCTGTCGAAGACGACCACCTTGACGTCGGGGTCCGTCTCCAGCTGGTCGACGATCTTCGCGAGGGCGGACTCCACCTCGGGCTCGTAGAGGTTGAGGGGAGGATTGTCGAAGGTGACCTTCCAGTACCCAGGGCTCTGCTGTTCGGCACGCACAGGGGCATGTGTGGAGGCGGTTGCCGTGTTCGACATGGAGAAATCCCGGTTCGTAGGGTGCACGCAAGAGGTGGCACACCGGCCCCGTCCCATAAGACCGGTCGACTGACCACGACACTACGGCCGTCGTCATGCCGTGACCGGTGCCGGAAGCCAACGGTGCCCGATAGGGCACACTTCACTCACACACGTGGCCGTGGACCAACGTGTGGTCTCCGGTGTTACCTCGATAGCCGCTCACGGAGGCCCGCCGGGGTGACACCGGCCGACGCGTCGGTCATTCTTCGGCCGCCGTCAGTCGTTCGACGGAAGCGGTCAGCCTTTCTCCGCGATTAACTATCCCCACATGCCTCTACCACGGCGCGGACCGCCGCATCCTCACCCGGTCGCTCTGCCCGTTCGCTCGACTGTCACAAGCCGAACCGACGTGCCGGCCACATCCACGACAGAGCGGATCTCGCGCTTGTCTGCCCCTGCGCCCGAAATAAGACCTCACCATGACACCTGATGCGCTGACAGCCCCTTCTGCCGGTACGGCCGGATCCGCGGACCACCGGATCCGCACCCGTTCGGGCCGGATGACCGTCACCCGGCGAGCCGAGGCGGCGGATCTCGCGGCGGTCAACGCCATGCACGGCCGTTGTTCCCCGCAGACGCTCTTCAGCCGCTACCAGACCGGGCGTTTCGCCCTGCGCGAGCACGAGTGGGCCCACCTGACCCGACGGGGTGTGGGATGGGTGACGAACCCCGTGAACCGTCCCGACGTGGTCGTCGCCACCACCCACCTGCTGCACGATGGCATCGACGGCCGCGGTGAGCTCGCCCTACTCGTGGAGGACGGCTGGCAGGACGTGGGCCTCGGTACAGCGTTGGCGCGCTGGGCGCTGTCACAGGGGCCGCAGTTCGGAGTCCGGCAAGCGATGGTCGTGACGACGTGTGACAACCGCCGTATGACGGCCATCTGCAACTCGCTCAGCGCACACGTCGAGCCGACGGAAGCCCTGGACGTCGCGAAGGACGGCGACAACGTCGTCCACTTCGTGTTGGTCGTGCCTTAGAAGGCCACGCCCCGCGTGTGCGCAGCTCATATGGCCGTGCCTCGAACCCGACGAGTCCGCCGGTGCAACCTCGGCCCATCCGGCCTGACGCGGCACACCCGATGCGTCACCTGCGTGTGCGCCACTGCCCACGCGCGGTGGCGCACACGCCAGGGCCGTCGCGGAGGTCACTGCGGCGGCGAGGTCCGTACTCCCTGCGCGCGGGTGATCAGGTACTGGAGCGGTGCTTCGGCGTACGGTCCGTCACCGGCAATCAGACGGGTCGCATGCCGACCGAGATCCTCGGCACTGAACCAGCCTGGGTTGTCCGCTCCGATGGCTGCCCGCGGGCGCGTGCGAATGGGACCGATGACGAGTTCGTAGATCTTCGGGCCCGAGCCGTCCAGCTCGGCCGTGAGGGAGCGCACGAGGGACTTCTTCGCCGCGTTGGTGGCTCCGACGAGCGCGGCGAACGGATAGGGGATCTCGGCGCTGAAGCCACTGAGATGCACCAGGGCTCCGTCCTTCTTCAGCAACGGGGTAAGGGTGCGCAGCGTGTGGAAGTGACTCGTCAGGTTGGCGGCGATCATCCGCTCCCACTCCTCCGACGACGTGTCCAGAATCCCCGTGCGTTCCGGGCTCCCCCAGTCGCCGATCGTGATCACGACGCCGTCCAGGGCCCCGAAGACCGCCAGCCGGTCCCGCACGCCCGAGCCGTCGGCGTCACCGACGTCCATCACCTCGGTCACCAGGGTGCCAGGACCGGTGTCCCCGACGTATGCGGCGAGGCGGGACAGCCGCTCCTCGTCGCGGCCCGCGGCCACCGCCCTCGCACCCTGACGGAGCAGGGCCCGTGTCACTCCTTCGCCGATCCCGCCGGTGGCCCCGGCCACCAGGACGGTGTGACCTGCCAACACCCGCTCCTCAGAGGTCTCACTCATCGGCCACGCTCTCCTCTCCGTGATGGACGTAACCGGGAAAAGGTTCGCCCGCGTTCGCGATTCACCGGCGTGGATTCACCCCGTGACAGGGCCGACAACGGCATGTGCGCGCTGGTGCTCAGCGGACGATGTCGGAGGCGGCCAGCGCGACACCCTGGGCGACGATGCCGCCCATGGACCAGCCCAGCACACGATGTCCGTCAGGCCGAGCGCGTGGATGAAGGCCAGGGAGCCCTCCACCATGTCCTCGATGGAGGCCGGCGAGTTGCCGGTGGACAGGTTGATACCCCGGTTGTCGAAGACGATGACGTCGCGTTCGGCGGCCAGCGGCTCCAGGAAGGCCGGGTCCCAATGGTCTACGGTGCCGCGAAACCGCATGTGCATCACCAGCGGCCGGCTGCCTACCCGGCCGAACCTGCGGTAGGCGAAACTCTCCCCCAGCGGGCCCTCGACGTAACGGGTCTCGGCCGCGTCGGCCCCATAAGCAGACATACAAGGACTCGCGTTTATGAAAGACGGCGCCCGTTCCAGGGTACCGGTCAGACTGCGGCGGGACGAAATACCTACGCCGCCGTCAGATGCCGATGACCACGCGGAACCGTGCCTCACCGCGCAGCATCCGGTCGTAGGCCGCCTGCACGTCGGTCAGCGACGCCTGCTCCACCATCGGCGCCACGTCATGCGCCTGGGCAAAGGCCAGGTTCTGCTCGTTCTCCGCCGAGGTTCCGGTGAGGGAGCCGGACACCTGCACCGCGTCGAAGATCAGTTGACGCGGCGCGACACGGACCGGCTCCGGCGACACCCCCACCAGGAC
This sequence comes from Streptomyces sp. NBC_01176, assembly GCF_045039825.1. Taxonomy (NCBI): domain Bacteria; kingdom Bacillati; phylum Actinomycetota; class Actinomycetes; order Kitasatosporales; family Streptomycetaceae; genus Streptomyces; species Streptomyces sp. NBC_01176. The sequence goes on along the minus strand of NZ_CP108601.1, from coordinate 435,491 downwards.
CAGCCGGCCCCGGCGGGCAAGGCCACCCAGCAGCGGGCTCACGTCCCCGCCCGCCGCCGTGCCCAGCACCATCCGGGCACCCCCGAGTTTGGTCAGCTGCTCGGCGGCGTCCGTGGCCTTGCTGTCGAGGTAGTGGTGCGCGCCCAGTCCGAGGGCCAGTTCCTCCTTGTCGGCCCCGCGCGCGATCGCGACCACGCGCAGCGCCAGCGCACGCGCGTACTGCAGGGCCAGGTGCCCCAGGCCGCCGATGCCCTGCACGGCCACCAGGTCACCGGCCACCAGGCCGCCCGGCTGCCGCAGGTTGTCGACCAGGGCGTTGTACACGGTGAACCCGGCGCACAACAGCGGCGCCACCTGGGTGGCGCTCATCTCCTCCGGCACGGCCACCAGGCCGGTCTGCCGGGCGTACATGTACTCGGCGTAGCCACCGTCGACATGCACACCCGTGTACGGCTGGTCGGTGCAGCCGACGAAGTCACCCAGTCGGCATGCCGCGCACACTCCGCAGTGCCCGCCGAGGAAGCCCACACCCACCCGGTCGCCCACACTCCACCCCGTGACGCCTTCACCGAGAGCGTCGACGCGGCCGACGGCCTCATGTCCGGGAACCCGGCCGGTCTCCCCTTCGTCATGCGGATGCACGACGATCGAGTCACTGTGGCAGATGCCGCACGCCTCCACCCGGATACGCACCTGCCCCGGACCCGGCGGAACCAACTCCCTCTCAGTAAGACGAAGGCTCCCGTCCGGAGCGACCTCGACTGCGCGATACGTGGTCATGAGCAACTCCGTGAGGGAAGGCGAATGTGTGCCGGAAGCGCATAGTCCGTGTGTGTCCCACCGGCCATCGATCCCAGCATAGCGAGCGGTAGTGGAATCTTTGTGGCCACACTCCTGACCGCAGGCCGACAGTCGCGCGGAAGGGCAGCTCGTCGTAGGCAGAGGTGTGACTTGACTTTCCCAAGACGACCGGACACATTCATGGCGGAAGCGACCAGGCGCAGATCGCGAGGCCGTCTGGGGCAGAGAGCGCAGCCCAAGACGACGAAGAGAGGGGAGGAGATATGTCCCGTCGCACGTCGACGTGTCTCGCCCCACTACTCTCCGCTACTCCGGCCGCAGCCGGCCGAACCTCCTGGCGGCGATACGCCGCACAGTCGGCTGCAGCCGAGCACGGCCGTGACCCGCAGCGAAGTATGCAATCAGCATGGAGCGGCAGTGCAATCAAGAGCAGCGCCATCGCCGCCTGCGCCGCACCGGCTCACCGCGGCACCGGCGGAGTGCCCTTCGGCCTCAGGGACGCGGAGCACACCTCTCAGGTAGACAGCTTTGTCACGCTCACCGACAGCGGCCACACCGTGACCGCCATGAGGACGGCCAGTGTCGCGCCTGTCGTCGGAGCGGTAACCGGTGAAACGGGAGCAGGTCGCCGCAGGGGCGCGCGCTCCTGCGGCGCCTCACGGCACTGTCGTCGCCCGGCCGGCCGCAACCGCCGCGCAGTCCACTACTTCGCGGACGCGCCAGCCGTACCGCCACTTACCGCCGAGGAGCGGAGAACATGCCACAGATCAGTGTCCGGGAACGACTGGTCGACAACGCCGAGGACGTCTTCCGCCGCAAGGGGTTCAGTGGTGCGAGCATCCAGGACGTCACCGAGGCGGCAGGCGTGCCGAAGGGATCTTTCTACAACCACTTCCGCAGCAAGCAGGACCTCGCCGTGGTGATCGTCCTGCGCTACGCGCGTGCCACCGACTACTCGGTCCTGGAGGGCCAAGGCCCCGCTGTGGAACGCCTGAGGAGACACCTGACCGAACAGGTCGAGCGTATCCGCAGCTCCGGAATCGAGTTCGGATGTCTGCTCGGCACGTTCGCCAGTGATGGCGCCAATGCCGGCGAGAAAGTCCGTGAGGCGGTCCGTGAGGCCCTGGACAGCTGGACCGATGCGATGACCGCCACGATCGCGGACGGTCAGGCGTCCGGCGAGATCACCACTGCCTGGTCTGCCGCCGCCATGGCCGCCTTCCTGCTCGACCTCTTCGAAGGCGTCACGCTACGGGCCAGGACCGCGGCCGATCACGCGCACATGGCCGAGGAGATGAGCATCGCCCTCGAGGCTCTGCGCCCCTGACGGTCAAGAGGGCACCGGTGCGCTCCTCGGGCGGGGACCACCGGGTGACCGCCCCATCGCGCGGAACCAGCATCGCAGGACGAAACACGCCGTACCACAGGAGCACGGTAAGGCGACACGTTGAGTGAGAACGGGGGACGGACAGTGAGACGATCGCTCCACTCACCGGAAAAATGCCGCTATCGAGCCTTGATGGCGTTGAGGGCCAGGTTCAGGGAGCGCATTGCCGCGGCCGCGTCCTGTGTCGCCTTGCCGCGCATCCCCGCACCCTCGAAAGCATCGATCAGGAAAGCAGCGAGGTCACTCGCAGGCTCCTGTGACGTGATCTCACCCAACCGCTGCCCCTCCTCGATCACCGGGGTCAGTACGCCGACCCACGCGGCGATACTGCGGCGAACGACCGTCCCGACCTCGTAGCCGACCGTAGGTCCCTCACTCGCCATGGTCATCAGCAGGCATCCGTACTCGACGCCGGTGGAGTTGGTACGCGAGTCCTGGGCGGCGAAGTGTGCACGCAACCGCTCCGTCGCCGAGAGACCCTCGGCGCCGAGCATGCTCAGATCCGTCCCGCGGCTGTAGCGGCGGACGATCTCGGCGGCGAGTTCCTGCTTGCTCTTGAAGTGGTTGTAGAAGGAGCCCTTCGGTACACCCGCCGCATTGGTGATGTCCGCGACGCTGGCGCCATTGAAGCCCTGACGACGGAACACGGTCTCCGCGTGTTCGACCAGCTTTCCCCTGACACTCACCTGAGGCATACCATCAATATGGCCGGTCTGCTTGAGATTGTCAAAATTCCATGAACTGCAGATTTCCGTCCGGTCCGATGGGTACCGCCGCCGTGATCTTGAAGCGCACGCACGAGTCGCCTCATGCCGATTCGGCATGAGGCGATGACACATCCGTCTTGGACGGCTTGCTCCGCTCTCTGCTCGAATGCCACCCGAACCGAGCGGAAGCGAGGAGAGCGGTGACTTCCCTGCCCGGCAACATCACATCCCCCGTCCTGACGGACCCCGACACCCAGCAGGCGTTGCGGTTCCTCGGCGGTCTCGTACGAATGCGGGCGCGGGCCGCCGACACCGCGGGCTCCTACGCACTGCTGGACCACACCGGTGAACGCGGCTATATGTCGCCGCTTCACCTGCACGAGTCCGACGAGGAAACTTTTCTCATCCTGGACGGCACTCTGCGGGTGGAGGTCGGCGACGAGCTACGCAGCGTGGGGGCGGGCGGGCTCGCGCTGCTGCCACGCGGCCTGGCGCACGGCTTCGTCGTGACCTCCCCGACGGCGCGCTTTCTGACACTGCACACTCCGGGCGGAGGTTTCGACGCGTTCGTGGCGGACGTGGGTGTGCCGTTCGACGACACCGTGCCCGTGGAGGCCGGTCCGGGCCCCGACCCGGAGGAACTGGCCCGGCTCGCCGCCGCACACGGCATCCAGATCGTCGGGCCGCCGTTGCTGCCCTGACCCGGCTGCGCCGGGACTGCACAGCTGACGTTGACTTTTAAGATGACCAGTCATATTGTCAGTGGAGGTTAAACCGTCCTCCCCGCTGTACGTCACCACACCGCCAAGCCCCGGCCGCAGCGGTTACAGAGAGGAAGAACGCAGTGTTCGAACGCATCCTGGTGGCCATCGATCCCAGCGCCACCCGCAAGACGGCACTCCTGATGGCTGGCGAGTTGGCCCGCTTGGCAAACGCCACAGTTCACGTGCTTCACGTCGTGACGTCCATGGTCGCCGGCGACACCGTCGTGAAGCTGGAGGAAGAAAACCAGGGCGAGGCGATTGTGGAAGAGGCTCTGGCCACACTCCGCGGCCTTGGCGTGGAGGCAAAGGGGCACCTGGCTCACAGCCTGACGAACCTGGTGCCCTCCGTCATCTCCGCTGCGGCGGAGAACTTCAAGGCGGACCTGCTGGTCGTCACCCCCCACCACCGTGCTGCGGTCGCGGCCTTCTTCAACCCGCGGGTCAGTGACGCTGTCGCGCACACCAACGGAATCGCCGTTCTGCTGGCTCCCGAGGCGACGCTTCCCAGCCAGTAGCACCGAACGGTTCCCGTCTCTGCGTCGCAGCAGATGCCGGCCCCGCCGGGTCCGCCGTCGGTGGGCTCCGGCGGACCCGGCGGGGCCGGAGTCACCGACACAAAGGGCACCGGGCGCATGACTGACAAACTCGACCGAAGCAACGACACGCGGCAGCCGCTCTCGGAGTTGCGCACCAGCCTCCACTTCCTGTCGGCGCCGCCAGAAGACAGCACAATCGAATGTGCGTTCCAGTACGGCGCCGAAGATCCACTGGCTGTGCGCCTTGAGCTTCATGTGTCCGCGGACACCCCCGTCACCTGGGTGGTGGGGCGCGATGTCCTCAGCGCCGGCGTCGAGGGCCTCAGCGGAGACGGCGACTTCAAGGCCTGGCCCTCGCGCGCACAGTCCGCCACTCCCCTGCTGTACCTGAGGCTGGAGCGCCCGCAGGGAAAGGCGGCGACCTTCGCGGCCGACCTGACCGAGGTGCACCGGTGGCTGGAGCACACCTATGAGCTCGTGCCCGCCGGTGACGAGCACGCCATGCTGGACTGGGACACCCTGGCCAGGATCCCCCTTCCGCCCGCCTGACAAGGTGTGCCCGGTCCCCGGCCCCGGCACGTGTCACCCGTGGCAGTCGCATATCCTCCCTTCACTCGTCACATGTGGGCATTCCTGAGTACGATGCCCAGGTCATCCACATGCGAGGGAGTGAAGGCTGTGCCCACCAAGTCAGCCGCCGCCACGATTCGGTCGCGATACATGGAGCAGGCCGCGTCCGACCTACAGGACAACCACCGGCAGCAGAATGAACTGCAACGTCAGCTCGAGGCTCTGCGCCAGGAAGAGAAACTCCTCCTGGACATCCTCAACCTCGCGGAGCACTCCACCACGGTGCCGGAGCAGGCTCGGGCCACGGAGCCGGAGAAGGCGCCGAGCACAGACGCGAAGGGGAAGTCCCCGCGGCATCCGCGTGCGGTCAGGGCCGCCCGGCGTGAGTCATCGCGCAAGGACAAGGCGCCCCGGGGACGTGCCGCGCGGCGCCCCCTCCTCGGAGACCTTCTGCTGGACCTGCTCAAGAAGCACGACAAGCCGCGCCTGGCGCAGGAGCTGCGCGAAGAGCTGATCGAGGCACATCCCGACCGGGTCCCCACCCCCCAGGTCGTGCGCAACACTCTGGAGGGGCTCGTCGCGAAGGGCCTCGTCCAGCGCCACAAGCAGGACCGGTCGGTCATGTACACCCCCATCACATCGGGCGGTGCCGTTCCGGACGGACACTGACCCGGCCGCGCGGAAACCGGCAGAGCGGTCGAGGCACACCTTCGCCGTCGGCCGCCCGACCACCGTCGCTTCGTGCAGTCGCTACAGTCCGTCCGGAGGGCGTGGCCGGCGAATTCCGCCAGCTGCCAGCCGTTCTTGCGGCCCACCGGTCCGAGCAGGCCGCGCACGTAGTCACGCATCCGCCGCCGCGGCTCGACGCGCGAGAACCGACCGCCCACGCGCAGGAAGAGCTCTTCAAGCTCCGCTACCCACCGACCCGTTTCAAGATCCTCGATCACGCTCGGACCCGGCCCGCCCCGGACAGCCGACCAGCACAAACCCACCCTTCGGATGAGAGATCGCCGAACCGTCCCCTGACGGAGCATCAGGCCCCTACACTCAGAATCAGGCTTCTGACCAGCAGGAATAGCGAAGCACTGCTGGAGTACTAGGACGCTCCATGGAACGAGAGCACGACCGAGATCTGCCGGTGAGCGCGGACGCCCGGGAAGCCCAATCCGAGGCCATACTGGAATGGGGCGTGCCCGCCCGCTTACCATCCCACCGGGGAGCCGAGCTCGTGTCGTCCCTTGTCGTCGAGGCCGCACCGCGCCCCGACCGGACGAGGAGGAACACCCGACGACCGCGTCGCGGACGCCAGAGGTTCGTGCGTGCAGGCGACGGCCCGGCCGGCAGGAGGAGGCCCCCTGCCCACCGAGGCCGGTGCCGAGCGGATCCCCACCCTGGCCCGGACAAGCACCGGAATGAACAACGGATCACCGCTGTTGCGCGAGCGGCAAAGGTCCGCACACGACGCTCGACACGAGGTGGCAATGCACACGGTCCTCACACCTGCTGACCGACTGGAAGAAGGCGGCGGTGCCGGAAAACCGCTCGGCGAAGTGCCCCTCCGACTGCGTGAGCCGGCGGGCGGTTGAGCATGGACCGCTCCCCCGGCCCCTACACGGTCCAGAGCCAGTACAGCGCCCCTCGCTCGCCGCTGTGGGACTTCCTGCGCACCGAGTCCGGGAGCGCGGCCATCCTGGCGGCCGCGGCGCTCTTCGCGATCGTGTGGGCCAATGTCGCCGCGCACACCTACACGGCGTTCTGGGAGATGCACCTTTATGTCGGGGTCGGCGTCCACGGTGTGTCGCTCTCCCTGCATGAGTGGGTCAACAGCGGGCTGATGACGTTGTTCTTCTTCATCGTCGGGCTGGAGGCGCGCCGCGAGTTCGACATGGGTGAGTTGCGGGACCGCCGCCGGCTCGTCCTGCCGCTCGCCGCCGGGGTCAGCGGCATGCTGGTGCCCGTCGCCGTCTACCTCGCCGTCAACGCGGGGCAGCCGTCGGTGCACGGCTGGGGGGCGGCCATGTCCACAGACACCGCCCTGGCCCTCGGCGTGCTGGCCGTCGTCGGCGGGCGCATGCCTGGTGGACTTCGGGTCTTCCTGCTCACGATCACCGTCGTCGACGACTTCGTCGCCCTCGGCGTCATCACGGTCGCCTACAGCGAACGGGTCGTCGTGCCGGCGTTGCTGGTCGCGCTGGGCGTACTTGGCGTCGTCCTGCTCATCCGGAGGCTCGGTGTGCGCAGGGGCGCCGTGTATGCGTTGCTGGCGCTCGTGACATGGGTCGCGCTGCTGGAGTCGCGAGTGGATCCGGTGGTCGTCGGTCTCGCCATGGGCCTGCTGACGTACGCCTACCCGGCGGCGCGCGCCGACCTGGAACACGCCACCGGTCTGTTCCGCCTGTTCCGTGAACAGCCGACGCCCGAGCTGGAGCGGTCGGTACGGGTCGGCATCGTGTCGGCGATATCCCCGAACGACCGGCTGCAGGGCCTGTTCCACCCATGGACGAGCTATGTCATCGTGCCGCTGTTCGCACTGGCCAATGCCGGCATCCCGCTCAGCGCCGGCGAGCTCTGGCGTGCGTTCACCTCGCCCGTCACTCTCGGCATCCTCGTCGCGTTCGTCGTCGGCAAGCCGCTGGGGATCGTCGGGGCGTCCGCGCTGACGTACGCGTCCAGCCGCGGCCGGATCCGTCCGCCGGTCGGCTGGGGCGCCGTGACGGCGGGCGGGGCCATCGCCGGTACGGGCTTCACGGTCTCCCTTCTCATCGCTACCCTCGCCTTCGATGGCGAACTGCTCCAGGATGCCAAGATTGGCATCCTGAGCGCGCTGGTCTGCTCCCTCCTGACCAGCCGGCTCGTCACCGGGCTCGTCACCGCGCTCCCGCGCGGGCTGCGGCAGCGGGCGCTACTGGGCGACGCGAAGACGATTGTCGATCTGGCGGTTCCGGTGGATCCCGACAAGGACCGCGTACGCGGACCGCGGCACGCGCCGGTGACGATCGTGGAGTACGGCGACTATGAGTGCCCGTACTGCGGGCTGGCCGAGCCGGTTGTCCGTGAGCTTCTCGGCGGTTTCGGCGACGTGCGGTACGTGTGGCGGCATCTGCCGCTCACGGACATCCATCTGCACGCGCAGTTGGCGGCACAGGGGGCGGAGTCGGCGGGTGCGCAGGGGCGCTACTGGGACATGCACGACCTTCTGCTGAGCCACCAGGGCGCGCTGCGCCTTGATCACCTGCGCGGGTACGCCGGGGACATCGGCCTGGACGTGGAGCACTTCGAGCGGGACCTGCGGCATCCCAGGGTCCTGGCGCGCATCGCCGAGGACGTGGAGTCGGCGGACCTCAGCCAGGTGGCGGGGACGCCGACCTTCTTCGTGAACGGGCGCAGGCATCACGGGGCCTACGACATCGCAAGCCTCTCGGCGGCGGTGCGGGCCGCCCGGGACAGGGCGGCGCTCGTCGCGCGGTGAGGTGTCCGCCAGCGCCGGGAATGCAGAGTCGGCGGAATGCCGTTGTATATCTCTCATGACATGCTCGGGGTCAATCGACTCGGGTGCACGTAAAAGGGGCACCTCATGGCACGCAGCACCACGCGGCCCATCGTCAAGCTGAGGTCGACAGGCTCGCCGTGATGTCGGCCTCCGGCGCTGTGGCCGCGGGTGCCAAAGCACAGCAGCAGTCACCGGTGCGTGCAGCTCAGGCCGCCGCCGGCTCGTCCGGGACGCTCTGGGCCACGCAGCTGTTCTGGGACGACAACGGCACGCCGTGGTCCCAGGCGGACTTCGCAGAGCTTCGGGACAAGGGCTCCGACACCGCCGAGATCAACCTGCCGTGGGACGTCATCGAGCCGGCCCGGGGCACCTTCGACTTCTCGGAGCTGGACCAGGAGCTGGCCAACGCCGCCGCGGCGGGCCTCCGCCTGGTGCCGATCTTCTCGTACTCAGGCTGGGGCGGCAGCCTCGCGTCCTGGGTGACCGGTCACGAGATGAGCCCAGCCGGGGAACAGAGCCCCACGCCGGCCTGGTGGGCCCCGAACGCGCGGCTGGCCTACCTGGACTACGTGACCACCACCGACAAGCACATGCTAGGCAGGACCGGTTACGGCGGCAGCATCCTGAACTACGGCACGCTCGATGCCCAGTTCGCCTACTCGGTCGGTCCCCACCAGTCGTGTTGCACCGGCTGGCCACCGGAGGCGCGTCCCAGACCAGCAGCACCCGCTCCCCGCGCCCGCCCGCACCGGCCCGGACGGTTCTTCTTCGGGCTCACGCGGCCACGGGGACACGGCCCGCCGGAGGACGGGCGGCGCCGGGCCGTGAGCCGTTCCCCGGCGGAGATCCACTCAGCGGCTGTCCTGCGGCCCCTGCAGGAGGCGAGCGGTCTTCCGGACCTTCTCGGACCACGGTGTGGGCGACAGCGTGGTGGGGTCGAGACGGACGGCGGTACGGCTGCCGTACGCGTAGGTCGTCTCGCCGTCCGCGGAGCACACTCGGTAGCCCGCGGTCGCCGACGTGGCGCCCATGCGTTCGATCCACAGGTGCACGGCGTACTCGCCGAACATCACGATGGGACGGTTGTAGGTGATAGTGAACGCCTTGACGACGTTGAAGCTGTCTCCCTCAGGGCCTTTCTCGCTGATCAAGCCGTGCTTCCGCCAGAAGGCGACCCATGCCCGCTCGACCAGCGCCTGGTAACGGGTGTTGTGCAGCATCCCCATCGGGTCCAGGTCGTCGAAGTGAACGCTCAGCGGTATCAGGACGCCCATGTTGGCGGTCGCCATGCTGACCGCCGGAACAGTCTCCGTCATCACTACCTCCTCGGCTATGTACAGGACATGATCCAGTACTTCAGCGGCCGGGCGTGTCCCGCCGACGGGTTCACACGTGTGATGCGCGACACTGGCAGCAGGTGCGGGTCCGACGGTGCCCGGTCGGGCAGCGACGCCCATCCCTGTGTCCGATAGAGCCGGGCAGCGCCCAAGGTGAGGCGACCCCGGTGGTGTGGACACTCTGACAATGGATCTTGCAGATCCGAGGAAGGGTGTTCTGGTGGGACGGAAGTCTCCGTATCCGGCGGGGTTCAGGAACGATGCCGTCGCGCTGTACCGTGCGGCGGGTGGGAAGCGCACGTATGCGGCGGTGGCGGCGGATGTTGGGGTGACCGGCGAGACGCTGCGCAGTTGGGTGCGCCAGGCCGATGAGCAGGCGGGCCGCGGCAACCGCGACGAGCCGGTCGCCGAGGGCAGGGATGAGGAACTGGCCCGGCTGCGGGCGGAGAACGGCCGGCTACGCAGGGCGGAGAAGGAGTGGGAACTCGAGCGGGAGATCCTGCGCCGGGCGGCCCAGTATTGCGCGAAGGAGATGAGGGCATGACCCTCCGCTGGGGCTTCATCTCCGACAACCGGGCCGACTTCGGCGTGCAGCGGATATGCCGGGTGCTTCAGGTCTCGCACTCGGGCTTCTACCGGTGGATCGCCGACGCGAAGGCCCGCGAGGTGCGGCAGGCCGCCGACGATGCCCTGGCCGCGGAAATCCGCGAGATCCACACCGGCCACAAGGGAACGTACGGAGTGCGGCGTGTCCATGCTGAGCTGCGGGGCTTCGGACACACGGTGAACCGCAAGCGCGTCGAGCGGCTCATGCGCAAGCACGCCCTGGAGGACCTCCATCTGCGGCGCCGTAAACGCACCACGGTCCCGGACCGCCTCGCACCGCCTGCCCCGGACCTCGTCCAACGTGACTTCTCCGCCAGGCAGCTGGACGAAGAAGTGGTGCGGTGACATCACGTATGTGCAGGTCGGCGGGTCGTGGCTGTATCTCGCCTGCGTCCTGAACATCTACTCACGCCGGGTGCTCGGCTACTCGATGGCCACCCATATGCGGGCCGAGCTGGTCATCGACGCCCTCAAGATGGCGGTGGCGGTCCGCGGCGGCCACGTGGACGGCGTGATCTTTCATGCGGACAGAGGCTCGCAGTACACCGCTGCCGCGTTCGCACAGGTCTGCGACGGTTTCGGGATCCGCAGGGAGCATGGGCCGGGTCGGCTCGAGTTACGACAACGCCCTCGCCGAGTCGTTCTGGCAGGGCTCAAGAGGGAGACGATGCACCAGAGGCTGTTCTCGACGATGCGTCAGGCGAGGCTGGAAATCTTCCAGTGGCTGACCTACTACAACGCCCGCAGACGCCACAGTGCCCTCAACTACCTCTCACCGGCGGAGTTCGAACAGCAGCATCTGCGAGCAGCTAAACTCTCAATCACGGCATGAGCCCCTGTGTCCACACTCCGGGGCACGCCTCACTGGGGCATCGGGCCTTCCCCCAAGGCCGGGTAGTTAGCGTGTTCGCAGGTCACGCAAGTGGGGCTGGAGACCACGGTGTTGCGGCGTAGAGGCCGGGGCCGAGTTTGTGGATGAGGCCGCTGGCGGCCCACCGATTCAGTTGTCTGTACATGGTCTCCAGAGTGACATCGCCGAAGTGGGCGGCGATGTCACGGGGCTGCCAAAGACGCGTGGGGTCTTCCTGGAGCAGGGCCAGGATGCGGTGTCGGCGCCGCGCGGCTGGGGCGGCGTGCCGGTCGTCCCGGGAGGCCGAGGGAAGTGCGGGTGAGTGATCCAGGGGTTCGAGGACAGTGACGTTGAGGTGGGTGACGGTGCGGTTGGTGTCGGGGCGGCCGTCTTCGCGTCGCTCGCTGTAGCGGGACATCGGTGACTTGACCTTGCGGGTGCTGACCCGTTGCCGGCGGGGCGGGAGCAGGCCGGTCAGGATCCGACGGCCGATCGTCCCGAGGAGAGTGTCCCGATCGGTGTCCGCGGTGACAATGCCGGAGGCCTGGATCACCTTTGTCGCTGCTTTCTTGGCGTGTCTCACATTCCTCAACTCCCGTTGATTGGACGTGGGGTTAGCAGTTGATGAGGGTCGTGTCGCGGACGTACCGTCCCGCCGCGTGTTGGTGCACTTCTTCTCTGCCGAGGGCTGGCAGTCCTGGGGACTCGATGGCGAGCCGTTGATCCCTGAGCGGATGCCGGTGCTGTTCGACGACGACTTCCTGTTCGAGGACGAGGGTGGTCCGCGGGCGACGCGGGCGGTGAACGCCTGGCTTCGTACGCTGCCGTCGAGCGGGGCGCCGTCGCCGAATTCGTGGCGGGCGTACGCGTTGGCGGCCCGGGACTGGCTTACGCATCTGCGCCGGCACAGTGTCGCGGTGTTCGGTACGCGGCAGGAGCTGGTGGCCGCGCTCGCTACGTACGCGGACCGCCGGTTGTCGGGGCCGTTGGACGAGCGGTTGGAGTTCTCGTCGTGGGAGTTGCAGGTCACGGCGTTGAGCCGGTTCTACGACTGGGCTGAGAGCGAGGGCCTGGCCGCGGCGGTGCCGTTCACAGTGGCCACGGGCAAGCGGATGGTGCAGGGCCGTCTGGTGGAGACCCGGCACAACCAGGCCCGGCTGCGGCGGCCGAAGCCGCACGTGAAGGTGCAGTATCTGGAGTCGGATTTCGCCGGTCTTTTCCGCTACGGCTTGGCCGGGCTGGGCCCGGATGGGCTGGAGGACGCGACGTTCCGCGGCCGGTTCCCGGGCCGGAACGCGGCGATGGGTGGTCTGGTGCTGGGCACCGGGATGCGGAGCCGGGAGTTCACTCACCTGCTGGTTCATGAGGTTCCGCCGCTGCCTGCTGAGCCGACCGAGGTGCCGATCCCGTGGGTGGTCCCGGAGCTGGCGGCCAAGGGGCGGAAGTTCCGCACGACGTGGATCGACTACGCCTCGCTGGCGGCGGTGCACTCCTACATCGCTCTGGACAGGGAGATGTCGCAAGGGTCGTGGCGGCCGAGGAGACCGCTGGTGGTGGAGGAGGCGGACTTCTACGGCGGCCGGGTCAACGGCCGGCGCACACGCTGGGCGGCACTTCGGCCGGAGGAGCGGCTGCGGCTGGTCGGCTCGGAGGGCGGGTCGCTGCTGCTGGCGCTGAGCTACGACGGGCGGCCGTTTGTGGACTGGGGCACGCTGTTTCGCCGCACGGCCCGCCGGATCCGTGTGCGCTTCGAGCCGCGGTTTCCCGACGTCGCGCCGCACCTGTGCCGGCACACCTTCGCTATGGCGACTCTGGAGAAGCTGGTGGAGGGCCACTACCGGCAGGCCGCCCAGCTCGCCGCGGCGACCGGAGATGCGTCCGGGCTCGCGCTCTACCTGCTGAAGGCCGATCCGCTGCTGATCCTGCGGGACCTGCTGGGGCACTCCAGCGTGGTCACCACGGAGGTTTACCTCAAGTGTCAATCCCCTCGGACTGTGGAGATCTTCTAAGCGGCCAGCTCCAAGGCGGAGTTGGCTCGGTGGTCGTGTTCGTAGTCGATCGGACTCCGGTAACCGCACACGCTGTGCAGTCGGTGCGTGTTGTAGAAGCCGGTGATCCAGGTCGCGATTCTCAGGCGGGCCTCGGTGCGGGTGGCGAAGGTGTGCCGGTGGACGTACTCGACCTTGAGTACGCTGTTGAACGCCTCGCTGACGGCGTTGTCGAAACACGAGCCGACCCGGCCCATGGACTGCGTCACGCCCAGACGCCGGCAGGCCCAGCGGAAGCGCCGGGACACATATTCGCTGCCCCTGTCGCTGTGGAAGATGACGCCCTTGACGTCGCCGCCACGGGTGGCCGCGGCCATGTTCAAGGACGCAACGACGAGTTCTGCGTCGTGACGTGCACCCATCGCGTAACCGAGCAGGCGGCGCGAGAACAGGTCGATGACGGTGGCCAGATACAGCTTGCCCTCACCGGTGGCGATCTCTGTCATGTCGCCGCACCACACCTGGTCTGGAGCGTCGGCGGTGAAGTCGCGGCGGACAAAGTCCGCGAACGCGGGCCGTTTCCCGGGGCGGGTCAGCCCGCCCCGTCGGCGGATCCTCCGTCCGGCCAGGCCGAGTTCGGCCATGAGACGCGCGACGGTGTTCACCGAGACGCGCCAGCCGGCGCGGATCAGGAGGAGCCAGACCTTCGGAGAACCGTAGGTGCCGCCGGAGTTCTCGAAGATCTGCCGGATCGCGTCGGCCAGCTGTCCTCGCCGCACTTCACGAGCGGTGGTGGGCTTGCCGCGCCACTTGTAGAACCAGGACTCCGACACTCCCAGAACCCGGCAGGCCAGGCGGTGCGGGACGTGGTGCTCGGTCCTCTGGTTACCGATGAACGCGGCCAGGGCGGCCGGGTCCGTTTCGGTCACTTCACCCAGAGGACCATGCATCGCTTGAGGACATCACGCTCCATCTCCAGCTCGCGGATCCGCTTGTTCTTCTCCGCCGCATCCCGCCGCAGCCGCTCCAGCTCGGCCCGCTCGGCTTCGCGCAGCCGCCCGCCCGGTGCGTGCTCGGCAGGCTGGTCGGACGACGCCGACCCGTTGCGCCGCCACCGCGACACCCAGCTGTGCAGCGTGCCGGAATGCACACCGAGCTCCTCGGCGACCTCCGGGATCGGCCTGCCCGTCTCGATCACAATGCGTACAGCACCCTCACGAAACTCAGGCGTGTACGTCCGTTGCTTGGACCCCATGAACCCCAACTTCCCCTGCAATCAAGGACTCCACGCTACGAGGGGAGGGACAGGTGGTGGATGAGGCTGAAGCCGGTGCCGGCGAGGCACCCGTCGATGAGTTCGGGATGACGCTGGATGCGACGCAGTCCGCGGCGTAAGACGCGTTCGAGATGCGCGTCGTCCGTGAAGGCGACGTTGGCCAACGGACCGCGTCGCAGCAGTGACCACACGCCTTCCACCGGGTTCAGATCCGGTGCATAGGAGGGAAGTTGCACGATGGTGAGCCAGTCGTGTTCGGCAGCGTACTGCCGCATTCCGGCGGCCCGGTGGGTGTTGAGATTGTCCCAGATCAAGACGATCGGGGCGCCGAGTTGCAGGTGAGCACGCACGACCAGGTCGCGGTAGTCGCTCCAGGCGAAGCTCTTGCGCCCTGAACCGGGATGCTTGCGGTGACGATAGGGCCGGAAGATCAGACGCGATGTCTCGCCGGGCTTATAGCAGCACAGGGCCGCGATCGAGAAGCGGCGCCAAGAGCGTCCTCGCACCCGCACCACCGGCGTGTGCCCCCGCCGGCTCCAGGTGCGGGCGAGGGACGGTGTCATCGAGAACCCTGCCTCGTCCTCGAACACCACGTACGCCCCGAGCGCCGCCGCAGTCATTCCACGTGCGGCCACACGTCCTTCTTCCACAACCCCACCGCGTCGTCGTCCCGCTCCACAGCCCGCCGGGCAGGCGACTGCCAGGACCAGCCGTGACGGTGCAGCAGCCGCCACACCGCCGCTGACGAGCAGTCCACCCCGAACTTCCACCAGATCAACGCCCGGATCCGTCCCAGCGTCCAGTGCTGGTCCTCCCAGCCATGCACGGCCGGCCCCCGCGCCAACTCCCGCTCCAGTTCGGCGAACCGCTCATCAGATACCTTCGGCACCTTCGCAGGCCCCGACGTCGCCAGAGCCTCCATACCGCCCGCCCGCCAGACGCGCCGCCACCGCTCCACCGACCGCGCACTGACCCGCAGATCCTTCGCGATCACCGCGTTCTTCTCGCCCCGCACGAACCGCTCACCAGCCTCGAAACGGACCCGCTCCCGAGCCTGCTGCCCCTCGGCGGTCAACCCGCCACCCTGCGCATACCGCATATCACCGGCCTACCGCAGGGATCACCACCCGTCACCCCCTCCGACAACACCTCGAAGAGGTCAGTAACGAGGTGGTCGCGGGCGGTGTGGAGCGTGATGCTGAAACAGCAGCGGTCCGGGTCGGTGCCGGGGAGGGACTCGGCGGCACCGACCACCACGGTGCGTAGGGCCTGGTAGAGCGTGAGCAAGGCCCACATCTCCTGCTCGATGCCGGCCGGGTCGCCCGAGCGGAGGTTGCTGCCGTTCATGATCGTGTGGCGGAGCGCGTAGTACGCGGATTCGTGTTCCCACCGCTGGTGATAGAGACCCACCAGCGCGGTGGCGGGGTAACGGCGGGCGTCGGTCAGGGTGGTAACCAGTCGGTAGGACCCGGTGAAGGACGTGCCGTCCGCGCAGGTCACGGCGATCTGTGCGTCAATGATCCGCACTTTCACGGTGCCGATCACCGACAGATAGGAGCCGTCAGCGAGGTGGGTGAGGACCGGCGTGCGCCGGTTGCTGCGGAGCCGGCCCAGGACCTGGGCGCCGGTGTCGGTGACCTGAGCGAGGAAGGCGTTGCTGTCGAATCCCTTGTCCCACAGCACCAGCATGTCCGGCCGCAACAGACGCAGGAGCCGGCTGGCGTAGCTGGTCTCGCCCTCGGCGGTGGGGCCGAACACCGCGCCGACCAGAGCCCGGGTGCCGGTCTCGACCAGCGTCATCAACTCCAGCGTCGGATAGCCATGATGCGAAGTCCTGCCCAGCCAGGCCCGGTTCCGCTCGGAATCGGGCACCCTCAGCGAACTGCAGCCGTCGAACGACACCGTCCGGTACGAACCGAAACGCACACCTGGCGTCGTCGGCCGGGCCAGCAACCCGGCCAGCACCTCGAACAACGCCCGCACCGGCGCGCTGCCGATCCGCCGGCGCAGGTCACGCAACGCCTTCGCCGACGGACAGACCACTGGCATCCCGGACAGACCCGCGGTCAGCTTGTCCCAGACGAGGCGATAGCCGACCTCAGGGAACAGGCACATCGCCAGCAAGAAGTAGACCCCGACCCGCGACGGAAGATCACGCAGCCGCTGCTGCACCGTCCTCGTCTCCGCAAGGACCGCATCCACCAGCTCAAACGGCACGACCGCCGTCAGTTCCCCCAGATGCCCTGGAGCGAACCGGCCCCCGGCCACGGTGACCGTTCGGGTGATGGCCGTCAGCGGAGACGGCAGGACACAATGACGGGGCAACGGAGCTCCTTCGGGACAAGCTGTCTTGGTCGACTGCCTATACCAACGAGCTCCGTTGCTCTGCGTCGGAAGTCCTTCAACTGGCTTGCGTGACCTGCGAAAACGCTAACTACCCGGCCTTGGGGGAGGCCCCATCCACCCGGGACGCGCGGTCACCTCGTGGTGGCTGGTACGTGTCAGCGGGTGGTGACGTGGGAGGCCTGTTCGATCAGGCGGGTGACCGCGGTCGGCCGTGAGACGGCGACGGCGTGGGAGGCATTGACCTCGACGGTGTGGGCGTGGGCGCGCTGGGCCATGAAGCGCTGAGAGGCCGGCGGGATGTTTTTGTCCTGAGTGGTGATCAGGTCCCAGGAGGGGATGGTCTTCCAGGCGGCCTCGGTGGCCTTCTCATCGAGGGCGGAGGCGGTGACGGGCCGCTGGGTGGCGGCCATCAGGTCGGTGACCGACGTGGGGACGTCGGCGGCGAACTGGTCGTGGAACTTGTCGGCCTTGATGTAGAGGTCGGTGCCGGTGCCACCGCCGGACAGGGGGAAGGACACCGAGTTCAGAGTCGCGCCGAGGGTGCTGCCGGGGAACTTGTTGGACAGCTCCAGCGCGGATTCGCCCACCTGGGGGGCAAAGGCGGCGATGTAGACCAGTGCCTTGACCTCCGGGTCACCGGCAGCGGCCTGGGTGATCACGGCGCCGCCGTAAGAGTGGCCCACCAGTACGACCGGCCCGTGGACGCTCTTGAGGAAACTGCCCAGGTAGTCGGCGTCACTCGCCAGGCCTCGCAGCGGGTTGGCCGGAGCGACCACCGGATAGCCGTCGTGCTGCAGGCGCTCGATGACGCCGTTCCAGCTCGAGGAGTCCGCGAAGGCACCGTGGACCAGAACGATGGTGGGCTTCTTCGACGCAGGATGGTGCTCGGCCTGGGCCGCGCCTGCCGGAGTCGTCACCGCCAGTGTGAGGGCGGCCACGCCCGCGGCGGAGCCCAGCACGGCGGCGGACGTGTGAATGGGGCGAAAGACGGTCTTGAGGTTCATCGGGCTCTCCTTCGAGGCGCATCGCGGTCACCAGTCACGCCGGTGCCCGCGGCCACCCGTTCCGGGGCGACACCGACCGAGACTGGCACGAGAGAGAGGGAGAGCCATCCGTCGTTCGACTGTGGCCGGACGACGCGGGCGGGGACGGTCGACTGCAATAGGGGAGCCGCTGCCCTGGTCTCGGACTTTCATGAAGCGAACTGTCCGGAAGGCGGTCAGGAAAGCAGAGGGTTATTCGGACAAGCAATGCTGGTGGTATTGGATGTTTTTCTCAGCGGCAGCCCTGACCGGCACAGCGGGCTCGCAGGGCGAGCCTGCCTGGGGCAAGCTGGAAGCGTGAGCAGCGCGCCGATCGTCGTACACCCGCCCTCCCGCACTGCAGGCCGGAGGGTCTCCGTCCACTCCCAGGGCCGGGACGAGATCCTCGGCACCGCCTACAGCGATCACGATCTGGTGGTGTTCCTCGATGGCGCGGGCATCCAGGATCCCGACAGCATGCTGAACGACTAGCGGTGGATTGAGTGGCTCAGCGGCCGCGCGCATCAGTGGAGTGGCGCCTGAGCTGCTCCCCATTTGCTTGGGCGGCTGCGTGCGGGGCGTGGTCGGCCTTGGTGGGCGCACACGACCATGAGCCCGACGAGTCCGACCACAGCAGGTGAGCGTCCTGCTGGCCCGCCGGCCGTGCGGGAGGAGCCGAGATGCGATCGGGTGGCGCTCGCTTGGTCGAATAGCTGTGGACAGACGGCAGCGGCGGCTATCTGGGGCTGCCGAACCGTTCGACGTCGCCGGGGGAGGGGCCGGGGCGGGGCGGTGCCTGCGTGCGGAGTGTCACCACCGGCCGAAGGCGCCCCGGGCGACGTAGACACCGACTTCCACCCCTGGCTCGGCCCTAACAGCTGACGCCGATCTCTTCCGGCTGGCCCCGCCGGCGGATTCTCCGTCAACCCCAGCACGTTGAGTTCAGCGCGGTGATGCAAGCGTGTCGAGCTTCGCGCGCACAGCGACCGCCTACCGGCTGCGGACAGCGAGCGCTGCGATACCGACCAGCACTGGTTCGGGCAGACGAGATGCCATCTGGACATCGGTGCCGGCTGTCGTGAGATCTTGCCCGGAGGAACGGAAGGTCAAAGAGTTGATTCACTATGCGAAGCGGCTTCTCGAACCGATCTGCCGACAACCGGTCCTCGTAGGGGCCGTCAGGGTCGGAGGCGGGCTGACCGGCGTGTCATGAAACGCGCCAGGACTCCAGACGCTGCGCGACGCCGCGCAGATCGGCTTCCTGCGCGCGGACTGCCTGGGCAAGATCGAACAGGTCATCGTCCTTGACCTGGAGGGGGCCGCCGGACATGTTCATGTACTGACTGGTACAAGCCCAGCCGATGACCAGGTTGTAATCGCCGAAGGGGCGAAGCAGCAGTGCGGTGTGCAGGAAGGTCGCGGCTCTGGCGGCGGTCTCCTCGTAGTACAAGGCGCCCCGCTCCCGTTCGAACTTGTGCCGGTCGGCCATGAAGGCGAGGGCTCCCCAGTCCGCGATCGGTACGTTCAGAGGGGCGATCGCCGACTGGAGCTGCAGAACCCAGCCGACGTCGACGCGGATGACCGGGCTCACCGCTGTCCTGCGGGGAAGCGGGCCCCGACTCCGGGCAGCACCCGGGCCGCTTCCGCGACCGCCCCCTCCACAAAGGCGATCCGGTCGGCCTCCTCCACGATGACATCGTGCGCGTGCTGCTTCAGGCTCCGGCCGGCCAGGGTGGCCCTCTCGCGCAGTCGCGTCATCTCTGCTTCGGTGAATTCAACATTGAGTGCAGGCATAGCGAAACGGTACCGCGTGCGGTACCACCAACGGTACTGGAGGTGACGAGGCTGCGTCCGCGGGGCCCATCCCAAGAGGGCCGCCGGCCTCCGGGCCCGGCATGACTGTGTCCCCCTGTCGAAGGGATGATGAAGGGATTACCTGGGGGGGGTGGTGTCAGTTCACCGTCGTCCCTGTCGCAGCAGGGCGATGAAGCTGGGGGCAGCCTGATCCGGGGGAAGGCCCGAAAGAGGCTCAGTATGGACATGCATCATTCATTGCTGAAGGCGACGATCCGGGCACGACGCTATCAGCTCACCTGAGCCAGAATTCCCTCGAAGATCAATCGACGCAGCAGAGTCCCGGCGTTCTTGCCTGTGACGGTGCGCAGTTCCTCCGGGCGTACCGACCCCGCACTCGGCATCCGCTGCACCTTAGAGCGGTTCATGGATGGTAGGGGCCCGGAGTACATCAACGGCTTTGATCGTGGCATTCGCCAGGATTTCCCCGTGCCACCGGACGCCCTGGGGTCTGTGGGGCGTACGCACACGCCCCACAGACCCGGACTATTTCACCGACCCCGCCATCACGCCCTGCACGAAGTGCCGCTGGAAGGCGAAGAACACCGCCACGGGGACCACCAGCGACAGGAACGCGCCCGGTGCCAGTACGTCGATGTTGCTGCCGAACTGACGAATCTGTGACTGGAGTTCGACGGTCAGCGGCTGCGAGGAGCTGTCCGCGAACAGCAGGGCCACCAGCATGTCGTTCCAGACCCACAGGAACTGGAAGATGGCGAGGCTGGCGATCGCCGGCCGCCCCACCGGCAGCACCAGCCGGGTGAAGATCCGCCACTCGCTGCCGCCGTCCATCCGGGCGGCCTCCAGCATCTCCTTGGGCATCTCGGCGAAGTAGTTCCGCAGCAGGAACACCGCGAACGGCAGTCCGTAGGCCACATGGAACAGCACCACGCCGGGAATCGTGCCGAACAGCCCCAGTTCACCGAAGAGTTTGGCGACCGGCAGCAGACCGATCTGCACGGGGACCACCAGCAGCGCGACCACGACAAGGAACACGGGTTCGCGACCGGGGAAGTCGAGCCAGGCGAAGGCGTAGCCGGCCAGTGCGGCCACGACGACGACGAGCGTGGTCGCCGGTACTGAGATCAGTACGGTGTTCCAGAATGCCTGGATCATGCCCGAGTTCTTTAGCAGGGCCGAGTAGTTGTCGAAGGACAGCTGCCCGGGGCTGGCGAGCGCCGTCCACCAGCCGCTGCTCGCCGAGTCCTGCGGGGACCGCAGCGAGGACAGCAGCAGCCCTGCAAGGGGGGTGAGCCAGACCAGCCCGATCACCACGAGGAAGGCCTGCACCACGGCGTTGCCCAGGCCGCGCCTGATCGCGTTCATCGCTGACTCCTCCGGAAGCGCCGGACATTGAAGGCCATGGCCGGGATGACCAGGACCAGGAGCAGTACGCCGAGCGCGCTGCCGAGCCCCTGGTTGTTGCCGCCGCCGAAGGACACCAGCCACATCTGGGTGGCGAGGACGGTCGCGTCCTCCTGTACCGGCCCGGGCGCGATGATGTAGACGAGGTCGAAGACCTTCATCACGTTGATGACGAGGGTCACGAACACCACGGTGAGCACCGGCGCCAGCAGCGGAACGGTGATGCGCCGGAAGATCTGCCACTCGTTCGCGCCGTCCATCCGGGCGGCCTCCAGTGCGTCCCGGGGCAGGGCCGCCAGGCCGGCTCCGATCAGCACCATCGCGAACCCGGTCCAGATCCACAGGTAGGCCCCGATGATGGCGGGCGTGACGAGGGCGGGTCCGAGCCAGGAGACGCCCTGGTAGGGCTGCGCGAAATTCGAGGCGGGCAGTTCGACCCCGTAGGAGCCGGCCGCCAGTCCCGTGAAGCGGAAGGAGCCGTCGGCCGCGGTGGTGGCGCTCGCGGCCGGCTTGCCGTCGGCGCGCACCGCCTCGACCTTCATCCGCGGCAGCCCGCTCTCCGTACGGTCGACCACGCCCGGACTGCCGCCGCCGCCCGGGGTGAAGTCCAGGTAGACCACCCCGCGCAGTTCACCGGCTGCGGCCCGGCGTTGTGCCGCCGGGTAGGCGGCCCGTGCACCGCCCGGCAGGTCCTTCGGTGCGACGCCGACCAGCCCGAGCGTCACCGTGTTGCCCAGCCCGAGGTTCACGGCCGTGCGGTACGAGCCGTCCTTCCCGGCCGTGAGGTCCTGGCCGGTGCGGGCCCGGGCGGTGGGATAGTCGGCGGTGCCCTTGAACGCGTTGTGCACGGTGACCACGGCCGCGTTGAGTACGCCCTTGTGCGGATCCTCGTCGTAGGCGAGCCGGAAGATGATGCCTGCGGCCAGGAAGGACACCGCCATCGGCAGGAACAGCAGCAGCTTGAAGGCGGTCGCCCAGCGCACCTTCTCCACCAGCACGGCGAGGATCAGGCCGAGCCCGGTGAGCAGGGTGGGGGCCACCAACACCCAGATCACGGTGTTCCGGATGGCCTTGAGGGTCGCCGGGTCGCGGAACATCTCGGTGTAGTTGCCGCCGCCCACGAACCGGGTACCCGACGCGTCGAAAAAGCTGCGTCCGATCGAGAACAGCACCGGGTAGACGACCAGCGCGCCCAGCAGAAGCAGCGCCGGGAAGACGAAGAGCAGGGCGATGATCCGGCCGCGGCGGCGGGTCCGCCGGGCCCTTGCGGCCTGCCCGGACAGAAGGGGCGGGCTGGTGCTTTTCACCAGAGTCGCGGTCACGGCCGTCAGCCCTTGTACGCCTTGGCCGCGGCGATCTCCAGCTGCGCGGCACCCGCCTTCGGGTCGGACGGGTCGGCGAGGAAGTCCTGGAGGATCTTCCACTCGCCGGCGCCCTTGGTGCCGCCGAAGGCCGCGGGTGCCTGGTCGGACATGTCGAAGCGGACCGAGTCGCCGCCGCCGACCAGGGACTTGGCGATGGCGCGGGTGACATCGTCGCTGTAGGAGGACGGGTCCAGGTTCTTGTTCGGGGACAGGAAGCCGCCCTCCTTCGCCCACACGGCCGCGGCCTCCGGCGTGGCCAGGTACTCCAGCAGCTGCATGCCGGCCGTGGCGTTCTTGCTGGCCTTCAGGACGACCGCCGCGTCACCGCCGCTGACCACGGGCGGCTTCCCGCCGTCGACGGCCGGGAAGGGGAAGAATGTCGCGTCCTTGCCGATCGTCTTCTTGAACTGGTCGTGGGCGACCCCGGCGACGAAGTCGCCCTCGTACACCATTGCGGCCTCGGGCTTGGGCCCGAAGACCTTCTGCACGGAGCCCGGGAAGTCGGTGTTGAGGGCCTCCTTCTGGCCGCCTGCGATCAGCTGCTTGTCCTTGAAGAGGGTGCCGAGCGTGCCGAGCGCCTTGACCACGGACGTGTCGGTCCACTTGAGTTTGTGGGCGGCAAGGGCGTCGTACTTCTCGGGGCCGGCCTGGGAGAGGTAGATGTTCTCGAACCAGTCGGTGAGGGTCCAGCCGTCCTCACCGCCTATGGAGAAGGCCGCGAGCCCCGAGTCGGAGAGGGTGTGCCCGTCCTTCAGCAGCTCGGCCCAGCTCGTGGGCGGCTTGACGCCGGCCTGGTCGAGGGCGTCGGGGCTGTACCAGACGGTGGACTTGTCGGCGGCCTTGAAGTAGAGGCCGTAGAGGGTGCCGCCAACACTGCCGTAGTTCTTCCAGACCGGCGCGAAGTTGCTGTCCACGGACTGCTGGGTGGCCTGGGAGAGCGGCTTCAGCCAGCCGCTCTTGGCGAACTGCTGGAGCACGCCGACCTGCGGGACCATGACGACGTCGGGAGCGTTGCCGCCCTCGATCTTGCTGCCGATGACGGTGGAGACGTTGTCGCCGGTGGACACGAACTGGGTCTTGGCGCCGGTCTTCGCGCTGAACGCGTCGAGGACCTTCTGGAAGCTCTTCAGCTCGTCCCCGGACCAGACACCGGCCACGGTGACGGTCTGGCCGCTGAGCGCCTTGCCGCCACCGCCGGACGAGACCGGGCTGCTGCCGCCTCCGCAGGCGGTGGCGCCGAGCGCGAGGACGAAGGCGGTGCATCCGGTGAGCAGGGTGGTGCGTCGTCGCATCATCGTTGATGTTCCTTCGGGGAGCGAGAAAAATGACGGTTCTTCAGGACATGTGGGCGTTCAGACGTAATTCATCCACCAGGCAGCGGTGGAGCCGGGCAGTACTCCGGCGGGGCAGGGGCCGCTGGCGAGCAGGGCGGTGCCGGAGACGGGTGCGGGGGTGGGTGCCGTACCGAAGTTGACGGCGCAGACCAGGCCGTCGCCCCGGACGAAGCCGAGCACGCCGGGCGGGGTGTCCAGCCACTCCAACGGCCCCTCCCCCAACTGGGGCAGTTGGGAGCGCAGTTGGAGGCCGTCACGGTACAGGTGCCAGAAGGAGCGGGTGTCGGCCAGGGCACGGTCGGTGGCGTACTCGGCGAAGTAGTCGGGCTGCGGCAGCCAGGGCCGCGCCCCTTCGGCACCGGAGCTGAAGCCGAACGGGGAGGCCTGCCCCGACCACGGGAGCGGGACCCGGCAGCCGTCGCGGATCCGGGCCCGGCTGCCGGTGCGCCGGAAGATCGGGTCGGTCAGCACGTCGTCGGGCAGGTCCACGACCTCGGGCAGACCCAGTTCCTCGCCCTGGTAGATGTAGGCGGCTCCGGGCAGCGCCAGCATCAGCAGGGCCGCGGCGCGGGCCCGGGCGGCACCGAGTCCGCTGCCTTCGGGAGTGGGTTCGCCGTAGCGGGTGACCGTGCGGACCTGGTCGTGGTTGTTGAGGACCCAGGTGACCGTGGAGCCGGTGCCGGCGATGTCCTGCATGGCCTCGCCGATGACCTTGCGGAAGGCGTCGGCGTTCCACGGCGCGCTCAGCAGGTCGAAGAAGAACGCCTGGTGGAGTTCGTCCGGCCGGACGTACAGAGCGTGCTCGCGGGCGGTCGGCACCGACACCTCGCCGACGAGGAGGCGCTCGCGGCCGTCGCGTGCCGTGTACTCCTCGCACACCGCGCGCCAGTGCCGCCAGACGTCGTGCACCTCGGGCTGGTTCCAGGCGAGGGGGTTGACCGAGTCGCGGGTGCGGGCGTCGGCCTCCGGGTCCGGGGAGTCCGGCAGCTCGGGGTGTTTGAAGAGGCCCGCGGCGACGTCGATACGGAAGCCGTCGACGCCCCTGTCGAGCCAGAAGCGGAGCACCTGGTCGAACTCGGCGGCGACCTCCGGGGTGCGCCAGTTCCAGTCGGGCTGCTCGGGAGCGAACATGTGCAGGTACCACTGGCCGGGCCGGCCGTCCGGCTCGGCCACCCGGGCCCAGGCGGGGCCGCCGAACATGGAGTGCCAGTTGTTCGGCGGCTCGGAGCCGTCGGGGCCCCGGCCGTCGGCGAAGTGAAAGCGGCTGCGGGCCCGACTGCCGGGTGCGGCGGAGAGGGCCTGCTGGAACCAGGGGTGTTCGTTGGAGCAGTGGTTGGGGACGATGTCGAGCAGCACCTTGATGCCGAGCCGTCGGGCGGCCGCCGTCAGCAGGTCGAACTCGGCCAGGTCGCCGAAGATCGGGTCCACGTCGCAGTAGCCGGCCACGTCGTAGCCGTGGTCGTGCTGCGGGGAGGGGTAGAAGGGGCTCAGCCAGATCCCGTCGACACCGAGCTTCTTCAGGTACGGCAGCCCGGCCCGGACGCCGGCCAGATCGCCGATGCCGTCGCCGGTGCTGTCCAGAAAGCTGCGGACGTACACCTGGTAGATCACCGCGTCACGCCACCAAGGGTGCCTGTTCAACCCATTGACCTGTCTCTGTGAAGGACAGCTGCGGAGTCCAGCTGTTATGCATGCATGTTAAGTATGCATGTCGAGGTGGTGTCAATGAGCAAGACAGAGACTGCCGCCAAGTTGGGAGTTATAAGGGCATATTTAGGCCGCTTGAGGGCGCAGGAGAGGCTATGCAGTACTTAACAGGTATCTAGCGGTCAGAGAGGGCGGCCAGCTCCCGAGCCAGCCGGCGCACCGCCGCCGCGGGCGTCTCGTGCCCGGTCATCGCGTCGTGCACGACAGCCTGCACCACCAGGCTGACCTGGTCGTAGCGCGGGCTCTTGGGGCGCGGCCGGGCCGTCTGCACGCTGGCGCGCAGGGTCGGCAGATAGGGGAACTCCCGGATCAGCTCGGGATCGTCGTACAGCCCGGCGCGCACCGGCGGCAGCGCGCCGCGGGTGAGGACCTGGCGCTGCACGGGCGCGCTGGTGAGGTACGCGATCAGCCGTGCGGCCGAGTCGGGATGCCGCGCGTGCGCGGTGACGGCCAGGTTGGAGCCGCCGAGGACACTGGTCCCCGGCCCGTCGAGCCCGGGCAGCGGCACCGCGCCGACCTTGCCGGCGACCGGCGAGCCCTTGGCCGAGGCGCCGACATACGCGTACGGCCAGTTGCGAAGGAAGAGCAGGTGGCCGTCCTGAAAGGCCTGCTTGGACTCCTCCTCCGTGTAGGTCAGGGCGGCTTTGGGGATCCAGCCCTCCCGCACCCCGCGACCGAGGAACCCGATGCCCTCGCGGGCCGCAGCGGAGTCGACGGTGACCCGGGCACCCTCGTCGCCGAGGATGGTGCCGCCGGCCGAGTAGACGGCCTCGGCGGCGTTGACGGTGAGCCCCTCGTAGGGCAGGAACTGGCCCGCGTAGCCGCCGAGTCCGTACTTCGGCGCGATGGTTCTCGCGTCGCGTTCCAGCTCCGCCCAGGTGCGCGGGGGGCGCACGCCCTCCTTGGCGAGGATGTCCGCGCGGTACAGGAGCATGCCGGCGTTGGTGACGTAGGGGACGGAGTACAGCCGCCCCGCGTAGGTCGCCGTGTCGACGACCCCGGGCAGGAACGTGCCGAGCGGGAAGCGGTCCCGGGGCAGCTGCCGGATCCAGTCCCTCGCCGCGAACTCAGAGGTCCACGCGACGTCGATGTTGAGGACGTCGAACCGGCCGCGGTCGCCGCCGCGCAGGTCGGTGACCATCTGCGCGTGGGTCTCGTCGGCGGAGTCGGGAAGTTCGACGAGGGTGACCTTCTCGCCGGGGTGGGTGCGGTTCCAGCCCTCCAGGAGCGGGCCGAGATAGCCCGTGAGGTCCCCCGCGGTGGCCAGGGTCAGCGGGCCTCGTCCCCCACCGGTACCCTCGCCGGCGTGCGCGCCGGAGGCCACGTATCCGGTCAGGACCACCGCCAGAACCAGGAACCCCCTACCCGCGGCACGCAGCCACCGCATAGGTTCCTCCCTGTGCACCCGCGCGGAGCGTCCTCACTCCGAGTCGAAGGCCATGTATACCGGTTAGGTATCAGCGATACTAGGGTGTGGAGCACATTCGGTAGACAGGAGGACTGCACAGGTGCGCTTGCCCCTCCTGGCACTCCTCGCGCGCGGTCCGGCCCACGGCTACGAGATGAAGCAGGACCTTGAGCAACTGCTGGGCTCCGCGTACCCTCAGCCGAACATCGGCCAGGTCTACGTCACGCTCGGCCGCCTGGAGAAGCAGGGACTGATCGAGGGCCGGGACGTCGAGCAGTCCAGCCGCCCCAACAAGAAGGTCTACCACCTCACCGAAGCCGGGCAGGACGAACTCCGCGCCTGGTTCGAGAAACCCGAGGACGAGCCCCGGGTGCGGGACGAGTTCTTCATGAAGCTGGCGCTCGCTCCGCGGACCGGACTCGCCGACCAGATCGCCCTGATCAACCGACAGCGGCGGCAGTACCTGACCACCATGCGCAGCCTGTCGAAGCTGGCCGCCGCCGAGAACCGCGACAACCCGATCGCACATCTGCTGATCGAGGGCGCGATGCTGCACCTGCAGGCCGACCTCGACTGGCTGGAACGATGCCAGGAAGAACTGGAGGAGCTGGAATGACGCAGGGTCCCGCTCCCGTGCTGCGCGCCGAGGGCCTGGTCAAGACCCACCACGGCGAGGGCGCCCCGGCCCGGGCCGTGCGCGGCGTGGACCTCGCCCTGCGGCCGGGCGAGTTCGTCGCCGTCACCGGTCCGTCCGGGGCCGGCAAGTCGACGCTGCTTCATCTGCTGGGCGGACTGCAGCGGCCGGACTCCGGCAGCGTCTGGCTGGACGGCACATGCGCCGACACTTGGAGCGAGGCCCGCTGGGCCGTCGAGCGCAGGAAGCGGATCGGGATCGTCTTCCAGTTCTTCAACCTGGTGTCGAACCTGTCGGTCGCCGACAACGTGGAGCTGCCGGCTCTGCTCGCCGGGGTGGCCCAGAGCCAGGCGCGCGCCGAACGCGTCAAACTCTTGGCCGAACTGGGCCTTAACGGCAAGGAACGCAGCCTGCCGGGCGAGCTGTCCGGCGGCGAGCAGCAACGGGTAGCGCTGGCCCGGGCACTGGTGAACCACCCTCCGCTCCTGCTGGCCGACGAACCCGCGGGCAGCCTGGACAGCAAGGGCACCCGTGAGGTGGTGCGGCTGCTGTCCCGCTTCCACGGCCGCGGCCAGACGATCCTGCTGGTCACCCATGACGCCCGGCTGGCCAGCGCCGCGGACCGCGTGATCAGCTTCTTCGACGGCCAGATAGCCGACGACGCGGAACTCGGCGCAACGCCTTCCCGCGGTAACGGGATATCCGGCGTGCTGGAACTGACGGACTGACATGCGGACGCACCACGTCCATGCGAGGGGCTGAGCCGTATGCGGGCCACGTTGCGCTGGGCGCACTCCGATCTGCGCACACACCGCGGTGAGGCGCTGTTCCTGGGACTCGCCACGGCCGGGATCGTGCTGTCACTGCTGCTGGCGACAGCTCTGTTCGGTTACGCGACCAACCCCTGGCAGCGCGTCTTCGAGCAGACCCGCGGCGCGCATGTGTGGCTGCACACCGCCAGGTCCGCGCAGGTGGGAAAGCTCGCCGGGCTGGGCGGCGTGGAGTCCGTCGCGGGCCCGTACGCCACCGAGGCCATGACCGTCACCTCCCACGGCACCCGCACCGCCGTGGAACTGCGCGCCACCCCCCAGCACCTCACCGCCGGCCGCCCGCTCCTGGTCTCCGGCCGCTGGCTCGACCCGGCCAACCCCGACGGCGTGGTCCTGGAGAGCCATCTCGCCCGCGCCCTGCTCGCCGAGCCCGGCGACACGCTCACCCTGCTCGGCACCAGCCGCACGGTGACCGTGCTCGGCATCGCCGACAGCGCCGAACCGCGCTACGACCCGGACGAGCAGTCGGGCCTGGTCTGGACCCCGCCGTCCGCCGTACGCGCCCCGAACGGCCAGGTCGTCGGCCTGCGCCTGACCAACCCCGACGACACGGACTACGCCGTGCAGCGCGCCGTGACCGTCCTGGGCGCCGGCGCGATCGGCGAGGTCGCCACCTGGCAGCAGGCGCGCGCCGAGGCGCAGGGCGACAACCGGCTGCTCGGCCAGGTACTCGGCCTGTTCGGACTGGGCGCCCTGATAGCCGCCGGACTCGCCGTCCACGGGGCGATCACCACCCGGATCCGCGGCCATCTGCGGGACATCTCGATCCTGAAGGCGATCGGCTTCACCCCGGGCCAGCTGGTCCGCGTCTTCCTCCTCCAGCACATCGCGTACGCGCTCCTGGGTGCCGTGACCGCGGCCGCGCTGACGCGGGCCCTGGGCAGCCGGCTTCCCGGCCGGCTCGGGGACGCCATCGGCCTCTGGCAGGGCCTGCCCAGCCACACGGTGGCACTCGCCGCCATCCCGGCCGCCGCGGTGCTGTTCATCGCCGCGACGACCGCACTGGCCGCCTGGCGAGCGGGGCGCGTGCCTCCAGTGCCGACGCCGCTCCCGTCGGTCCGGGGCGGCGGCACCGCCCAGCGCGCGCCGCGCGGGCGGCTCTCGGCGCCGGCCCGGCGTGCGCTGGGCATGCGGGTGCCGCCCGCGCTGGTACTGGGCTGGCACGCGGCGTTCGCCCGGCGCGCGCGTTCACTGACCGCCGTGGCCAGGCTGGCACTGCCCCTGCTGCTCATCGTCGTGGCGATGAGCGCGTGGACCACCATCAGCCGCTTCCACAGCGAACCCGGGCGGATGGGGCTCCCGGCCGCGCTCACCGTCCATGCCGACGCGGGCCTGGACGACGGGGAGACCCGCGCCCTGCTGGCCCGTGACCCACAGGTCGCCGCCGCGTACCCGGGCGTCGAGGTGGCCGCGCTGGTCCCGGGGCAGACGGCCACGATCGCCCTGCGCGGCTTCGGCACCCGCCGGGACCCCTACCCGTACGCCCTGGCCGAGGGCCGCCCCCCGCGCGCCAGCGACGAGGCGGTGGCCGGCCAGGGCCTGCTCGACCTGCTCGACGTGCGCATCGGCGACTGGGTGCGGATGACCGTCGGCAACCAGCCGCAGATCCTGCACATCGTGGGCCGCAGCATCGAGACGGAGAACGCCGGCCGGGTCATCTCCACGTCCCTCGACACCCTGCGCGAGAACGATCCGCGGCTGACCGGCACCCTGTACCAGGTCCGGCTGCGCCCAGGCGCCGACCCGGATCATGCCGCCCGCCGGCTGACCGCCGCCGGAGACGGCCGGCTGGACGTGCACACCGTGCCCAATCCGGCGGACGGGCTCTCGCCGCTGCGCGGAGTAGCGGTCGGCGTCATCGCCGTGCTCGCCCTGATCGGTCTGGTCGAACTGCTCACGGCCATCGGCGGCACGGTACGCGAGGGTGAACGCGATCTGCTCGCCCTCAAGGCCATCGGCCTGTCACCTCGTCAGATCACCGCTGTCACCCTCACGGCCACCGGCTGCACGACCCTGGCCGCGGCCCTCACGGCTACGGTCTTCGGCGCCCCGCTCGCCCACTGGTTGATCAACGCACAGGGCAGGTCGAGCGGTATCGGTGCGGGCATCGCACAGGGCCCGCCGCCCGCGCTGCTGCTCCTGTTCGGCACGGCCGCGGTCCTGGGCGCGACGGCCTTGTCCGCCCTCCCCGCTGCCCGCGCGGCACGCCGCCGACTGGCGGACACCCGGAGCGCGATGGCCTGAGGTCGATCCGGGGGTGGGTAGTTGGTGCGTGGAGTGGTGTGTGAGTTGGGTGATGTCGCCGAAGTGGGCGGCGGTTTCACTAGGGCGGACCGCACCGCCTCTCGTGACGTGGCGAGCGACGGGGGACGCAGTCCCGCCGTGATGGCGGTCTGGTCGAGGACGGTGTCGGAGGCGCTACGGCCGCCGCCTGTGCGGAGCACCGCGCACACGAGGGTGGCCTGGTACCGGGCGGGGTTGCTGCGTCCACTGAACCTCAAAGGCAGTTCCTCCACATCCCATAAATGGCTGGTCACTTTTCAATTAGCAAGTGCCGTGAAAGTGGCAAGCCATTTATGGGAGGGTGTTCGTATGGTCAGCAGACACAGAGAGCCGGGTCTCACCGTGCGCCCGCCAGCGGACCTCAAAGCGCGCGCTTCAACCGCGCTCTCCGACCGGGGCAAGGAGATGCAAGCCTTCATAACCGCCTGCCTCCGCGCCCTGGACGCCGACCCTGACGGCTTCCTCGCCGTGCTCACCGAGCACTGGCCCGCCCCCAAACCCCGCGGCCGCCCCCGCAAGTCGCCGCCCCAGGACAGCAACTCTCCCCAGTAGCGCCCACGCAGTGACAAGCCCGTGATGCGGTCGGTGCGGAATACGGAACTGTCTCCTGCCGTGGCAGCTGTCGGTTCCACAGGGCGCCTTCGGATCCTTTCCGGCCTTGCCGATAGCGTTCTGAATGGTGCGCCGGAAAATAAGCCAGCCCGTCGCCTTCAGTTTCCGGTCTGCTCATGAAATTTACCCCCAGGCACAATCGATTGTCGTATGTATTTCGAACCGTGCTGTTGATATCCTATTGCCGTGGCGAGTGGGTGGATTCGAGCGATACGGGGTGGCAGATTTTTTCCGCGAATGCCCCCGCTGCGCCCACTCGCTCCGCTCGCATCACCTACCCCGGACCGGTCCGGCAACAGGTCTGGGAAGATCTCCTTATGGTTTTAGACGTCAGGTTTGTCCCGCAGGTCGAGGCGGCACGGACGCCAAGGTTAGAAATTCGATTCTCGACGCATTCAGCACGAATCCCGATACCGGAGCGACAGGCCTGCGCGATCAGGACTCATACAGGTAAACTTCGTATCTTTCCAGCCAGAGCCACGTACGCTCGGAACGGAAAGCAAATGTGACACATTCGAGCCGCAGGTTCTGAGCGGTACCAAGACCGACGTCGGTGGCGGTCTGATCGACACTCAGCGCTGCGTACTCCAGTAGCCACGGGCAAAGCCGATGCAGTGAGCGCGCAACGCTCACTGCATCGGCGCATAGCCTGTCTCTTCGGAAAAACGCCGCGAGAACGTGCGCGGTGACACCGCGGGCATGCCGGGCCAGAACCTCCAGGTGAGAGGTTCACCGGGCCCGCGTGCGGTCGTAGTACGCCCGTGAGGCGGGCATGACCGCAAGCTGTCCACGGAGTATAAGCAGAAAGCCTGCAGGAGGCCTGCGGTGGTAATGGCCTGGCCTGCGCATGTCGCCGCTGACACGACCGGAGTCGCGCGGGCGGACGGATGAACTTTCGGGCCCCGCATGACCTGGTAGCCGCGTTGCAATCCCATAGTTTCATTGGCATGTGAAAGCGTGCCGCTGTGTGCAGCCGGAATTCGCCTGGGGTGCCGTTCGTGTTGCTGTTTCTGCCGCTGGAGGCCGCCGTATGGCTTTGATTCGCTCAGTGTTCGTGGATGAGGCGGGTGGTGCGCTGCGCGTGGACCAGCGTGAGGTGCCTGACCCTGGACCGCTCCAGGTGCGTATCGCTGTTGAGGCGTGCGGTGTTTGCCACACTGATTCACAGATGGTCAACGGGCAGATGCCTGGTCTGGCGTTTCCGATGACCCCCGGCCACGAGATTGCCGGTCGCGTCGACGCGACCGGTGAGTATGTGGAGGGCTGGCAGCAGGGTGACCGCGTGGCTGTCGGCTGGTGCGGAGGCTACTGTGGCCACTGCATCGCCTGCCGCAGGGGCGACTTCATCCACTGCGACAACCTCCAGGTACCGGGCTGGGCCTACCCAGGCGGCTACGCCGAGGCCGTGATCGTGCCTGCCACAGGGCTGGCACGTATTCCGGACAGCCTCGGTTCAGCGGTGGCGGCACCCATGGCCTGCGCGGGGGTGACCACGTTCAACGGCCTTCGCCACAGCGGTGCAGGACCGGGAGACCTGGTGGCTGTCCTTGGACTGGGCGGTCTGGGACATCTCGGTGTGCAGTTCGCGGTGAAGATGGGCTTCGAAACGGTCGCGATCGCTCGAGGAACGGAAAAGGGCGAACTGGCCCGGGAACTCGGAGCCCACCACTACATCGACTCCACGGCTCAGGACATGGGCGCCGCCCTGCAAGCCCTGGGCGGTGCCCGCGCCGTCATCGCCACCGCCGGTCACTCCGCCACGATGGCAGCCGCCATCGACGGCCTGGGAACCAACGGCGCGCTCGTCGTCATGGGAGTCGACCCCGACCCCATGAAGATCAGCCCCCTGCAACTCATCGACCAAACGAAAACCGTCATCGGCCTGCCCGCTGGCACCGCCGCCGACGTCGAGGACACCCTGCACTTCGCGGCCCTGACCGGAGTACGCCCCTACATCGAGGAAACACCCCTCGAGCAAGCAACCACCGCCTACACGCGCATGATGAACAACCAAGCCCGCTTCCGCATTGTCCTCACGACTGAAGCGCTCCGGGTCTGATGGCAATGCTACTTAGATAGCTGAGTTTCCGAGTTGCAGGCTGGGTGGTCCGTGGTGTCGATTGTTGGTGTCACCGGGGTATTTGATGCGATGCGGGCTGAGGCGATGGCGTTTAACGGCACGGGGGCAGGTGCGGTGCCGTCGGGCGGGGTTTGGGTGTTCGACTATCTCGGTAAGGGCCCGGGCCAGCGAATCGGCCATGGCATCAGAAGCCGTATTCCTATCGATCATGAGGACGGTTCTGGTCGAACAGGGTGCCTGGTCGGGTGATCTTGGCCGGGTGG
The DNA here is from genome assembly GCF_045039825.1 of Streptomyces sp. NBC_01176. Classification (NCBI taxonomy): domain Bacteria; kingdom Bacillati; phylum Actinomycetota; class Actinomycetes; order Kitasatosporales; family Streptomycetaceae; genus Streptomyces; species Streptomyces sp. NBC_01176. The sequence continues at coordinate 402,077 of NZ_CP108601.1, read as the reverse complement.
ATGCATGAGAACAGGGCCCCTTGGTAGCTCGGGGTTGCGACGCCACTCGAGTATCAGGAGGCCCTGTTGTTCCAGTCTTGCGTGACCGCTCTCGTCCCGTCCAACTTCCGCGTGTCGGTGTGCGATTGCCTCGCTCACCGGTTCGGGAACGCGGCCGACCGGCCCGAGAGGGTACGGCGGTATCCGTCGGACATGACGGATGCGGAGTGGGCGGTGGTGCGTGACGCGCTGCCAGTGCCGGCGTGGCTGGAGGGCCGGGGCGGGCAGCCGGAGGGCTACTGTCACCGACAGATGCTGGATGCGGTTTTCTACGTCACCGACAACGGGATCAAGTGGCGCTCGGTTCCTGCCGATTTCCCTGCTTGGGACCGCGTGTATGCCTTCTTCCGCAGGTGGAGGGAGAACGGCCTGGTCAAGGAGTTGCACGACCGGCTGCGCGGGAAGGTCCGTGAGGCCGAGGGCCGTCAGACGGAGCCGAGTGCGGCGATCATCGACTCGCAGTCGGTGAAGGGCGCCGCCTCGGTGCCGTCCGCCACGCGCGGCTACGACGGCGGGAAGAAGATCAACGGCAGGCGCAGGCACGTCATCACGGACTGCCTCGGCCTGCTGCTCATGGTGCTGGTGACCGCCGCGGACGTCACCGACCGGCAGGCCGCCCGCATCATGCTGCCCCGGCTGCGGGTGCGGTTTAGGAAGATCAACCTGGTATGGGCCGACGGCGGCTACACGGGCGTCCTGGTCGACTGGGCGAAGGAGCAACTCCAGCTCACCCTGCAGATCGTCAAGCGGAGCGACGACATGAAGGGGTTCGTGGTACTGCCTAGACGGTGGGTGGTGGAACGAACTCTGGGATGGCTGTTGCGCACGAGGCGTCTGGCCCGGGACTACGAGACGCTACCCGCCAGCAGCGAAGCGTTCATCCACTTCTCGGCCACTATGCTCATGACCCGCAAGATGTGCCCGGAGGAAAGTGACACACGGTGATCTCCAGGCCGGTCTCGACAGCCAGCGCGGCCAGCTCGAACTTCCAGGCCCGGGTGCGGTAGCCGTTGGAGCCGCCCGCGTCCGCGGTGATCAGCAGACGGTGCGAGCGCGGGTAGGTGTCGCGCCCGACCGCGTGCCACCAGCGGCGGACGGAGGCGACGGCGAAGGCTGCAGTGTCGTGGTCGGTGCCGACGTGACCCAGCCCGTGTCCGCGGCCAGGTCGTAGATCCCGTATGGGATCACCTTGCCCAGATCGGCATCGGGAAAGTCGTGGGTGTGAACCCGGACCGGGTCACCTTTACGATGCCACTCGTGGCCGGCGTTCTTGTAGTTGCCGACCAACTCCTTCTTCTTGGTGTCCACGCTGATCACCGGGTCTCCGGCGGCCTGGAAGTCCTTGGCCTGGTCGTTGATATAGCGGAACTGTGCATCGCGGTCCGAGTGTTGGGCACCTTCGATGGTCTTGGCGTTGCCCTGGAGACTGAAGCCCTCCTCGCGCAGCACGGCCGCCACGGTGTCCGCCGAGACCCGGTGCCCCTGCCGGGTCAGCTCGGCAGCCAGTTGCCGGGTCGACTTCGTCGTCCATCGCAGCGGCGACATCGGGTCCCCGCGTACATCCGGTTCCACCAAGGCCAGCAACGCGGGCCGAAGGCCCGGATCCAGGTCCACCGCACGCTTGCGGCCCCCACCGGTGCGGCGCACCCGCCCCAACGACGCATCGCCGGACTCCAGTTCCGTCACACCGCACGACACGGTGCCCTCCCGGACTCCGGCCGCACGAGCGACGAGCCTGATGCCTCCATGGCCCAGCGACCGTGCTTCTGCTCCTATGGCCAGCCGCCGCTGCCGCTCGTCGAGATGCGGAAACAGCGTCGCGAACTTGGCGGCCAGGGCCGCCTCGATCCCCTCCGGACTCCCCATACCATGGCAACGAGCCTCGGAGCCGGAAGCGACGGCTTGTTTCCCGGCAAGCCCTAACTACCCGGCCTTGGGTCAAGGCCCGTTCAAGCAATCACTCCGTTTCTGGTTGCACGAAAGGGCATCGCCATGAGCGCAATAGGGCAACCTTTCGATGATCCTTTGGCTGAAACTGTCTGGTGGCTACCATCAGTCTGCATCGCCAGCCGCTGGGCGAGGGTTTCGTCAGAGCACGGGCGGCGAGGAAGGGCCTGGTTGTGAAGGTATTTGGCAGGGCCGAGCGACGGAGAGCTGGAGGGACGCGGGACCTGAAGGGGCCATCGGCACCGAGTCGGAGCCGATCGCGGCCAGTGGCGGCTTCCCGCCGACTTCCCCTGCGTACGGTGCTGGTCGTCGTAGTGCTCGTACCCACGGTGACCCTGGTCCCACTGTTGGGTTCCGGCGTCCTTCAACTCTTCACCGTGTGGCAGAAGGAGAAGACCGAGGCGGGTCAGGCCCACGACATCGGAGCCTCTGCCACCGGGTTGTTCGTCAGCCTCGAGCGGGAACGCCGGCTCACTGAGGAGGCGCAGGCCAACCCCGGCTCTGTCGTCAAGGAGGAACTGGCCAAGCAACGCGCGGCGACTGACCGGGCTGTGAGTGCCTTTCGTCCGCTGGAAACCTGGAACACCGCAGTCTGGGACACCGGCAATACGCGGCACGGGTTGGCCAAAGCCGTGGCACGGACTGGACACAGTCTCGACTCCCTCACCCAGCAGCGTCGGGGAGCGGACATCGGCTCGTCCAGCAAAGACAGCGCGTTCCTCTACTACAGCGGCATCCTTGAGTCAATAGTCGGCGTCTTCGATGAGCTCACCCACGACGGCAAGCCCGATGTGATTGCCATGAGGCACACGCTGGTCGACCTCTTGGCATCCGTCGACATGATCGGTCGCGAAGACGCGCTTCTGACCCACGGATGGAGAACGGGGTACCTGACGAGCGATGAATACGGCCGTGTCGTCGACTCGATCAGCACCGGCCAGTACCTGCTGCGGGAGCGGGTGGGTCCCAGCCTCCCCGACGAGGAGGCAGGCCTGTATCGATCAATGACGGCCAGTCAGCCGTGGCAGACCCGAGCGAACCTGGAGAGACAACTGATCGGCGCTCGGACGAGTGCCGACACCAACCAGGTGACGCTCCCCAGGGCGGGTGCCGAGTGGCGCTCGTCGGTTGATGCGCTCACCTCGCAGCTGCTGCACATCCTGCGCCTCCAGAGCGACAACGCCAGCAGTGCCGCCACCAAGAGCGCCGACAGGATCCTCGCCGTCCTCATCAGCATCAGCGCCGTAGGAGTACTCGCTGTAGGCCTGATCCTCGTCACCAGTTGGCGCCTCACCTCCATCCTGCGTCGCCGTATCCGCGAACTGCGCGAGGTGGCCCAGGATCTGCAGGAACGGCTGCCGGACGCGATCGCCCGGCTGGGGCGCGGCGAGGGCATCGAAGTGGACGCGGAAGTACGACTGATCGAGCCCACCCCAGACGAACTCGGGGAGCTCGCGCAGGCACTCAACCTGGCCATGCGCAGCGCTGTTTCCGCCGCGGCGCGTCAGGCCGATCAGCACCGTGGCTTCGAGCGGCTGCTCCAACGCGTCGCGCGCCGTACTCAGATCCTCATCGGCCTTCAGATGAGGAAACTGGACCAGTTGGAACGCAAGCACGAGGACCCCGCGGTGCTGGAGGGCCTGTTCGACCTCGACCACCTCACTGCTCGGCTGCGCCGTTATGAGGAGAGCCTGGTGATTCTCGCTGGTGGTCAGCCTCAGCGCCGCTGGCGCAAGCCGGTGCGCCTGCTCGAAGTGTTGCGCGCTGCACAAGGCGAGGTTCCGGACTACCGCCGCATTTCGCTCGAGGTCCAGGACGAGACCTGGGTGGCTGCGGGAGCCGTGGGTTCCTTGATCCACATCCTCGCGGAACTGATGGAGAATGCCACGGCCTTCTCCAAGCCGCCAACACCTGTGGACGTCAGGGTCGCAGCGGTCAGCCGGGGCGTCACGGTGGAGATCGAGGACCGCGGCCTCGGTATGGAGCTTGAGCAGTATGCCGCCGCCAACGCCCTCATAGAGTCGCCGCCGCAACTCGACGTGTTGACCCACGCCGACGATGCGCGTCTGGGCCTGTACGTGGTTGCCCGGCTCTCCGCGGCCCAGGGGATCCGAGTGGAGCTGCGGCCGTCGGCGTTCGGCGGCACCCGTGTCATCGTCCTGCTCCCGAAGCCGCTGGTGGTGGACCGACCCGCCACACAGCCCGAGCCGGAGACTGTCGCCCAAGAGGTATCCGAGGGCCCCACGGCTTCTCATCGAAGCCCGAGCCCCCCAGCAGTCGTCGCGTCCCCCACTGCCGGATCCAAGGAGACGGACGACACACCTCCGCTCTCGGGTAATCAGCATCAGCCGCTGCCTCAGCGAGTGCGTCAGGCCAGCCTGGTCACCGAGCTCAAGGCGCCGGCTTCTGCCGCTGAACAGACGAACCGGCAGCCGCCGCCGGTACACGAGCAGAGCAACCGATCCAGTGCCACGATCGGCGTGCTCCAGCGGGAGTCCCGTCGGGCCCGTAGTGCCGCCGACGCCCTTCAGCACCATGCGCACGAAGTGTCCGAGCGAAATATCCCAATGATGGAAGATCAAGGATGATGTACCGAAGCACCGCCACGGATGCGGACCTGGACTGGCTCCTGGATGCCCTGGTCGATCAGGTTACGGGCACACGGCACGCCATCGTGCTGTCCGACGACGGCCTGGTGATCAGCCGGTCCCAGACCATCGAACGCTCGGATGCCGAACGCCTCGCGGCCATCGCCACGGGCCAGCAGAGCCTGGCTCGCGGCGTCGGGCAGCTCTTTCAGGGCGGGTCGGTTCATCAGGTCATCGTGGAAATGGCTGATCTATGGCTCTTCATCACTTCTGCGGGCAAAGGAACACATCTGGCCGTTGTTGCTTCTCAAGAAGTGGACGCCGAGGTGATGGCCGTTGCGATGCATACCCTGGTACAGCAGGTGGGTCAGAAGTTGGGGACCGCTGAGCGGTCCTCGCTGACCAATGACGCCGGCCAAGACTGATGAAGCATTGGACGGACGGCTTCGACGGCGCTGAGGCCGACGAGCCCCTGGTCCGTCCCTTTACCGTCACCGGCGGACGAACCTTTCCGGAGCAGGACAACCTCAGGCTGCTCACCCTGGTGACGGCGATTTCCGACGTCCCTTCGGAGATCCGGCACGGCCCGTGGAAAATGCAACCCGAGCACCGCACCATCCTCACTCTCTGTACAGGCCCCACGGCAGTGGCCGAAGTCGCTGCCGCGCTGGCCCTACCCGTGTCATTGACCAAGATTCTCATCGGAGATCTGATCCAAGCCGGCTGGATGCGAATCCGGCCGCAACTGGCCTACACGCAAGCAGGCGGTGCTCCCAGCATTGCAATTCTCAAGGCGGTGAGGGATGGACTACGCAGAATCTGACCGGCGGATTCTGGCCCCCCTGGCGGTAAAGATCCTCATCGCCGGTGGATTCGGTGTGGGGAAGTCGACCATGGTGGGAGCGGTGAGCGAATTTGCTCCCCTCCGCACCGAGGAGTACTTGACCAGCGTCAGTGTCGGTGTGGACGACTTGGAAGGCGTGAGAGAAAAATCGACCACGACGGTCGCGTTCGACTTCGGACGTATCACCATCAATCGAGACCTCGTTGTCTACTTGTTCGGAACCCCCGGGCAGGAACGCTTCTGGTTCATGTGGAATGACCTCGTTCACGGAGCATTGGGCGCAGTCGTCCTGGTCGACACGCGCCGCCTGGACATCAGCTTCGCCTCGATCGATTTCTTCGAGGGCCGCGGCATTCCCTTCGTCGTCGGTGTCAACTGTTTCGACGGCATCAGAGACCGGACAGAGCAGGAGATCCGCGCGGCGCTCGATCTCGATGCGCAGGTGCCGTTGGTGTTCTGCGACGCCCGCGACCGGGGGGCGGGGCGGGATGCGTTGGTGATACTCGTCGAGCACATCATGGGTGGCCGGAACTAGCCTCGCTCTTTCTCGCCGGGGCGGCCTGACCTCTCTGGTCAGGCATCAGGGTCCCAGAGCAGGAGGAGCGGGCGACCTGGCGGACCTCTACGCCGTACCCACCCTGACCCCCACACACCTCCGGCACCTCGCTCCCGTGTCCGCCGTGCCGACCGCTTCCGCTTCCATGCCGCACAGCGGGGGTGAGGCTCGGAAGACCACCGCGACGCCTGGGAGCGACCTTCGCCCAGAAGAAGCCGTGTACAAGGCACTGACCGGCCCCTTTAGCGCGGTGCCGCATCCTGGGCGGGAGCCGGACACCGGGGACGCATCTCTGGCACCTGGCGGGTTGCGCGTCGCACACGTCCGAGATGATTCCGGCGAGGGCGGTCCGCGTGTCACACACCCGGTCCGGCATGAGGCACGCACCGCGTCAGTCGGGCACGGACGCGAGGACGGCGGCGAGCTGCGATCGCCGGTTGATCTGCAGCTTCGCGTAGGCGTTGTACAGGTGCACTCCCACGGTGCGGTGGGAGAGATACACCCGGTCGGCGATCTGCTTGTTCGTATACCCCTCGGCGGCCAGCTGAGCGACGTGCAGTTCCTGAGCGGTGAGCACACTCCCGGCATCCAAGCTGTTCGGGGGCGACGGGGTCAGCTCTCCACCGCCGGCAGCACGTAGCTCTTGTGCCGCTCTCTGCGCGAGCGGTTTTGCGTGGTGCGACTCAAAAACGTTCAGTGCCGCGGAGAGCTGGGCACGTGCCTCCATGATCCGTCGCTCTCGCCGCAACCACTCCCCGAAGAACAATCGGGTCTTGGCCAGGTCGAGGAACGCGGTGCTCTGCTCGCCGCATCTTATCGCCTGCTCGAAGTGCTCCTTTGCCCCGCTGCCTGGCGTCAACAGCGCCAGCGACCGTTCGATGAGCATGGCGAGATGGTCGGAGTATCCGGATGCGAGAGCGGCCGTGGCCATGTCGAGCCAGCCCTGCACCACCTCCGGTCGCCCGGCGCGCACGGCCACGTCGGCGAGGTCGCCGCCCGCCCAGACACCGATGGGTGGATGCTCGATGCTCTTCAGTAGGTGCGCAACCGCCTCGTCCGGACGGTGTTCGTTCGCCGCTGCCTGAGCGGACGCCCAAGATGCGGTGGCCGCCACCCTGGGGACGGGGGTCAGTCCGGACAACTCGGCGCTGGTACGCAGAGCGGAGGTCGCAAGTTCCTGTTCGCCTCGCCATGCGCGTGCGCGTGCGATGTTCGCCGCGGCCAGGGCCCCAACAATCGCCGATAGGCCGAGATCGGAGCTGAGGCGCAATGCGTGCTCCGAGTCGGCGAGGCCGGCGGCGATCGCGTTGGCAGTGATGCGTAGGGTTCCGCGTCCGGAGAAGGCTATCGTCTCGTCGGTCGTCCGTGCCGATCGGTGGAATATGTCGATCTCGGTGCTCCAGACACGTTCGGCCTCGGTGAGGTCGTTGGTTTCCTCGACGGCGAAGGCGAGGCAGCTCAGCAGCGTCGCGTCCGTATCGCGCACCTGCCCCTGGAAGATCGACAATGCCCTCTCGACAGATGCGATGGGGTCCGCGGCGCTGATCAAAGCAAGGCCGATTTCCTGAAGCACCTGCTGTTCCTCAGTGACGGCGAGATCGGGTCGCCGTAGTTCGTCGGCCACGGCCGCCCTGATCTCAGCGGAGGAGTCCTGGTGCAGGTAGCTTCGCACCGCAGCCCAGATGAGGATCTCCACTCTGTCAGCCGGGTCGGTCAGTGTCCGTGCCAGCGCGACGAGTTCGTCACCGCGGCGCCCTTGCAGCGCCGTGCTGGTGGTGGCGATCAGCAGTTCGGTGCGTGCGCACTGCACCAGTGACGCTTGGTCATGAACGACTGGCATCGCCTCGGCGAGCAGGGCGGCGGCCTCGGCGGGCGCGCCCGCCTGCCGCGCGGCTTCGGCCGCCATCACCGTGCGTCGCGCCCGCTCCGCTGCGACCGGAGTCAGTGAGGCCGCGCGTCGCCAGGTGGCGGCTGCTTCGGCCAGGGCGCCCCGACGGCCGGTCGACACGGCGACTTCCTCGAGTTCGGCGGCGACCTCCTCGTTCCATCCGGCGACTGCCGCAGCCCGGTGCTGGACGGCGCGTGCGGGATCAACCATGACCGCCGCCAGTTGTGCGTGCACGCGTGACCGTGCGTCGAAGTCGGCGTTGTCGTACACCGCTGAAGCCACCAGCGGGTGACGGAACCGGTAGGTGCCACCGGTGACTGTGATCAGTCCGAAGCTCTCGGCCGGCGTGAAGTCACGTTGGTCCAGACCCAGGTTACGGGCCGCCTCCATCACTTCGTAGCTGCTCGCGTCCTCGCCGGCAGCGGCAACGAGGAGGGCGCGCCGCGTCGCCCGGGGCAACAGGGCGACCTCGGCCAGAAACGATTTTTCCAGACGTTTACCCATCGGGATACGGCTGCGCTCGGCAGAAGGTGGTCCCTCCATCCAGGACGGGTCGGCCGACCACTCGGTCAGTGCGAGCGGGTTGCCCCGTGCGTACGCGACCAGGCGATGCCGTTGCGGCATCGCCATCGCAGGCGCGTGTCTGTCGATCAGGCTCAGCGCCTCTTCCTCGCTGAGCGGCGTCAGGGGCACGTGGTGCTTGAAGCGCGACTCCTGGTCCGGGTACATGGGATCGGCTCGGGTGGTGGCCACGAGCAGGGCCGGCATGACGCCCATGCGGGCCGCGAGGAACGTGACGATCTCGGCTGTCGACCGGTCGAGCCAATGCAGGTCCTCGATCAGCACCAGGAGGGGACTCGCCGCTGCGGCCTTCTCCAGCAGCCCGAAGGCGGCAAGCCCGGTGATGAGGCGGTCGGCCGGTTCTCCCTCCGCCCCGAACGCCACGTCGAGAGCTGTGTGCTGGCGCGGCGGCAGTGTGTCGATGCGGTCGAGCAGAGGAAGCAGTAGTTCGTGCAATCCCTCGAAACCGGCCGCGCCCGCACCGCGGATGCCGTGACACGACAGGATCTCGAAACCTGATGAAGACGCCGCCTCGACGACTGCGGACGCGAGCAGGCTCTTTCCGATGCCTGCTTCACCGGACACGAGCACCGAGGACCCTTGTCCCCGCCGCGCCGAATCAACGAGGCCGGCCAGCCGTCTGAATTCCGCTTCCCGCCCGATCACGTGCACATACCTCCCGCGAGTTGTCCGGACGCGCGGCAGTCGTCACGCAGTCTGCGGCCTGAACCGTGTGCTGGGACAGTTCGTGCCGCAGGCCGGATTCCGTCATCTTACGACAATGTAGTCACGGCACACCTCCAGTGATCGCACCGGCAGGTGTGCCGCTTGCGGCGGCGTCCGCTCCCCCTCCGATCACCGGGGCCCCTCCGCCCCACTGCCTGTCACCGCCTCTTTCGAGGCGGAGCCCACCGTCCTGGCCACAGCCCTGCCGTACCCACGTGTGAACGGCGGCGAGCCACATGGAGTTCAACTCTGCGCGTGTGACCTTCCTTATGGCCGGGTGTGACGGTCAAACCTACTGTCTGCAAAGGCAGGTTGGCTGCCGTGTCACCCAGGCAGAAGGGTGGCTCGTTATGTACCGAGCGACGGAACTCCCCCCTCCGGACGGGTTCGCGGGTCCCCCGGATTGGTCCACCGAGTAGCCCGAGGGGGTGGGCGGTGGACCAGGGCTTCGGCGTAGTCGGCGGGTGTCCGTTTCGTGATCACTTGAGGCCGAGCAGGGTGAGCGGGCGGTCCGCGTTGCGGGCGTTGTGTCGCACAGCGGCGGCGATGTTGGTCGCGCCGGCCAGTCGCAGGGCGCCGATGGCGAGGTTGCGCCAGGTGGTCATCGCCTGGGGCGCGTTCCCGGTTGGCAATTGTGAGGCGTCTTCGGCGAACGTGGTGTCTCTGACGTGGTGCAGGGCCTCGATCTGCCAGTGATCACGGATCAGGGTCGCGAGTTGGGCGGGGTCGGCTTGCTCGGCGGCGAGGCTGGTGACGGCGTAGACGGTCTTGATGGTGGTCTTGCCGGTCTTGCGGTCGGTGCGGCGGCGCTTGATCTGGACGGCCTGCCGGGCTCCGGGGAAGAGCAGGCCGTTGACCGGGGCCACCTTGATCCGTCGGATCTCCGAGCGTCCGTGGCCGATGCCCCTCACGCGGCCCTGCAGCGGGATCTCTGTCCATGGAAGGGATTTGAGCTGCTTGCGGAGCTTCTTCTGGTTGCCCTTGACGATCACGATGTACAGGGGCTTCGCGGCCGAGGAGGTAGTCGGCGTGCTCGCGTTGGGTGTGCATGGCGTCGCTGGTGACGACCACCCCGGCCAGGTCGGCAATGGTCTCCAGCAACGGCTGGAAGCAGATGATCTCGTTCGTCTTCTCACCGACGTCCAGCTGGGCCAGGACCAGGCCGGTGTGGTCCAGGGCTGCGAGCAGGTGAATCTTGCGGCCGTCGGCCTTGGCCGCTCCGCGAAGGCTCTTGCCGTCGACCGCCAGGCCGCGCAGCCGGTCCCGGGTTCGGTTGCGGCGGTCGGCGAGCCAGCGGCCGACCGCCAGGTCCAGCGCGTCGCCGTCGATCCGGGCCAGCAGCCGTCGGACCGTTGTTTCCGCAGGCAGGGACCGTTCAGGGAACAGGGGGTCGAGTCGCATGCCGACGTGTTGCAGCACGTGGGGCGGAGCGTCGGTGATCCATTCGCCGACCGCCAGCAGCGACGTTGCCCCCGCCAGCACCGCGCACGCGGCCAGGGCAAGGACGCCGACCAGGGCGTGGCGCACTCTACGGGGATCACGCGGATCGGGCACCTGGGCGAGGCGCCCAGCAGTCCGGGCACCTCTTCCGGCGCGACCTCTGGATGCTCGCGGAGTCGGTCAAGGGCAGGCGGGATCAGCGATGATGCTTCGGCAGGCACGGTCTTCCAGGCAGGTCACGGGGCGTCGAGAACTCCATGATCTTGGAAGCCGTGCCTGTTCCGCTCTCCCCGGCCGGCCAACCTGGCGGACCGTCATGAACCGGACGCCTGGCGACTACGCCGAAGCCCTGGGCAGTGGACCAGCGACTGAGTCTTCCGTCCACCCCGTCGGCGCACGAGGCGCAAAGGGTCGGCTCCTCCACGAGACTGCTCGTGGCTCACCAGGAATCAACAGGTCATGAGAATGTGGTCCGTACTTCGGGTCCGTGAATTCCGCGTGACGAGCGCGACGGAATTCCTTTCCGTCATCGGGGACCAGTTCTCCCGTGTCGCCTTGACAGTCATGGTGTTCGACCGGACGGACTCCGCTGCTCTCACCGGCCTGACCTACGGGCTGACCTACCTGCCCACCATGGCCGGTGCCCTGGTACTGTCCACGGTCGCGGACCGCAGGCCGCGCCGCGAGATCATCATTGCCATCAACGCCGTCCGTGCGGTCGGGGTGGCCGCCATGACGGTTCCCGGCATCCCGCTGGCGGCGCTGTGCGCCCTGGTCGCCGCGTCGTCGTTCCTCAACGGGCCCTACAAGGCGACCCATCTGGCTTTCGTGCGAGACATCGTCGACGCGAAGCAGTACACGGCCGCCATGGCGTTGCGGCAGTCCGTGAACCAGGCGGGGCAGCTGGCCGGATTCGCTGCGGGCGGCATCATCGCCTCGACCGTCAGCCCCCGGGTGGCCTCGCCGTCGACGCCGCGACCTTCGCGTTGTCAGCGATCCTGATCAGGTCCTTCGTCGGCTTCCGGCCCGCTTCGGCCACCCCCACTCAGCGACGCTCACTCGTCGGTCGCCTGCGTGTGGTGTGGAGCGGTCGCGGACAGCGCGCGATCTTCGCTTCGACTTTGTCCGGGCTTTTCCTGATGGCACCCGACGGCCTCGTCACCCCGCTCGTGCACGAAATCGGCGCGAATCCGGCCTGGGTGGGTTTTCCCCTGGCGGCTTCCGCCGCCTGTTCTTTTCTGGGGCTGGGCCTCTTGGCCCGTTACCTGCCCGAACACCGAAGGACGCTCGTATTCCCGATCGCCTGCCTGGCGGCAGGTGCACCACTGCCGCTGGTGCTGCTCGGTGGTGGCCCGTACCCGGCCCTGATCGTCTTCGGACTGAGCGGCACGCTGTGGGCGATCCAGGTCGTTCTCTCGGTGTCGTTCCTCGGCGAGATGCTACCCGACGCCCAGCGTGCGCAGGGAATGGGTGTAGCCGCGTCCATGAATCTCACAGCGCAGGGCTTCGGTGCCGCCCTCGCCGGCCTGGTCGCCCAGGTGACCGGCGCCCGCGCGGCCATCGCGCTCGCCGGCGTCGCCGCCGTGCTGTTCGCCCTCTGGCCGAGCACGCTATGGCTACGCCGGGAAGCTGACTCCCCGGCCTCCCACACCCGCAGAGGCTCCGGCGAGCCGGGCAAGAACGAAGACGCACCACTGCGTGTGTGACACAGACCGGACGTGTCCTTTGGCCGGCTGAGGAGCCGGCCCGGCGCAGCGTGCTCGCACGACATGCGCCGGACGCCCCATCGGCGTGAATGCGCCCCGTGAGGAGCTGAGCCCGGGTTTCCCTGCCCGGCGGGCCGCACCGGGCGTCGGACGAGTGGCTCCCGGGCGGCCGGGGCCGGCGACGGGAGGCCGGCGGGCGGGTGGGGGGAAGGCCGCACGCCAGCCCCTCCACGGGGGACCGTCCCCCTCGCGCGGGAGGGGTGCACGAACCGCCAGCCCGTTCGGACCGGGCGCCGGGCTCAGGGGAGCAGCGGCGGGCCGACGATCTGGATGCCGTGGGAGGCTGCGATGCGCGTCAACTCCTCCGGGTCGGGACCCGCGCCGCCGACCAGGGCCTCGCCTGCCGCAAGCGGGATGCCCATTTCGGCCACGAACTCGTCGAAGCCGCCGCCGGGGGTGTGCAGGGTCAGGAACCGGGCCTGGGGCGAGGTCACCACGAAACCGTGCGCAAGCCCCCTCGGGAGCAGGGCCAGGGCACCCGCGCCTACACTGCGCACCTCGTTGCCGACCTCGACCCGCAGGGTGCCTTCGAGGACCAGGAAGGTCTCCTCGTCCGACTCGTGCAGGTGCAACGGAGACATGTAGCCGCGTTCTCCGCTGTGCTCCAGCAGTGCGTACGCGCCTGCGGTGTCCGCAGCCCGGGCCCGGATACGGACCAGTCCGCCCAGGAAGTTGACGGCGGTCTGGGTGTCGGGGTCCGTCAGGACGGGGGAACTGATGTTGCCGGACAGGGACGTCACGTGATTCCTCGCTTCCGATGCGTTCGTTGTCATCTCAACAGACCGGGTCCGGTACCGTCCAAGACCGTTCCGTCATCAGGCGATGCCGCGACGGAATGCCCCCGGTGCCACGTGGGTTCTCCCCCACGGACGTGGCTTGTGCCGCGTCCGGCGTCCCGACCCGAAGGTGACTTCTCCTGTGAACACGTCTGAACCACCGTTCAGGACGACACCGTCCGAGCCGGACGTCGAGCCCCGGCTGCTGAGGGCCTTCCTCGCCGTCGCGCGGGAGGGGCACTTCGGTCATGCCGCGAGCAGTATCGGCGTCGCCCAGCCGGCGCTCAGCAGACAGGTGCAGCAGTTGGAGCGGCTGCTCGGGGTGGTGCTCTTCGACCGCACGCCCCGGGGAGCCGAACTCACCCCGGGCGGCCGTGTGATCGTGCCGTACGCCGAGCGGGCACTGGCGCACAACCACCGGCTGGTGCGAGCCGCCCGGTCGTTGGCCACGGGCCGCGAGGGCGCCGTGGTGCTGACGGTGTCCGCCCCGCTGCCCGGACCGCCCGGCGGCCTCCTCGCCGAGACGCTGCGGTCCTTCCGCACCGCTCATCCCCATGTGCAGGTGTCGGTGACCGGCCTGGACGACCACGACGAGACGGCCGCGCTCGTCGGCGGACGCGTCGACGTGGTGCTGACCTGGGACGAGTACCCCGCCGACGGGTGTGTGAGCGAGGCGCTGATCGAGGAGCACACCAGCGCGCTCCTGGGACGGGAACACCCGAAGGCGCGCGCGCCGGAGGTCACGGTTTCCGAGCTGGCCGACGACACGTTGCTCTTCCCGCTGCGGGAACGTGGGCACTGCTGGGCGCAGTTGCAGGCCGCCGCGCAAGCCGCGCGTGTCGGACTCAAGGTGATACCCACCGCGCCTTCGGCGGTGACCGATCTGGTGGCGGCGGGGCTCGGGGTGTCGGCGGTTCCGGCCTCGTTCCGTTTCGCCGCTCATCCGGAAGTGGCCTTCGTGCCGATCCCGGGCCTCTACAACCGAATGAGCGTCATGTGGCGCGGCGACGACGATTCGGCGGCGGTGGCCGACTTCGTCAGCGCATGCCGGGCGACGGCCCGAAGCCTCGCCGCCGCCCACCCCGACGTGTGGCAGCCGGCCCACCGGGATCCGACGCCGTGAGGCGGCGCGGCCAGTAGCCGGCTCACCACGGACGGTTCACGTGTGTCGTGGCCCCGTGTCACCCGGTCCGGGCCGTCCGGGCGCCCGGCTTACGGCAGGCGTCGGTCGTGGGCGCGCGGTGGGCGGAGCGCGCACATGCGGCGTCGTCGTGTGCTCGGCCCCCTCAGCCGGCGTCGGGAATGCGGGGCTGGCGGATGCCGTTATGACTCTCGTCTGACATGCTCGAGTCAATCGACTCGGGTGCACGTGAAAGGGGCACCTCATGGCACGCAGCACCACGCGGCCCGTCGTCAAGCTGAGGTCGACAGCCGGCACCGGCGTCACCTACGTGACCCGCAAGAACCGCCTGAACGACCCCGACCGGCTGGTCCTGCGCAAGTACGACCCCAAGGCCGGCGCACACGTCCTCTTCCGCGAAGAGCGCTGACCCCACCCCCGGCAACCCCGGCGCCATTCGGCGACGGGAGCACCCAGTAAGGACACCGCCATGAGGCATGCCATCCACCCTGTCTCCCGCCCCGTCCTCTTCCGCGACCGCGCGGCGGGCTTCGAACTGCTCGTCCCCTCCACCGCCGCCACGCAGCACACGGTCCAGGGGAAGGACGGCCACACGTATCCGGTCGTCGACGTCGAGGTCTCCTCGGCGAGCCACCCCTTCTACACCGGCACCTCCCGCGTCGTCGACACCGCGGGACGGGTCCAGCGGTTCGAGCAGCGCTACGGAAGCACCGCTCGGGCTCACCGCTGACGGCGACCGCCGGTTCGATCGCTCACAAGGAGACAGCCATGAAGGTACGCAACTCGTTGCGCTCGCTGAAGAACAAGCCCGGCGCCCAGGTGGTCCGCAGGCGCGGGGTGACGTACGTGATCAACAAGAAGGACCCCCGTTCCAAGGCCCGCCAGGGCTGACAGCCGGCACTCCGGCACACGAGCGGCCCACCCCCGGCGTCCGGAAGGCCTGGGCGAAACGGGGGCTCTCTCCGCGCCCCACCGGTGTCGACCGGTGGGGCGCAGTGGCGTCGGGCCGTCTCCGGGTGTGCGGCCGGGCGCACCCTGCTCACGACGCGCGGGAAGGCTGCCGGACGCGGTCGTACCGCCCCCGGCGGCCGGTGGCGGGCCGCCGTCCCGGCGCCTACGCGGCGTCAGCCGGCGAGGCCGTCCTCCAGGTCGCGCTCGATTGCGTACGTCATCCGCGAGGCGGAACGTTAGGTCAGACGACGGATGCCCCGCTGCGAGTGCCGGGGAATCCTGGCAGGAACACGTACGAGCCCGTCAGGAAGGCATGTCATGTCACAAGAGCCGTTGGCCCACCGGAACTTCTTCGCCGACCTGGGACAGTTGTCCCTGGAGATGCGCTTCGAGCCCGAAGGGCAGATGACCTTCACCGTCGTCAACGGCGGGGGCCTGGTACCGGACGGCTACACCGAGACGGTCGCTGTCACCACGCAGGAGATCCGGCCCGAGGTGTTCCTCACCTCGTGGAAGGAGGAGTCGGGGGCGACCGTCACCCACCTGGAGGATATCGAACGCGGCCAGGTCTACTCCCGCATCACGGAGGCGGACGGTACTCCGATCGCCCTCACGGGAACCATCAAGCCGCTGGACTGAGCGGCCGGTAACCGGCTTTCCTCACGATTGACATCTTTCGGACGGGGGCGAACCGCGAACGGGTTCGCCCCCGCCGCCTCTTCACGGCCGCTACGGCGGCAGGGAGCACTCCCCGTGCCGCTGCGCGTCAGGCTTCCTGTTCGGCCGGCGCGGTCGCGACCCGCACTCCTGTCGTGACGGGGGCGCGGCCCGCCGTCCCATGGCGCCGGCCCGGGGAGCCGGCGACCTTCCAGTACAGCGCGGAGAAGATCCATGCCACGAGGAAGAGCCCGCCGATCAGGTAGCCGACGGCGTTGAGGTCGATGTCGGCCAGCCACGGCAGGACCCTGTCCACCGTGGGCATTCTGCTGCTCAGCGCAGTCGCCAGGTTCACCGCTCCGACCATCAGTGCCGCGGCCGCCGACAGGCCGGTGGTGGTGAGGTTGTAGTGGATGCGCCGCAGAGGATGGTCGAAGGCCCACCGGTAGGCGGCGGACATGAAGGCCCCGTCGAGGGTGTCGAAGAGACTCATCCCGCAGGTGAAGAGCAGGGGCAGGAGCATCAGCGCCCACCACGGGACACCGGACGTGGCGCCGGCGCCCGAGAGGACGAGCAGCGAGACCTCGGTGGCGGTGTCGAAGCCGAGGCCGAAGAGCAGTCCGAGGGGGAACATGTGCCAAGGCCGCGTCGTCGAAGCGGTCAGGCGGCGCAGCAGGCGGGACAGCAGTCCCCGGTCGTCGAGTGCCCGGCTCAGCCGCTCCTCGTCGTGATCGCCTCGGCGGGCCGACCGGTACAGAGCCGCGATACGGCGCAGCGCCACAAGGTTGAGAACGCCCACCAGGCACAGGAACAGCCCGGAGACGGAGGTGCCGAGCACCGACAGGGCGAGGCGGGCGGAGGAGGAGTCGTCGGTCAGCCGGGTCGCCAGGCGGGCTCCGAGGGCGGTGAGCAGGCTCAGTGCGACGACGACCGACGAGTGCCCGAGCGCGAACCAGAAGCCCAGACTGTTTGAGGGCCGCCCCTCGGCCAGGAAGCGTCGGGTGGTGTTGTCGATCGCGGCGATGTGGTCGGCGTCGAACGCGTGCCGCACCCCGAGCATGTAGGCCGTGACACCGAGCCCGGTCCCGAAGACCTGGGTTCCGACGGAGAAGCGGTGTGCGGACACCACGTACGCGAGCACCGCCAGGGCGCCGACGGTCGTCAGGACGATGCCCGACACCAGCGCGAACGTGCTCCGGTGCTCCCGGACGAACCGGACCGTCGCGTCAGCTCGGGGCATCGGACCCCCACGGCTGCACCTGGACCGAGTAGGAAGCGCCCAGCCGCTTGGCCCGGAACCCCAGCGCCCGCACGGTGTCGAGCAGGGCGCAGGCCATGACGCCCTCCACATGGGTCACGCGGGGGTCCAGGGGTGTGTACGCCGCCTCGTGGGGGGCCCAGCTGACCAGGAGGGACCCGGACCCGTAGTACTCCGGGCAGGGCCGGATCTCCACTCCCCCGGTCAGGCGGCCGGTCTGTATCCCGAACCCCGCGCGCAGGAGGGCAAAGACCAGAGGGGGAGCCAATTCGGTGCCGTCGAGGCCCAGCTCGGCCACGACGGTCCGTGCCTGCCGGCGCAGGCTCTCGCCGACGGGGTCCTGCGCACCCGCGGGGGCCGGCCGGGCGGCGGACGCGACCGCCGCGGTACCGATGGTGGTGTGGGACATGGTGATCACCTGGGGATGGAGGGAAGACGGTGCCGCGCGGGCGGCTGGGACCGGTGATAGCGGTGGATGTCGCGTTCGCAGCACACCCGGTGTGTCCATGCCGTGCGATGCGCGGCGGGGGCCGCCGCCGCGGCTACCAGGGCCCCGGCGAGGGGTGCCAGCATGTAGGCCCAGAACAGGTGGTAGTCACCGGAGACGACGTGGGGCCCGAAGTTGCGGGCCGGGTTGAAGCTCGCTCCCGTCCGCGACCCGGTGGTGGTGATCAGTACCGCGATCGCGGCGGCGACCACCCACGGTGTCGACCGCGGCCGGGGTCTGGCCGTCATGGCTGCCAGCACCCAAAGCAGCGCCGCGGTACTGAGAAGTTCACCGGCCACGACGACGAGGGAGTCGCCCCAGCTGGCACCGGGCTGGATCAGCCCGTCGTGCACCGTGGTGACCCGGTCGCCCCACAGCGCCCGGGCGGCGTACACGCCCAGTACCGATCCACCCAGCTGGAAGGCGCAGTACGCGAGCAGGTCCCCGATGCCCAGGACGCCGCGGAGGGCCATGAACAGGCTGATCGCCGGGTTGAGGTGGGCGCCGGACTCCTTGCCGGGCGGCGTGAGGGAGAACACCGCGACACTGCCGCCGACCACGGCCCCCACGACGGCCAGACGCACGGTCAACGGCCACGACGACAGATAGCTGCCGTCCGCCCGCATCGTGACGGAGACCGCGGTGAGAGCGGCCAGGACGAGCCAGGCCGAGCCCACCGCCTCCGCGAGGTACGAGGACAGCGGCCGGCCGAGAAACACCCACCGGGCGTCCCCGGCCCGCTCGCCGCCGGAGGTGGCGGACACACGTGTGTCCGCCACCCCGGAGCCCTCCGGCCGCCGGCGGAACCCGCTCACGGCAGCCTGGGCGTGGTGACGCCGATCATGGTGTCCCGCGTGACGAGGGCGGCGAGCTCCCGCTCGCTCATGTCCTCGGTTCCGGCGGGACGCATCGGCAGCACCAGGTACCGCATGTTCGCGTTGCTGTCGTGCACGCGAATGGTCACCTCCTGGGGCACGTCGGTGCCGAACTCCGCGAGTAGAGCACGCGGTTCGCGCACGGCACGAGCGCGGTAGGGGCGGCTCTTGTACCAGTCCGGCGGCAGTCCCAGGACCGGGCGCGGGTAGCACGAGCAGAGCGTGCACACAACGAGGTTGTGCACGTCGGGCGTCTGCTCCAGCACGATCAGCTTGGTGCCGTCGTAGTTGTCGATGCCGAACTCCTCGATGGCGGCCGTACCGTCGGTGAGCAGGCGCTGTCTGAAATCCGGGTCGGTCCAGGCCCGGGCGACCAGTGCCGAGCCGAGTGCGGGCCGATGCGCGTCGAGCGTCTCCACCATGGCGCGCACCTCGTCCGCGGAGATCAGGCCCTTGTCCACGAGCAGTTCGCGGATGGCCTGCTGCAGGACGTCGAAGTAGTCAGGTTCTTCGGTGGTGTTCTCGATGGGGGCGTGCGGGTCGGTCGCACCGGTGCCGCCGTGCGTGTGGTCACCGTGGTCCACGATGTCTTCCGCGTGGTCGTGCGTAGCCGTCACGCCGTCACGCCCTTTCTGCGTCGGAGTGGTCAAGCGGTTCGAGCCAGTGCTCGTAGATCTCGAGTTCCAGGACGTCACCTGCCGGCCCGTCGTAGTCGGGCCAGAGGGCGGACTGCTCGACGCGCACCCGGTACAGGCGCACATCGGTGCCCTCGTTGACGCCGTAGGCCTCCCGCTCGGGGTTGAGGAAGCGGGGAAGGACGCGCTCGATCCGGCCTTCCTTGCCACGCACGTAGAACGGTGTCCGCACGTGTCCGGGCGCGTCGCGGTCGGCGATGCGCACCCTCTGGTTCTCGGCGAAGCGGGTGCTCATGCGGCGACCTCCGTGAGCCGGGCGCGGATCTCGTTCATCCTGGCGCCCAGTTCCTCCGAGGTGATGACACCCTTCTCGATCAGCACCTTGGACGCCGAGACGGCCCACCTCTCGTAGTAGGTGAGTTCACCGATGACCTGCGCCCCGAGGTCCTCCACTCCACGGCGCTTCTCCTCGGTGTTGACGAGCTTGTGCGCGGCGAGGACGTTGAGCAGTGCGTGGCAGCTCTTCTCGAAGGGCGTCAACTCATGGTCCGACGGGACGACCGGCCCGGCCGGCAGCCCGCCGAGATCATGCGCGGGGCGCACGATCATGTCGCGTTTGGTGGTCACTGCTCTCCTTGGACGTGCGGGGTTCAGGAGGCGGGACGGGAACCGGTGCAGGGGCCCGCTTCACGTCTCCGTCACAAGCGATCGGAAGTGAGTCTGCGGGAGGGCTCGGTCCGGGACATCCGTCAAACGACTGCGCTGTCCCAGTGCGAGCCATGCCGGGCGAGCGGTCAACAACGCGCCCACAACACGTCCACAACCGTGGCCGACGACGGGAACCCCTGGGTGTCGGACGGCGCCGGTGTCACCGTCCGGCACCCACGCGCGCACGGGGGACGCGGCCGGAGGCTGTCCCGTCGGGCCGCGCCGGCCGACGTCATCACACCAGAAGGAGACCGAGGATGCCTGTCTACCGCGCTGTCGAGGTCGCTCCGGACGGCGGTCTGCGCCTTGCCGAACGGGAGCTGGTCCAGCCGGGCCCCGGTCAGGTGCGGATCCGGGTCGAGGCCTGCGGGATCTGCCACAGCGACGGGGCGGCCGTCCACCCGCACGACGCAGGCACCGCGAACCGGGTGCCCGGCCACGAGGCCGTGGGCCGCATCGACGCGCTCGGCGAAGGCATCACCGGGTGGAACGTCGGCGACCGGGTGGGGGTGGGCTTCCTCGGTGGCCACTGTGGTGTCTGCGAGCGGTGCCGCCAGGCCGATTTCGTCGGCTGCACCGACCAGCCGTACACGGGCATCAACACCGACGGCGGCTACGCGGAGGTGATGTACGCACGCCAGACGGCGCTGGTGTCGGTGCGGGAGACCATGAGCGCGCTCCGCGTCGCCCCTCTCCTGTGTGCCGGCTTCACCGTCTACCACGCCCTCACCCGGAACGTGCTGCGCAGGGACGGCGCCGCTCCGGGCGACCTCGTCGCCGTTCAGGGCGTCGGGGGACTGGGGCACCTGGGCATCCAGTACGCCCGCAAGCTCGGTCTGCGCGTGGCGGCCGTCGCCCGGGGTACGGACAAGTCCGACCTGGCCAGCCGGCTCGGCGCGCATCACTACATCGACAGCTCCAACAGCGACGTCGCCGCCCGGCTGAGCGAACTCGGGGGCGCCCACCTCGTCCTGGCGACCGCCGCCGCGGGAGACCTGACTCCCCTGCTGGGGGGGGAATCGCCCACGGAGGCAAGCTCGTCGTCGTCGGTGTCAGCCCCGAGCCGATCCGGGTCACGCCGCGTCAGCTGGTCTTCGGCGCCGTGGAGGTGAGCGGTTCCCTCACCGGGACACCCGCCGGCAACGAACACAACCTGCGCTTTGCCGAGGCACAGGACATCGCCCCGCTCACGGAACACGCGGTCCTCGCCGACGCCGCGCACGCGTACGACCGCATGCTGCGCGGCGAGGCCCGCTTCCGCATGGTTCTCACCCCCTCCTGACGGGGTGGACCGCACCGGCGCCCGGAAGTGACCCGCCGCCTCGCCGCGGGTCCGAGGCAAGCGAGTGGCCGGGGCCGCGGTGACCCCAGCCGCCCTCGGTCGGCGTGCGCGTTCATCAGGCCGGCCGCCCGGCGGGCCCCCCTTCCAGCCGCGGCCGGCTCCCTGGTTGCGCCCGCCGGCGCCTCGGCGTCCGCCGCGAGCAGCGCCTCGATCTCCAACAGCAGGCAGGCCGCGCGCCCGCGGGAATCACAAGCAGCCGATTGCTCCGGAGCGAGCAGGGAGCGCAACCGGGCCTCGCGGGCCAGCCCGCCCAGCCCGACGATCTGACCGCCCGAGGTGTAAACCGGCAGGGCCGCGATGCCGTCTGGGGTCGACGCCACCAGCGGACGTCCGGCCGGATCGACCGGGAAGGCTACCTCGGCGGTGGCGAGCAGCCGAACGACGTCCTCGCCGGGCCCGTAATCGGTGACCGGCATCCACGACCGCGGACACGCCGACCGCCACACGCTGTCCTGCCGGGTTCTCCCCCACCGTGAGCCCGCCGGCCGCGCTCCGCCGTCCGCACGCGCGCCCGCCCCGGGCTCCGCAACCGGGCCAGCTCCGCGTCCGGGTGCGGCGTTGCCGGGAGGTCCGCGCCGCCCGGTGCGTCGCCGTCCCGCGGACCGTCGGCCTTCGGTCCCCAGCCTCCGGGTCCGCCGCCGTCCGGGTCCTTGTCGTGGGGACCGTCGTGTCGCGCCTGCGACTGGGCCTGCTCCGGCTCCTCGGCGATCGGTTCCAGGACACGCGCCTGCACCGCGCGGGTGATCGTCGGCTCGCCGACCGTACGCCCGTCCCGCTCGTCGGCCGCTGCGGGGTGCTCCGGGCCGTAGCGCCGCAGGAAGTCGAACAGGTCGGCTCCAAAGCGCAGTTAAGAAGATCTGAGCCTTTCGCCGTCCGCCTGCATCACCAGTGGCGACCCGTCGCCCGACACGCGGTCGAGCAGCGTGCCCGCGGCGTCGATCTCGAAGGGAGAACTGGAGGGAGGTCGGTTGTTGACCGCGTACACCTACCGGCCGTCCGTCTCCACCAGCCCCCGGGCGCCCGGGCCAGCCGCCAGCGACACCGCCGCCAGTACCCCCAGCGCATCGGCGCCCTCGCCGGGCAGGGGGCGAAGGGCCAGGCGAACTCGTTCGCCCAGCCGCTGGTCGACCTCCAGCGACACCCGCTCCGCGAGGGTCCTGCCGCCCGCCCACGAGGTACGGTACGCCCGTACCAGCTCGGCCGGGATCGGGCCGGCGTCGCGGACGGCATCGGCCTGCTCGGGCGTCAGGAGTCCGGCCTGCCCGGCCTGCTCCACGGTCAGGTTCAGTACGTCCCCGCGCTGACGCGAATCGAAGGCGTCAACGCGGCCGGCGGGTCCGCCCTGCCGTGGAAGCGGCCGTCGGGCCCGGTGAGCTCAGCCATACGGGGACGCCGGCCTCGTGGGCGAAGACGCGCAGCCAGTGGTCCCAGTTCAGCTCCACGTACCTCAGCCCGTCGGGCAGGCTCACCGGCCCTACGGAGCATGTGTCCCCGCGGAGCGTTTTGTGGACCTCGTTCACCTTGCCGATCAGCTCGTACAGGTCGTCGTCGGTGGCCTCGGTGGCCTCGGTGGCCTGCCAAGCCTGGTACCCGGTGAGGAGCTCGCGGGCCGGTGGCGTCAGCACCCGTCGCCGCCAAGGCACCGGACGCTACGCGAAGTCCCTGAACGTGACGACGGCGAGCGTCGGCATCGACGACTGGCATCCGTCGGCACCTTCGTCCTCATCGGCACCATCGCACGCCGTCACGTGGGCAACCCGTTCTTCAGATGCCCTTTCTTCACCTGAGCTCGGAGCAGGTCTCTCCGAACCTTGCCGGTCTCGTTTCGAGGCAGCTCCGTCACCAGCTCCAGCCGACTGGGCTGGTACCACTGGGTCATTCCACGCGCGGACAGGTACTCCCGGAGGCCGGCCAGAGTGGGAGCGGCCTCACCGGGTACGACGACCGCACAGGCGAGTTCACCTGCCTGAGTATCCGGGTAACCGACGAGGACGACATCTTCGACATCGGGATGCCTCAGTAGTTCGGTCTCGACATCTCTGACAGGAATCATGAAAGAGCCGCCGATGCGATCCGCGGTCCGGCCTATGAGGCGCAGGCCGTCCCGCCCGTCCGGAACAGCCAGGTCACCGGTGTCGTACCAGCCGTCGTCAATCTGGGACGTCACGCGCAGTTGACCACTGTCACGGCCGAATGTCGCCAGGCAGACGCCGCCTCCGCGGACGAAAAGGCGAGCTGGTTGCTCTGCGGTGGGCGGCGCCTCGGTATCGGGCCGGAAATCAAGCTCGATTCCGGTGCCTGGCCGCCCGTCACTGTGCAGGGCCCACATGGGGGGATCGTCACGCCGGGTCCAGGCATGTCCAGGTACCTCGGTCATGCCCCAAAAGCTCCGCAGGGGGACCCCCCATATGCGTGGGACGGAAGCGACCAACTGGCTGGGGATCGTCGTGGAGCCACAGAGCACCATGCGCAGCGAGCGCAGCGGCCTTCCGCTCGCCCGGTCCGCATCGACCAGCGCGGTCAGAAACGGGGGCGCACCCCCCAGGACAGTGGTCCCGGTTTCCGAGACGATCTCCAGCGCCCTCTCGGGGGCCCAGGTGTCCAACAGTACCGAAGTGCCGCCAGCCAGGAGGGGAATCATGATGTTGTACATCACCCCGAACATGTGGGTGAGTGCCTGCGTGGTGAAGAATCGGTCCTGGCACCCCAACCCCTCGGCCGAAACAACGGGCGTGGCTCCCGCATGAAGCGTGTTGAACGTATGCAGCGCTCCCTTCGGTTCACCGGAGGTACCCGAGGTGAACAGGACTACGGCCACGCGGTCCGGATCGTCGGCAGTCGCCTCCTGAAGTGCTCCTCGTTCTGCTTCCCACGCGGTCAGCTCGAAATGGTGGCCGAAGTGCACCGCGCCCTCCGGAGCTTTCCCGTCGGTGAGTACCACCCGGTGCCGCAACTCGGGGAGTCGGGGGGCCATTTCGGCCACCCGCCGCGCATAATCGGCGTCATTCCATCGGTCGGCCGTCACACATATAACGGCACCGAGTCTCTTGAGGACCCGTTCAAGCTCGCGTGGGCCGATGGTCATCATGACGGGCGTGAAAACGGCTTCTACTCTCGCGCAGGCCAACAGCAATGCGCTCACCTGCCACCAGTTCGGCAGTTGGACTGCCACGGCGTCTCCAGAAACCACCCCGAGAGCACTCAGAGCACCGGCGAAGCGTTCCACCTGCTGACTGAATTCTCGATAGGTAAGGTGACGTAAATCCGCCCCGTTTCGGTAAGCGACTATCGCGGTTGCTTCCGGAATCTCCTCGCGCCACTTCCGGAGGTCTGCCAACGGCCCTTCATTCCGCCAGACCCCCGAAGTGCGGTAGGTCCGTAGCATGTCCTGTCCTGGCCTCAGCCCGAGCCATCCCAACCCATCAGCTTCCGCTTCGGCGGTCTTGTCCCATGGCGATTTCGCAGGTTGCACGGTCGTTCTCCTCCTTATACATGGTTTTGTCCTCCGTATATCGGATGGGTGCTCAACAGTGGGACGAGTCGAAGTCCACCGCCCTGGCGTGCACCATTCGACCCGTGCGGGCTTCGAGTGCGCGGAGGACCGCCATCACGTCCTCGGCGCCATGTCCCAGACCCACCGTCTCCTCGAACAGTGCGTGACATACGTCGAGCAGCGGGGAGGCGACGCCGGACGACTGGGCTGCCTGGGCGATGAGCCGGTTGTTCTTCAACACGTCCAGGGCGGCTGCCTGCACCTCGAAGTCCTCCGCCAGGAGCTTGGGTGCCTTCATGAGGGAGACCGAGCTTGCCATCGGGCTCGCAGCCATGACGTCGCAGAACATCGTCCGGTCGACCCCCAGTCGGTCCGCGAAGTGGAATGCCTCGGTGAGCCCGGTCACCAGAGTGATCAGGAACAGGTTCACCGACAGCTTCATCAACAGTGCGCTGGGAGCAGGACCGCAGACGAACGTCTCACGGCACATGGGCGCGAGCAACGGCCGTACCGCGTCCACGTCCCGCTTCTCGCCGGCCAGCATCGCAACCAGCTGACCGCTTTCCGCGGGCACGCGGGAGCCCGAGACAGGGGCCTCCACGTAACTTCCCCCCGCCGCACGGATGTCGGCCTCCAGTGCGCGAGAGTACTCCGGCGAGGTCGTACCCATGTGGACTACCGTCCGGTCCCTGACACGGGCAGCGAAGAGCGGGCCGCCGCGGCCCAGAATCGCGTCGACGGCGTGATCGTCAGCCAGCATCACCACGACCACATCCGCACGGGCGAACACCTCGTCGGGATCCGTCGCGACCTCAACGCCGGCTCCGCGCAGAGGGGCAGTCCGGGCGGTCGTCCGGTTCCACACCACCAAGGGCGTGCCGGAGCGGGCAAGGCGTAGCGCCATTGGCTGCCCCATAACTCCTAGGCCGATGAAGCCAACTTGCATGAGTGCCTGGGCCTTTCGCTGCGACTACGGACACACGTGTGTCATGGGTCGAGTGATGTTAGCTGATGTGTGCCAATCGACCGGGAACTCCTCGCGCCCGCCCAACTGGTGTATTCCACAAGCGTGTTGGCCTCCTAGGGCCTGTTGTGAAAGTGCCGACGGGCCGGACGAGGTGATGCCCAGGTCCGGCCCGTCCGCTCGTCTCTACAGGTCGAGCTGATACTGCAGTGTCGTGTGAGTGGGCAGGTAGCCGAGGCTGTCGCTGATGTGTCTCATGTGCGTGTTGCTGTCGGCGGTGTCGGTCAGGAGGCCGCCGAGGTCCGGGTAGTGCCCGTGGGCCTGTCGGATCGACTCGGCCTTCATCCAGCGGCCGAGGCCGTGTCCGCGGTGCTCGGGCAGCACACCGGTGCCGTAGTGCTGGGCATCACCAGTGCCGCCGCCGGGCACGACGAGTTCGGTGAACCCGGCGATCGAGCCGTTGGAGGTGTCGATGGCGACGACGGTGTGCAGGTGGTCGCCGCGCTGTTCGACGGCCTTTGCCGCAGCCCGGACCCGGTCCACGTCCCAGGTCGTGGTGCCGTGGTCGGTGTCCTCCATGGGCATGTCGTCCATGGCACGACGTGAGTCGGCGAAGGTCTGGGCGAGATCGTCGGGGACGGTTCCCTGCCAGGACGCCAGCCGGTAGCCGGAATGCGGACGCTCAATGATATCTGCCAGGGAGGGGATGTCCACATCGGCCAGGGGCAGGCGGGAGTACCTCAGAGTGAGGACCTTGCGGAAGCCGCGGGCCGGCAGGAAGTGGTCGCCGGGCGATCCGGCCCCGGCCTGCGTTACGACGCAGCGTCGGGTGTTATCCCGGGCGGCGGCCACGGCAGTGTCGAGTAGCCGGGAGCCGACGCCCTTGCGGCGCTCCACGGGATGGACGTGGAGGGTCAGTTCGGCCAGGTGCTCTTGTCCGCCATCGAACAGGCGCAGAAAGGCCGTCCCGACAGGGATGGCATCGGCGTCGGACGCCAGCCATGCAAGGCGTCGGCTGTGCGCCCCGTGAGCGGGGTCGGTCAGTGGGGTGATGCGGAGCGACAAGGTGTCTCCGTCGTGAGGAGGTGGCAAAGGTCAGTACGCGGGCTCAACTGCTGGGCACTCCTGCGCATGTGCTCCACACCTCCTCGTCGACAGTGCCGGTCCGGATCAACATGGACGGCTGGGAGAACGTAGCTGGTCTATCGGTTCCTCGGCAAAGGGTTAACTGAAGGCTGTTGCGGCCGCGGGGTCACAGCCACTCATTGATGGCCGCGACCAGCACGGTTGCTTCGTAGCGGACGGCGAGTTTGTCGTATCTCGTGGCCACGGCCCGGTGGCGCTTGAGGCGATTGATCCCGCATTCGACCGCGTGCCGCTCGCGGTAGTCGGCCTTGTCGAACGTCGGTGGACGGCCGCCGCGGGAGCCGAGCTTCTTACGGTTGCGGACCTGGTCCTTCTTCTCCGGGATCGTGCACCGGATCCCACGTCGGCGCAGGTAGGCACGGTTCTTCCGGGAGCCGTACGCCTTGTCGGCACGCACTCTGTCCGGCCGCTTGCGTGGACGCCCCAGTCCCTGCCGTGGCACCCGGATGTTCTCCAGGACCGGTTCGAACTGCGGGGAATCCCCGCGCTGCCCGGCCGTGATCACAATCGACATGGGCTTCTGCCCCTGCTCGACCGCGAGATGGACCTTGGTGGTCAGACCACCTCGCGAGCGCCCGAGACCGGGGTCGTCCGGCTCGACCTCAACGCCGCCGGGCGGCTCCTTCTGAAGAGCCCCCTTTTGACCGCTCCGGCAGCGTGCTGGTGGGCGCGGCAGATCGTCGAGTCGACACTGACATCCCAGGTGATCAGGTCCTTCACGTCCGCCTGGGCCTGCAGTTCGGTGAAGACTCGCTTCCACGTGCCGTCGCGCTGGCGGCGCCGGAACAGGTCGTAGACCCGATCCCACGGCCCGTACCGCTCGGGCACATCCCGCCACGGCGTCCCGGTCCGGGTCCGCCACCGTATGCCGTCGACCAGCTGTCGCCTCGGCCATATCGGCGGCCGGCCAGGCTTCATTCCCTTCGACAACAACGGCTCCAGTCTGGCCCACTGCTCGTCCGTCAGATCTCCACGCGCCACAGCGCATGATCATTCCACGACCAAGATCGACTTTCGCAACAGGCCCTAGTGGCGAACGGCACACTGACGTGGCGGGCCGCATTCCCCCAACGTCATCACACGTGTGAGCGACGCGATGCAGGAAGGTGTCATGCGAGTGTGGGGAGGCACTGCCGCCTCGCCCCCGCCGGTAGACGTCGGACGACCCGCCAGAGCTTCGGACCGGACGACCCGTCAAGGCGCCGGACGATGACTTGCCGTCGCTTCAACCGCACGCCCCGCACCTGTGCGTCTCCGGAGGTCCGTGTCGTCTCTCATCCCCCGCCACCACCCGCAGGCTGCTCGGTCCCGGTCTCCGCCCGGGTCAGCGCCTCGGACTCCATCAGTAGGCAGGCGGCGCCCTCCGGGTTGACCAGCAGCCGTTGCCCGGGGGTGAGCAGGGTGAGCAGCCGGGTGACTGGCATGGCCTCGTGGGCCAGCCGTCCCAGGGCGGCGACCTGGGGCGCGGAGGTGTAGACCGGCAGGGCCGGGATTCCGTCCACGGTCGATCCCACTAGCGGCTGTCCGGCCGGATCGACCGGGAAGGCCACCTCGGCGGTGGCGAGTAGCCGGACGACGTCCTCGCCGGGCCCGTAACCGGTGACCGCGAGCTGGATCGCCTCGTCGATCTCGTCCGTGGGCGCCGGCCAGCCGCGCGTCACCGGCGACGGCCGGTGCTCATCGTTCGCCCGCCACTCCTGGATCTCGCCATCCGGTCCGGACCTCACCTGTCCCATCACCGCAAACGGCGGTGGGGGCCCCTCGCCTGTCCATCCGGGGTCCGTCATGGCGAGCCAGTGCTCCGGGGCAAGCCGGGCGGCCTCCCTGAGCTGTGGGGACATCGCCGGAGCACCCTCCAGGCCGGGGCGTGCTGCCGCCCCGGCCTCCGGTACTCGCTCTTGCGCCTCGGCGTCCGCCATCGCGGGTCCGAGGTCGCTGTCGCCGTTCACCATCTGCTGTCTCCTTCGTTACCGTCCTCGACGGTGGTGGTCGTGTCTGGTCGTCTCCGCGTCGCGCCCGGACGGCCGGGCCGGCCCGGCCGTGGCGCGCGTCGGCGCCACGGTCTCCTCCATCGTCCGGAGCACCTCCCGGTGGACGCCCTACATCAACAGGGCGGCTCGCTCGCGCTTCAGTTGGCGCAGCGCGTCGGCGATCACGGAGCCCCGGGCTGCGAACTCCAGCAGCCACGATGAGCCGAGGAACCGCTCCGCGAGCTGTGGATCCTGGTCGAGCAGGGCGGTCGGCCCCGTCAGCTTCCGGCTCAGGGCCGGCATCAGCGCGTCTGCCAGCACCTCGCTCGCCACCGCCGCACGCCACAGCGCACTCTCGCCACGTGCGTCGTCCAGCAGCCGGTCGTTGCGCGCCAGGACGCCCGCGAGCCAAGGCACTCGCTCCAACTCGCCGCGCAGCCTTGGCTCGTCCGCCAGGGCCTCGGCGAGTGCGGGCACCACCCCAGCGCCCGGCGTGCCGACGGCGACAGCTCCAGGAGAGCGGCCGCCCATGTCCATGGCCCGGCGGACCACCTCGGATCCCAGCCCGTTGAGCAGGGGTTACTCCTGCACGGTGTCGGTGAGCGGGTCGGTCCCGCCGGTGGGGAGCGGGTCCGTCGAGCCGCCGCGCAGGCCGTACTGGAGTCTCGGGTCCATTGCTTCGCGCAGGTTCCGCGCCAGTGTCCCGGCGGCTACCGGGCCCGTCTCGTGCAGCCAGTGGGCCACCGCGTCCCGGAGCCGCCCGTACCATTCTCCCTGTGCGCCGCCTGTCTGGGACGGCCACGGCCCGTCCAGGCCATGGGCCGCCATGATGTCCTCGGCGTCGGCGCGCAGTCGTCGGCGTTCGGTGTCGTCCATGCCGCGGACGGCATCGCGGGCCCTGTCGAGCACGTTCTGCCACGGTGCCGGTACGGCCAGGTCGGCGCCCTGGGGCCGCTGCGGGATCACGGTGCCCTTCCGTGCGGTGCTGGACGGCCCGGCAAGGGCCGCCTGCAGCATGGGATCGCCGATGTGTGCCTCGTCCTGCCGGGCACCCTGCGCGGCAGGCTCGTGTGAAGTCGCCTCCGGCGCGTCGAAGGACACGCCGAACGGGCCCGAGCCTCCGGCGCCGCCAGCGGCGGCCGGTTGCAGTTCGAACGGGGGGGCGACTATCCGGCGGCCGGGAGCGTACAGGTGCCGGTCCTGTGGGTGGCCGGGATGGAACACCAGCCACTCACCCAGATAGCCGTCCGGTGTGTCCTCCACGATGAACTCGAAACGAGCCTTGCCGGTCGCCGCATACACGGTGCGCCCGGTCTCGTTCGCCACCTGCTGCGCGGCGTTCCCTTCGGGCGCAGTGGTCAGACCACCGGTGGAGCACGCCAGCAGGACGATCGGATCTCGCGGCCGCCGCCGTTCCAGACTGGGTCGGCGCCTCAGCCACCGCCCTGTGTCGGTGCCGCTGAACGAGGCGGTGCCCGCCCTCCCACGGTGCAACTGTACGTAGTTCTCGGTTCCATGCGCGATGAAATAGTACGGCGTCGTGTCCGGCAGGTCCTGCTTCCACGGAAGCCGGCGCTGGGGCAGGCCGCGGACGAACAAGCGGTCACCTATGGCGCGGCCGGTGAGGTAGAACTCCGACAGGGGCAGGGGGTGCTGCCCCAAAGCTGCTTCCGCCCTGGCCCAGTCCACCGCGTTCAGGGATGCCCGGCCCACCGGCCGGTTCAGGTGGTCGACCACTGTGTAGTGGTGGACGGAGGCATTCGGGATCATCTGCCCGGTGAGATCGGAGATCCAGTCCGCCGGCGCCTGGCCGGGCAACTCCTGCCCCCCGTAGGGTTGCACGGCGGTGCGAAGATCGTCGGGCAGGGTCCGTATCCACCGGCCCTCGGGCCGTCCTGCGCCGCCACCGACGAGCACGATGCGCGAGAGCCGCTCGTCCGGCAGCACACCGACGGCTCCGGAGTGCGCCCATACCTCGCGCTCCGTCCAGGCGGCCACCAGCCGCGGCAGCGTCAGGTCCTCGCCGCCGCCTCCTGCGAGCAGCAGCACGATCGGGGCTCCCGGGCGTACGGGCTGGGCGGCGAGGTGGGAGGCGAGGAGCTGGGCGAACTCCGCGTGCTCCATGTCCGTGTCGCCGTCGGCCGTCCGCACGCGCACCCGCTCCTGCACGCTGTCGAGGAGTACGACGTACGGGAAGAGGAAGGTCGAGACATGCCAGGGGGCTCTCACACGTTCCTGTGTGAATCCTCCCTGCGGGCCGGCCGATCTCGCCACGTAGAAGGTGGCGATGTCGAGCGGCCCCACGGCAGGCCCCGCCACCCTGAAGTCGTGCCCCAGCAGTCGGCTGGGTCCCGCGACCAGCGGTGTGCCTGAAAGCTGCCGGCGGCTCTGCTGGAGCTGTACGGGAGTTTCCCCGCTGCTCAACGCCAGCCTCAGGCCCGGCACTTCGACCAGTTCGGCGGGGTGCTCGGCGGGGACCGACCGCCCAGTGCCCGGATCCGGCTCCCATGCGTCCGGTGCGGTGCCCGATGAGCCTGCCCCAAGGTCCCCTGCCCGCTCCCGCTCCGCGGTGGATCCGCGTCGAGGCTGCCGCCCCATCATCTCCGCCGCGATCCGGTCTTCCTCCGACATCACCTGGTCCGGGGTGGACGCGTCATCGTGCGCGGGCTCGTCCGGAGCGGTGCTCCCCGCTACCGGCTCCACGATCACGACTGCCTCGGCGCGGCCCTCGCCTTGCCCATCAGAGGACACCGAGGCCTGTGGCGGGTTCAACGTGCGCAGCACGATCGTGCCCGTCACCCATCGGGTGACGCCGCCCGGTCCGGTGATCCGCACCACGGCGATCGCTTCGACCAGATCGCTGCGCGCGCCTCGCGCCTCACCTGCCTTCGGGGTGCCGAAGCGCAGCATTTCGCGCCGCGGGGCCGAGGACGTGTGGGTCTGCCCGGCGGTGGTGCGGTCTCCCAGCAGCGGGACCGTGGGGCCGAGGCGGTCGGCGCTGTCGAGCGGGCCGCTGTGGCCGAGGACCAGAGCGGGGGAGGTCGTCAGG
Organism: Streptomyces sp. NBC_01176; assembly: GCF_045039825.1. NCBI lineage: Bacteria > Bacillati > Actinomycetota > Actinomycetes > Kitasatosporales > Streptomycetaceae > Streptomyces > Streptomyces sp. NBC_01176. The sequence goes on along the minus strand of NZ_CP108601.1, from coordinate 370,270 downwards.
TCTGTCTGGGAGGAGTAGCCGTCCGTGGAGATCTCGACGCGGTCGATGGCGGTGTCCACGCTGTGCGTCAGGGTGTGCGGGTCGTACAGCGACACCTGGACCGACACGTCTGCGGTGCCCGGCTGTCCCAGGAACGGCGCCGTGGCGGCCGGTGACAGCGTGGTTGCCCTGCCGGTCATGACCGGCCCGGTGAGTCGGACCAGCATGCCCTCCACCGATGCCGAGGCGGGCAGCGCGGGCCGGTCTCCCAGCGCCGGATCGACCGCGCGCAGCGCCTGGTCGATGTGGGGCAGACCGTCGAAGCCGTACACCGCTATGGGCAGGTCGGGGAGCCATGGCGAGCCGGAGAGGCGTTGGCGCAGCGCGGCGGGGACCTCCATGTCGATGGCGACTTCTCCGGGTTGGGCTACGAGCGGCCCGGCGGGGTTGTCGGTGTACACGGCCGGCGTGATACGGGAGTACTGCCCGGCCCGGCCCGCCTGCGCGTCCTGCACCGCCTGCCCGGCCTGGCCCGCCTCCCCGGCCTGGACCGCCTGCCCGTCCGGCGCTTGCGCCGTCGCCACGGCGGGGGTCTCCGATCCGTTGAAGCGGTGCACCACGTGGGCGTCGACGCCGCCGGACACCCGCTGGAGGGGCCGGGGCAGCGGCCCGGTCAGGTTCTCCACGGGGCCGAGGAGTCGCCCGTACACCGAGGCTGTCCAGTCCGTCAGGCCGGTGAGCGTGCCCGCGGCGGCGGCCAGCCGCCATGCCATTCCGGGCAGCGAGGCCTCGTCCAGGATCCGGGAGCTGACCGTCACTTCGTAGCGGTAGAGGAGGTCGGCCTCTGTGACGCTCAGCATGCTGCGCTGCCAGGCACGGCGTTCACGCGTGGAGATGGCCGTCTCGGTGGCCCCCGTCTGCCGTGCGGCCGACAGGGTGGTCCGGAAGGCGCGGCCGTCGCTCTGGACCAGCGGTGAGAATTCCAGCGCGTTGGCCACCGAGGTGGTGTGGGCCCGACGGGTGGTGCCGGGGACGGGCAGTGCGCTGCCGTCGCCGCTGGTGTGTCCCAGGATGTTGTCCAGACCCGGTTTGCCGACGGCGAGCCGGCCTCGGGCGGACGCCAGGTCCTGGGCGGGCCGGGCGCGCAGCGCGACCTCGACCAGCATCGGGCCCAGCCAGGACCCATACACGAAGTGGAAGGCGGTGTGGCCGTGGGGGCCCGCGTTGACGAGGGTCCGCAGGCCGAGCGACGTCGCGTGTTCGTTGATGCGCGTCAGAACGCCGGGCACGTAGCCGGAAGTGCCGGGAACGGTCGACCCGGGGGCGACTTGTTCGAGGAGGCCCCGGACGGTCTTCTCGAACGCGGACCGGCCGCCCACGGGGCGCACCTCGGTGACGGCCCCGAAGCCGATCTGTCCGCCGCCGCGCACAAACCAGGAGGGCAGCGGCCGGTCCGACGGGCCCGGTGACGGTGGCGCGGGCACGTCGCCGAGCCTGAACTCCGGGTGGTTGACCAGGTCGTTGTCGGAGAGCAGGAACTCCACGCCGTCCGGCACTTCGACGATGCGGCTGCCCTCGTACCGGGGTCCGCCGGCCAGCGCCGCGGCGGCCGCGTTGTTCCGGCCCGCCCGCACGGTGACCCGGTAGGTTGCCTTGGCGGCGAAGCGGTGGGCGTGGACGTCGTTCTCGCTGCTGACGCGGAAGACCCCGGAGTTGTCGTTCACCGTGGAGCCGTCGGTAACGGTGTTGCGGAGCGTGTAGCGGCCGCTCGGGGTGAACGACCGCCCGGGATTCCCGTACTCGCCCTCCACGCCGAGGCCGTAGGTGTTGCCGCGGGCGGAGTTCTCGGTGTGGGCGGCGGCGTCGACGGACTGGATCCACCGCTCGTAGTCCATCACTCCGGGACGCGGCAGCGCCCGCACGTCCGTCAGGCGGCCCTCGACCTCGATCACGACATGGGTGCCGGAGACGGCCCCGGAGCTGCCGACGCCGTGGAGTTCCACCACGTACGAGTCGTTGAAGATCCGGTGGGCGTGGCCGGTCAGGTGGTGCGGGGACAGGCCCGCGTCCACGGCCTCCTGAACGATGCCGTGGGGGTCGAGGATCCCGGCCCCGGTCGCGAGCCGCCCGGTCTCCCGCCCGGCCCGCCGCCCCGCCTGCCGCACGACGTCCGCAGCCTGGGCAGCGGTCCAGCGCGGCGCCGTGGTGGGCCACTGCCCCGGCATGGTCGGGGCACCGGCCTCCTCGTCGGTCCCCGCAGCCACGGAAGCGGTCGCTTCCCCGGTTTCTCCGGTCGCCCTGGTTGCCCCGCTTTCCACGCCGTCCCACGCCGTGGGGGTCGCGCGGTCGAGGTCGGCGAACAGTTGCCGCACCGCCTCGCGTACTGGCTCGCTGCCCGCGGCCCGGTCCACCCAGGCCGTCTCGGGCAGTCGCAGCACGCCGGCCGGTCCGTTCGCGTCCGCGGCGGTGAGCGGGCGCGGGGCCGGCGGGGCGGGCAGCACCGCGGTGGCCGCGTCGTCGAGGGTCCGGTAGGTGGGCAGCGCCATGGTCACGTGCCCGTCGGCCGCCCCCGGCGCCATGGCGGGTCCGTCGCTGTAGGACGTCCACGTGCGGTAGGTGGCGGGGATCCTATGCACCCGAATGCCGTCCGCGCCGGGGCTCATGGCGTAGAACTCGTGTCCGCTTCCCGCGCTGGAGCCGGTCGCGGTCGAGGTCTGCCGGATGTGGGTGTACTCGGGGGCGACGCCCCGCAGCCCCGCGTCGCCATGCCGGTCGAACGGGTTGTCCAGCGAGGCGCGCGCGGTGCCGGTGTAGGCCCGGGGGACGCGTGTGACCTGCTCGTCGCCGGGGACGGTCGAGCCGGTGTAGTTGAGCATCTGGACGCCGGTCAGGTCGGCGACGTGGGTGACCCCGCCGTGGGGCTCGTCCGTCAGGTAACGGCGTTCCGCGGTGATCCGGAAGGCAAGGCGCCGGGTTCCGGTGACCGCGGGTACCTCGAACCGGACTGTCTGACCGCCCTCGACCATCTGGTCGAGTCCGGCGCGCAGTCCCACGCCGGAGCGGAGCTGTTCGAGCTTGCGTACGTTGTTCAGTCGCGCCAGCTGCAGAGCGTTCTCGGTCGGCATCCGCAGCCAGGAGGCGCTGCGGTCCTGCCGCGGCGGCAGGAAGCCGTGCTCCTCCAGCCAGGCCTCCAGGTCGTCGAAGAGCGGACGGGTCCCCTCGACGTTCAGCGGGGTGGTCAGCACCCCCAGCGAGCGCAGGTGCAGGACCTCCGGCGGCAGATGACGGACGGTCGTCGGGACGCCCGTGACGGTGGCCTCGGACGGCACCCGAAGGATCAGCGGGTACGTGGTGGCACCGGCCAGTCGGGTACCCGCGGCCGGGACGTGCTCCGGGCCGTCGGGGCGCACCAGGGTGACGTGGTGGACGGCGTCCGCACGCACCAGCAGCAGGGGCTTGCCGGTCCGCAGCGAGTGCGACGTCTTGGCGCTGCCGCCGGAGCCGAGGGTGTGGGTGATCTGCTGCTGGACCCCGGCCTGCGCGCTCAGGGTGAAACCGATCTGCCCGGTGCCGGTGACCGGGTCGGACGGGCCGGCCGCGAAGCCGAGGCCGAGACTGAAGCCGACACCGGCCGCGTTGGTGGCCGCCGCCCTGCCGGCCAGAGTCACCGAGCGCATCACGTGCGACTCCAGCACGGTGTTCCGGGTGGGCGGCCCCGCGAGGGCGTCGGGGCCGGTGCGCTGCGACAGCTCGCTGCGCAGGCGCAGCATGCCGATGACCGAGCCGTCCCGGGCGAACAGGGTGGGCGAGGTGTGGCGGCCGCCGTACATCAGGGGCAGGTTGCCGCGCAGGTTGCCCTCGCCCAGGAAGTGGCGCAGCTCGTCCAGCGAGGACTCCGAGATGTCCGCCAGTTCGCGCTCGAAGGAGTTCAGTACGTCGGCGAGGAACTCGTCGGCGTGCGGCACGCTCTCCACCGCGAACAGCGGCACCCGCTCCAGCAGCGTCTCCATCGACGCCGGGCGATTGGCGGGGTCCTGGCCGGTCAGGGTGGCGGGGTCGGCCTCGCTGTCGACGAGGTGCTGGGGGAACCACACGGTCAGTGCGCCGGGCACGGAGGTGCGGGGCGTGTGCCACTGGTCTTCGGTCCGGACGGTGTGGGACTGCTCTCCGGTCCGGCCCGTCTGCGGCTGCTCTCCGGTTTGGTCCGTGGTGAGCGCCTGCCGGAGCGAGTCGGTCACCCGCAGCTGCGCGTGGATGTCGTACGCGAATCGCTCCTGGGGCTCGCGGTTGCGCAGCAGGAGCATCGGCTGGTCGGTGATGCCGGTCGTGAGCGAGGCGGTCCGCTGGTTGACGGTGACGTTGAGACTCGGGCTGAGCGTCACCCGCCGCAGCCAACCGGTCTGCGGGAGCTGCCAGGTGTGTCCGTGGGCCAGGCTCCCCGAACGCAGGTTGCCGGTGCTGCCCGTACCGCCGGTCTCGCTGACGCCGAACACCCATCGCTGTACGGCGACCGGCGGTCCTTCCGGCATCCGCTCGATCTGCGGGGAGACGGCGCGGGGACCGGACAGGGTGAACCGGAGGACGGCCCACACGGAGTCGCCCCGGCGGGGCACTTCCAGGGGCAGGCCGTACCGGCTGAACAGCCGTGCCCACTCGCTGCTCAAGAAGGGGGAGGTGAGCCTGGCGCGCACGGCGGCACGGACGTCCTCGTCCGCCCCCCGGTCGCCCTCGACCTGACGGATGACCTGGTCCTGGAGCCAGACGACGGTCTCCTCGGGCACCGGCTCGATGTGGACCATGCCCTGCGTGCCGTCCCGAACGGTGCCGAAGTTCGCGACGGCGGAGCTGAACCGGGCTTGGACGGTGGGCTGTTCCGGCGCGGCCGTCACCGATGCGGCGGTCGGCAGCGGAGCCGTCACGGCGTCCGCGGAAACGGGCTCCGCCGACTGCCCCCGGAACGCGGCGGCGTCCCCGGAAACAGGCTCCGGCCACTGCTCCTCGGCCGGGACGGTGGCTGCCTCCGGTCGCTCCTTGTACGGCACGGGCCTGACCTCGACGCCCAGCCGGTCGCTGAACCGGCTCGCGACGTTGGCCAGCCACTGGGCACTCTTCTCGGCGGTCAGCCCCGGGCGCACCTTGGCGCTCATGTAGCGGCCGGACTTGTCGTTGACCGTCCAGGCTCCCGACTTCTCGTTCCAGGCGAACTCTCCTGCCACCCGGCCTAGGCCGACAAGGCTGTCACCATCCCGCCCGAACTGGACGACGACACCGGTGTGACCGACACCGTCCAGCAACTCGCGCAACCGCTGAGGCGTCATGTCCGGCTCGGCACGCTGCACACCCTCCAGCAGCGTACGGAACTCTTCCTCGCCCATCACCCCGGTGACGTTCTCGGTGCCCAGCGCGATGTCACCGTCCTCGGTGACCACATACAGCCACGCGGCGCCACGGTCGGCGGTCAGCAGGGTCGGCGGGACCTCATCAAGGTTCGTCAGCAGCGGATTGGGGCGCACGGTGCCGTGCTCGCCCGGGTAGAGCTCATGGTCCTTGACCTTCTTGGGGCCGACGACCGGGCCGTAGAGGTCATCGAGGTCGGCGTCCGGCCGCTGCGACGGCTCTCCGGTCCGGGAACCGGCCTCACCGGTCGAGCCCGCTGATCCGCCGGGCAGTACGCGGGCGGCGGAGCCGGCGGCCAGTCGCCCCGCCCGTCGCAGAGCGGCGTCCCTGCCCTGGGTGTGGAGGACCTGGGCGACCTCGGTCACCTGTCTCCGATGGGCCTCCCGCAATGCCTCGGACCGGGCGTCACGGCCGATCACCGGTCGTGACGGCAAGTAGCCGGACGCCTGGGTGAACAGTCGGCGCTGCTCGTCCGGATGCAGACGCGCATAGTCGAGCCGCGTCTGGCCGGGCTCATCAGAGGTGTGCGGCCGGGCGGGGTGGATCGGACGCCGCACCCGCCCAGAACTCTCGCCGGGCTCACTCGACCGATCCGAATCCACGGGGCGGCTCCCCCCCGGTCTGAAACCGCTTCGACCAGTGCCGTCGGACCCGTTCGCCGCACTGGTCACATCCGTCACGGTCACCGGCAGCTGGTCACCGAGGAGGGTGGAAGCGGCGGGTCCCCGCTGGGCGGGAAGACCCTGCGGCGCCGACTGGGCGTCCAGGTCGAGGCGTTCGGCTTGCCCTGCTGGTGGGGCGGTGTGGAAGCCAGGGGCGACGGAGGGCCGGTCCGCGTGCTGCGGCACATCGGTGGGCTCGGGCGCGCCGACGGAGCCGGGCGGGCGGAAGAGACCGGCGGCCCCGTCGCCCGTCTCGCCCGGTGCGGCGTCGTGGCCCGTCGGTGAGGACGGCAGGAGCGGCGACAGCGAAGCGCCGAGAAGGCCTGCGATGTCCAGGCCGCCGTCTTCGGAGACCGGCCGTGGCGACGGAACGCCTTCGGAGGCGCTGACCGCGGTCGCCGGCCACAGCGCCCCCGGGTGTGCCGCGGACTCGCTCAGCAGCGAGGCCACCTGCGCAGACCCCTGGGCCAGATACCGGAGGGTGTCCTCGGCCGCCGGGGAGAGGTGGCCCTCGCTCGCGGGATGCATATCGACGTCGAACACGGCGCGCCGGCGCAGTTCGGGGCGAGACTCGGTGCTCGGAAGGGTGGTGCCCGGAAGGTCACGCCCCCGGTTGTGGGAATGGATCGTGAATTCGCGGGCCGTCGGTCCGCCGACGGCCCCCTGGCCGTTCCTCAGTATGCGGAGACTGGCTTGCAGCCGCTCGCTGAAGTCCGCGACCAGCCAGTTCAGGCGGGCCTGGGCGGTCCGCCTGGCCCGGTCCCCCACGCCGGGCAGGGACGCGAAGCTGTCACGGCTGCCGTTGCCGCCGACCGAGATGTTGACGACCGGCAGCGGCAGGCCGTGCGCGTGGTTCCACAGACCGACACGGGCCACCCGAGCGGCGAGGTGGTCGAGTCCTCTGGATTCCTCCTTCGACAGCCGCATCTGCCCTTCGGCGAAGGTGAACCAGGAGGACGGTCCCGACGGTGGCCGGTGCGCACCCACGACCACCGCGGTGAGCGGAGCGACTTCGATCCCGGGCCGGTCCTGCCGATTCATCCCCGCCACCGCGTCGTGGAAGGTTTCCTGCGGACGCCGGCTGACGAACCGCAGATGCCAGAGCTCCTCCGGCCGGAACAGCCCCAGCTTGTTCGAGAGGGCTCCGAGGGAGCTCACGGCGCGCCCGAGAGCCCGCTCGGCCTCCCTGTCGGCCTGCTCGGCCCCGTCGAGCCCCCGCACCTCGGCGGAACGGGAGCGTGCGTCGCGCAGCAGGCGGAGGCTGGCCGCGGCCGCCTTGGACGCGGCGGCGGCGTCACGCTCTCGCCCCGGCTGGAGTCGGTTCGCCTGGTCCTGGTGCGCGGCCTCGATTTCCTCGAGCCGGTCGGCGTGAAGCGCCAGGTTCCGTTCCACCGCCTCGGTGAGCAGACGCCGCCTGCCCCCGCCGCGCGCGTAGTTCTCGAGCGTGACCGCCGAGTCGCCGTCCTCGCTGGTAAGGACCGGCGCCGCGAAGTGGTAGCCGAAGGGATGGTCGACCGGGTGGTACGCCTCGGCGTAGTTACCGAGTACGAAGCCGCCTTGTTCGTCGGACGCGCCAATGGACTGGGTCAGGTACGCCTCGCCGATCTCGGCCCATGCGTGGTCGTTGATGCCCACGCTTCCGGCTGTGTTGCCCAACGCCCGCCCCTGCGGTGAGTACCCGGGGAGCGCGCCGAGCTGGGCACCGTAGCGCCGCCCCGGCAGCGGGGTCGGCGGGGCCTCGGGCCGGCTGCCGCCCCTCGCCTTCTCCGCGGCCCAGGCTACGTCGGGCGTCCGGGCCGTCGTGCGGCTGCCGTCCGCGACGTCCGTAACGGCCGCGGCGAGCCGGTGCATCTCGCTCACCTTCAGCCCGTCGGCGGCGTTCATCGGGCCGAGGCCGATGACGCCGCGCGCGTCCCGGAACACCAGGTGGTCGGGGGCGCCGCCCAGTACGTCCCTGGCCACGTCCCGGCAGACGTCCGTGGTGGGGGGTGACTTGGGCCGGACCCGGAACAGCACCCGGTCGGCACCGTTGTGCCGCAGGGCGATCGACACGTCCTGGTCGAGGACGAGCTCCACGGTGCTGCCGGCCGCGCGCAACGCCGCGGAGGCCCGCTCGAAGGCCCTGCGGGTGGCGAACGCTTCCTGGACCTCCTCCCCCTCGCCGACCGCCAGAGTGCCGTCCCCCGACACCCGCAGCCTGGGGTGGTCCTCGGTGAGGATGTGCTGTTCCACGGTCACCAGGCGCCCGGGGGCGGTCCCGTCAGAGTCCCTCGCGGTGCCGTTGGCGTACCTCGCCGTGCCGACGGAGTCCGTCGCGGTCCCGTCGGAGTCCCTCGCGGTGCCGTTGGCGTACCTCGCCGTGCCGACGGAGTCCGTAGCGGTGCCGTCGGACAGTCGGGCGGACGTGATCCGGCGGAAGACGCCACCGGCCTTCGCACCGTCCGCGCGCACCACCGTGTAGTCGTCGGTGAGTCCGGCGAGCGGCGAACCGGGCCACGCTTCGCTGTCTGGCAGGAGAGACGGGGCGCTGTCCGGCAGGAGCAGCGGGCTGGGTCGGCGCCGGTCGGCGCGACCGGTACGACCGGTCTGGGCAGCCGTGGTGGCAGGGTCGGCCGGGGTGGCGGGACTTGTGCCGAGGGCGGGCGAAGACCCGTGGTCGGCAGCGGGGGCGAGGTCGGGGTCCGCGTGGGCAAGCTCCCGCGCGTGTCCACCGGACGGGCCCGCGGTGTCCGGGCCGCCGCTCCGAAGAACGCCCGTCCTGCCGCCCGCGTCCAAGTCGGCGTCGTCCCGGGCGTCGTCACCGTCCGGGTTGTCTTCCCGGACGTCGGCACCGTTCGAGAGATCATCGGTACGACTGCCCGGCAGCGTACTGACGGGTGCCTCGTCGCCGCGCAGAGCCGTACCGATGGGCGGCTCAGCGGGAAGCTCGGCCTCCTCGGCGATGGCCGCCAGCGGCGTACCGGTCGTGGGCGGCTGTGCTTCCTCGGGGATGGTCTCCAGGGCCGTCGTCCGCCGCGGCGCGTCCGCGTCGGCCCGCGTACCGGCCGCGCTAGCCGTCATCTGCGCCTGCGCCGCTTCCTGACGCTGCTCTGGGCCCTGCTCTTGCTCCTGCCACTCCCGCAGTCGGCTGACGAGTGCCTCGGGATCGGTGTGGCCCCACGCCCTCAGAGCCCGCTCGTCCCCGGACAGCCTCAGCTTCGCCGCAGCCCACCCGATGGCCTGCCGGGCGGACGCGTCGGAACCGGCGGAGAGAATCCCGCGTGCGGCGGCGACGCGATGGGCCCGCAGTTGCGCGTGGACCTCGGAGACCCGCTCGTGGGACGCCAGGTAACGCGTCCACGCATCCTCGCGGGTGCGCGGGAAGTCATCGGCGTACGACTCCCGGTGGGGCCGGAATCCGGCCGCGTCGGCTTCGAGTTCGTCGGCCCAGGTCCGGGGCGTGGGCTCCTGGCCGGTCCGGTCGTCCCGTACGTCGGCCCCGAGGTCGGGCCCCAGGAGACCGAGCAGGTCCGCGCCGACGCTCAGCATCGGGAAGCGGACCGCTTCCACCCCCTGCTGCGGTGCCTGCCGCGACCGGTCGAGCAGCGTGCCCTGCGCGTCCATGTCGAGCGACCGGACGGTGCCCTCCACTCCCGTAGGCCCCTCCAGGGCATTACCGGAGCGGTGGTCGAACCACCGCACTCGGCCGCGGACGTTGACCGCGTAGAGCGGGTGGCCCGGTCCGCCCGCGAGGCGTTCGGGCACAACCAGCGCGCGGGCGCTCGGCCCCGCCTCCGTCAGCAGCCGCTCCAGGTCCGCCACCGCATCGGACGCGGAGGAGTCCCAGAGCCGGAAGGCCCGGTCGACGCGTGCGCGGTCCTCTCCCCTGAGCGCCACGGCCACGTGCTGTTCAGGCTGCTCGAGCTGTTCGGAGGCGGGCTGCCCGGCGACCTCTGTCTGCCGGGCAGTGGGCAGGTCCGTCTCGGCGGGCGGGGCGAGCGGGTCGGAGGCGTGCATCAGGCCTGAGGGCTGGACCCAGTCGCTGTGCACCGTGCCGTCCGGCTCGGTGATGTCAACGCGGATGTGCGCGTCGAGTTCGTGGGCGATGTCCCGGGCCAGGTGCTCCACGGACAGAGCCGCGAACGAGACCACCGGCGGGAGCGGGAGCGGCCCGATGACAGCGTTGTCAGGACCCACGGTCAGCTCGTCGTGGACGCGGTTGACCTCGCGGACGACCTCGTGGACGGCGGCCTCGTCGATGGCCGCGGCCGTGGCACCGGCCACGACCGGATCAGCAACCGTCCCCGAACCGGCAACCGTCCCCGCATCAGCAACCGTCGCCCGATCGGTGGTCGACCCCGGATCGGTGGTCGGCCCCGCCGCCAGGAGCGTCCGGTAACGCGCGAGGCTCTCGGGCTCGTCGACGTCCGGGTGGGCGGACCGGGCGTCGGCCAGGTCCGCGCTCAGGGTGTCCACCGCCCAGCGGAGCACGGCCCGGTGAGTCTGCCGGTTCAGCGCCGCGCGGTCCAGGCGGAGCACCACCGCGTCCGGGCGGCCGTCCGTCCCGGCCCGGACACGGCGGGCCACCACCTGGTGCAGCCGGGCCGTGGTGATACCGGGCTCGTACGCAGCCCCGGCCATCAGGGCGGCCAGGTCGAAGGAGGGCGCGCCGTCGAGACCGGCCCAGCCGCGGCCCGCGCGGTCGGCCGGCTCGGGCGACTTCGCCAGCCGGACCCGCAGCTCGTCGGCCTCGGCCTGGAACAGCTCCAGGTAGACATCACCGGTGAACGGGTCGCTGTACTGCGTCTTCCCCCGGGTGACCGGTCCTATCAGCCGCCGGACGTACGGCTCGGCCTCCAGCCAGTAGCGCGCCCGCACCCGCACCAGGAAGACCGGTCCCTGCTGTTTGATGTGCTGCTCGCGCCGGTGGTTCTCGCTGCCCGTGCCGGCCAGGCCGCTGCCGGTGTTCCGCGACATGCTGGTGTCGCCCCCCGCGGTGTACGGCGGGTAGGCGCGGCCGTCCGGCGACTGCGCGGGGTCGTGCGAGTGGAGGATCCCGGCGCCGGAGGCGCCCGCACTGGCGGAGGGCCGCCAGCGGTCGTTGGCGGCGTTGACCGCGGTGCCGTCCTGGTGCTTGCTGTAACGGCCGGTTCCGGTGCCCTGGACCGGGCCGAGGATCTCCAGGTCGTACAGGTCGCCCCGCAGGTACAGCTCGGCCCTCTTGGACGTGTGGCCGGGGACGTACAGCCCGGGGGTCAGCAGGTGGCGCTGCCCTGCCGAGGCCTTCAGGATGTGACCGGCCAGCTGGCCGCGGCTCATCAGCTGGGGGATCGTCAGACTGGTGCGGGTTTTCGCGCCGTCCGCGTCGGGGCCGAACAGATCTTTCATGAGGGCGAGGGCGGCCGGCAGTCCGTCGTCCAGGAGGGCGCCTGCCACGAAAACGTCGCCGGGCAGCGCGGGCAGCGGCCGCGGATCGCGCAGAGCCCGCGGACCGTACATGGGGCGGAACTCCCCGATGCCGCGAGGGATCTGCAGGTCCAGTACGCCGGAGACGCTGCTGACACTGGTGGCGGAGCGAGCGGAGTCCAGGCCGCGGTACAGCCCGGCCAGCCAGTTGTTCAGCGGCCGGCCCGCCATGTCGAGGCGGCGGACCTCGACGGTGAGGGCGTGCCGGACGCGGGCCAGGTAGGTGCCGTTCCAGTCGTAGGCGGTCCGGATGTCCGTGTCCGCCGCGGTCTGGGAGACACCACGGTGGCGGCCCTCCGCGAGACCTACTACCGCGTGCCCGTCGGCGTTCGCCTCCCCGCCGCCAAACTTGCCCGCCGTGAACGTCTGAGCGGAGTCGTGCGAGGTGCCGACGGCGGTGGCCATGGCGGCGTGCGAGTAGTTCTCCAGACCGGTGTCGGGCCGGAAGTCGTGGATTTCGGGGGCCGACGTGAGCACGGCGGACAGTTTGATCTCCACGACGTCCGACAGTAGCCAGCCGATCGGGTTGACCAGGTAGAAGGCCTGCCCGTTCGAGGAGAGCAGGTCGTCCCACATGTTCGCGTCGCGGCCCTCGGCGAGCAGGGCCTGCAGGGAGTCGACGCTGCCCTGAAGGCGGCCGATGCGGCGCCCGTCGCCGGTCCACAGCTCGGGCCGGGACGCAAGCAGTCCCGGGGCGACCCCATCGACCTGGTCGCGCACGATGTCGAACGTCGAGCGGCCGTCGTCGTAGCGGATGGAGTGCACCCCGCTGTGGCCGAGGATCCTGCCGCCCGGATCCTGCCGGGTGAGGTACTCGGGGAGCCCCGTGCCGGGGAAGCCGACGCCCGGCTCGGCGAGGTCCAGGGCGAAGCGGTGGTTGAAGGCGGTCCTGGTCCGCGCGTCCAGGACAGGCAGGGCGCCGCTGCGGTGCAGGTGCTCCAGTGCCCCGGCCAGGGCCTTGCGGTCCGCGACGAGTGCGGCCAGGGCGTCCGCCGCCGCCTGGCCGGTCTCGTCCAGCGGCCTGCGGCCCGGCTCCGGTACCTCCGCCGTCCAGCGGGTCAGCACACCGGCGACGGTATTGCCGCTGAGCCTGAGCTTTCCGGCGTACCAGCGGTTCATCACGTCGACGAGCTGCTCGTCGGAGACCGGCACGTTGTCCGCGGCGTACTGCGCGAGCGCCTCCGGTTCGGACAGCAGGTAGACGACCGTACGGCCCTTCACCTCCCGCCGGTCCGAACGGCTCGTCTGCGGGCGCAGTTTGCCGTGCTCCTCCCGGCGGCCGGTGACGGTGAAGTCCACGGAGGTCCGGTAGGCGTAGGCACGGTTGAAGTCGAGCTGGATCAGCTCGCGGGCGGCGGCGCGTGTCTCGGTGGTGGAGGCGTTCCACTGCAGATTGCGCCCGGCGTCCGTCTTGCCCTGGACGGAGCCGGTGCCTTCGGAGCCCACCGGGCCACCGACGGTGACGTCGGCCTGCACCCACCTCAGGCCCTGGGAACTGGTGTCGGTGGTGCCGGCCTGGTTCAGGGCGAACCTGATGACGCCCATCACGAACTGGTCCTCGGTGGCCCCGGCGAAGACGGAGGGCCCCATGCTGCCCCGCATGTCGACCGCGGCGAAGGTGTCGCCGAACCAACCGGGGTCGAAGAACTGGTCAGTGGCGTAATGCCTGTTGAGGATCTCCTTCAGGTGGCCGCGCACCTGGATGGTGCTGGTGAATGCGGACAGTTCAGGGTCCGCGTGGCCCTGCGGGCCGGTCAGATCCCCGAGCACCGAGGCGGCTGCCTCGCGCAGTCCGCTCGCGTCGGTGTAGTAGACCACCGCCCGGTCGAGCACCGAGGACGGGGTGCGCCGCGCGGACGGACGGGACGAGGCGGAGGAGCTGGATGAGGCGGACGAGGTGCCGGGTCGGCCGACGTGGCCGAGCGGCAGCAGGTATGCAAGGGCCTCCTGCCGGGGCAGCGAGATCGGCTCGGGATCGCGCGCCCCCGGCCGCAGCCGGCCCCGCACACCGCTGTGCTGGAGCTCCAGGGTGACCGTGTAGTCACTGAACAGCGTGAACTGGTTGACGACTCCGTGGTATTCGAGCAGCTCCGGCCGGTTGCCGAGGAAGGAGACGTTCTCCCCCGCGCCGACCTGCCGGTACAGGTCGACGCCGGTCGCGGCCCCCTTGAGCTGGTTGAACAGAGCCTTGAACCGGAAGCCGAGCGCGACCTTCCGGCTGCCTGCCGTGGACTGGCTCGCGGTGTCCATGCCCATGCCCAGGTTGACCACGTGCATCCGGTCGGTCGACCCCTCGAACCGGGGCGGCGCGTCCTCGGAGGCCTTGGCCGCGATCGTGATCCGGACGGCGTCCAGCGGGTCGGTCGCGAGGACACCCCGCCGCACGTACAGGGTGAACCGGAAGCCCCTCTCCTTGTGCATCTCGTCGTAGAGCGACTCCAGGCCGCGCGGACCCCGGAAGTACTTGCGCAGCAGTTCCAGGTTCTCCAGCTGGCTGTCGAGTTCGGTGGCGTGCGTCCAGCGGCTGTTCCCGGCCAACGGTGCGCTGTGGTCCTCGGGCAGGAAGCCCAGCCCGGTCAGCTTCTTCGCCAGCTCTTCGTACAGGGTGCTCGTCGTCTTCTCGTCGACGTCGACGAGGCCCATGCCGACGCCGCGGCCCTCGGCCACGTGCGGGGGGACGTCCAGGTGCTCGGGATCGCCCGAGCGGCGCCCGGTGCCCCTCAGCAGACCGGCCTCGTACGTCACCGTGCGGCCCAGCGGCCCCTCCCGGACGATCACCACCCGACCGGCGGCGGAGACCGATTCCGAGCCGTCCGACGGCTCGGCGTCCTCCCTCGGCTCGGCGACGGAACCACGGGCCGACGCACCGCGCTCCGACGGCTCGGCGACGGAGCCGCGGACCGGCTCACCGAGCTCCGCCAGCTCGGCGGCATCGGTGACCGTGTCGAGCTCGGTGATCCACGGCCCGTCGTCGGGCGTACGGCGGCCCCGCTCGGTCTCCGCACCGGCCGAGGGGGTCTCCTGCAGGACGACGGTGCCCCGCAGCGCCTCCTCGTCCACGGGGAAGCCGTACTTGAGGGCGTCGGACTCGGGCAGCCGCACCAGTGCCTGGCCGGGCACCGCCGGCGTCCTGACCGGTGTGCCACCGCGTACCGCCACCACGGCGCTGTGCGTGAGCTCGAGCCGGTAGGCGGCCGTGTGGCCCACCTCCCGCGACACCACGACCCACAGGCCGGTCCGGCCGGCGGATATGCCGTCGGAGTTGGACCAGGTCATGGAGAGCGACGCGGAGACACCGAGCCCCAGGGCGGGACTCGCCGTCGGCACGTGCAGCAGGTTCAGCTCGGCCGACGGCACGGTGAGCGTGCTGGAGTTGCCGATCGTGTGGCTGCCGCCCGTACCGTCGATCGCGGTCCGCACCCGCTCCAGGTGGGCCTTGTTGCTCGTCACGCCCACCCGCTCGCCGCGCGAGGTCCGCACGGTGTGCAGCTCGACGGTGGCGACCGGCCTGCCGTGTCTGTCGTGGAGCGTGAACGAATGGCCGTGCCCCGTTCCGACGGTCTCGTCCAGGTGGGACTGGAGACGCCAGAGCTTGTGCAGCAGCTCCTGGCGCGGGGCGCTGCCGATCGGAAGGCTCAGCCCCTGCCGGTCCAGCGCGGCGGCGATCCGGTCGAACAGGGCGGGCAGGCCGGTCAGGCCGGACGCGTAGTGCATCGCGGGCAGCCGGTGCTCCAGCACTTCGGCGCCGACCGCGGTCACCTGGGACGGCGCCCGGCCCAGATAGTGGTCCGGGAGGGCGAGCAGCAGGCGCCGGCCGTCCTCGGTCTCCACGGGGGTCGGATCGATGCTGTCCCAGCCGCGCGTGGCGTCGGTGCGGAGCCGCACCGACCAGCCGGGCCGGTAGGCGATCAGCGTCGACGTGTCCGTGGACACCTCGACCTGGCCGCCCTCGGCGTCGCCGAGGCGGTTGGTGGACCGGGCCGACGCGTTGGCCGTGCCCGAAACACCCACACCGACCCTGGCGACCTGGAGCACGCCGGGACTGAGGCCGATGCCGTACGACATTGACACCGCGGCGCGGGTGGCGCTCGTGGGCCCCGAGTGGGACTGCACGTGCGCGCCGGTCGCGAACGAGGCGTTCATCCCTCCGACGATGCGGAATCCCTCCGCCGCCTGGCCACGCTCGGGCACCAGGCCCTGCGGTCCGGCCCTGAGGGCGAGCATTGCGGCGTCCGGGGCGCGCGTTTTGGCGTCGGAGGTACCGAGCGGGGGCTGCGCGGACTTCGCGGGGGCGGCCTCCGTGGTCGGTGCCCCGTCGTACGCCGCGGCCGGGTACCGCACCTCCCTCGGGTCGTGCGGGTCGAGCGTGATCAGTACCTCGGCCCGGTCCAGGGTGAGGATCAGACCGCCGACCGACTCGTCCGTCGCCGACAGCAGGTAGGGGTAGTCGAGGCGCGTGGGAAGGCGGTTCCACACGTCTTCCGTGACGCCCGCCCCGGCCTTCTCGGCCAACGCCCGCAGCCGCCGGATCACTTCGGGCACGCCCGGCAGCCCACCCCGGGGGATGCCGATCGACCGCGCCGCGGGGTCCACTTCGACCGGGTCGCCGAACATCGGCCGGGCGTCGGGCGAGACGTGCTGCCCCGGGTCGCCGTCGGCCGCGGCTTCGGCGGCCGGGCCGGATTCACCGTCACCGTCACTGTGCGCGTCAGCGGCGTCGTCGGCTCGGTGCGGGGTCCACGGCGCGGTGCGCCGCTGCTGGAACAGCGGTACCCCGTCGGGATGTTCGCCGTCGAAGAGCCGGAACCCCTCCCTCGGCCGGGCGTCCGCCGCCTGCCCGGTGACGCCCGCCTGCGCCTCGCCCAGCGTGCCGGTGGCCGGGTCCAGACGCACACCGCCGGCGGTGGCGACGACCGGCATTCCCAGGGCTTCGGCCAGCGGCACCGCGAACCGGTGGGCGCCCGGTGCGGCCAGCACCGGGACGTACCCGGGAGCCGCCGCGGACAGCAGGGCGGCGAGCCCTTCGGTGCTCACCGGCCGGCCGCCGACGGCGAGGCCGCCGTCACGGGGCTCGCCCAGGACCAGGACGGAGTTGTCCGGCAGCAGATGCGGCAACAGCTCCAGGGCAGCCCGGTCGAGGCCCACCGCAGAGGCCGAGGCGTCGGACCCCGGCAGCCACACCGCGACCGGCCGGTCACCGTACAGGGCCGTCCGCGACCGCGAGAGGAGTTCATCGATGAGCATGGCTCCGGTCACCGTCGCGTCCGGACGCCCGTCGGCCTCACCCGGCACCGCGACGGACTCCGACGGCTCGTCCTCCTCCGCGATGGACGGAAGCCGCCCCCTCGACACGGACGGCACCGGAATCTCCGCGCCGGCGGAAGCGGACGGCACAGCGCCCGCGTCCGCGCCCGCGTCTGCCGCTGTCCCTGCCCGCACCGGCGCCTGCCCGACTCCGGGCTCGGCCACCCCGGACTCCGACGGCTCGTCTCCCTCCGCGATGGACGGAAGCCGCCCCCTCGACACGAACCGCACCGGACCCCCGGTATCAACGGAGGCGGACGGAACCGTACTCGTCTCCGCCTCCGCCTCCGCCTGCCCAACCCCGTTCTCCGCCACGGCAGTCGTGGCCGCGGCAGGAGCCGGGATCGCCCCGGAAGCCGCGTTCGTCGCGGAAGCCGCGTCTGCCACTGGAGCCGTGTCCGACGCGGGCGTCGTGGCCCCGGCGGGCGCGAACAGGGCAGGCGCGAACAGGTGGGGGAGCGACTCCTCCAGGCCGTCGACGAGCTTGCCGTCCTTCAGCGGGAGCATGCCGGTCAGGCCGCCGGGGACATCCACCTCCAGCGTCCTGGGCGGGCCGTCGACCGCCTCCATGACGACGGTGACGTCGAAGCGGTAGAGGCGGAACCTGCGGACGCTTTCCTTGTTGTGCTCCTCGGTCTCCGCCGCGGCGGACACCAGCTTCTCCTCGTTGATGACGCCGGCTTCGTACGGGGTCCGGCCCAGTACGGCATATCCGTCCTCGCCACCGCCCGTGTCCGCGCCCCCGCCGTGGTGCAAGCCCCTCACCCGCTGCTCGGTGCGCTCGTGGTCGTCGTCGTGCTGCTGGTACCGGCGGGCCTTGAACTGCACGCCGTCCGCCGGGCCCAGGAGCTGCGCCTTGGTCAGCCGGAAGCCGACCCGGACCGTCCGGCCGCCGACCGGGACCTCGTACTGATGCGGGTACTCGAGCAGCCTCTCCATGTCGGGGCGCATCGAGCTGCCGCTGGTGCGGCGCGCGTAGTCCAGGCCGGCCGTGGTCATGAAGTCCGTACCGTCGGGCCGCGCGAGTTCGGCGGTCAGGTCGGGAGTGCGTGCGGACCTCAGCGCCGCCACCCTGGCCCACCGGTTGACCGCGTCGGCCGCGAGCACGTCCCAGGTGTGGAGGTTCTTCCGCAGCGCCTCGGGAAGCGCCTCGGGAAGGGACTCGGGCCGCGCCTCCGCCCCGGTGCCGGCAGGCCGTCGCAGGTTCCAGCGCGGGTTCTCGCCGTACATCCGCCGGAACGGCGTGGGCAGTGTCTCCCCCGGCTGAGCGGGTGTCGTGAGGTGGTCGGGGACCAGAAGCCGGACGCTGCCAGGGATGAGCTGGTCGTGGCCGTCGTCGTCGCGGCCGTCGTCGTACCAGGTCCAGAGCCGGTGCGCCTGCCGGAACCGTTCCCACTCGTCGCCCCGGTCCGCGGCGCGGGCGACCGCGCCGGTCAGCAGGTCGACGCCCCGTACCAAGGCGGCCGCGGCCTGCGGCAGTTCGTGCGTGGTGCCCGTCGTGACGCGGAAGGCCAGCTGGTGCTCGAACGCGTGCGAGCCGTCACGGGTGTTCGCTCGCAGAATGGCGACCTTCTTCGCCAGTTCCGTCCCCGCCGAGACCTGGGCGGCGAGGTACCCCGCCGCGTAGTCGACACCGACATGCCCCTGCTGGCCGCTCTCGGAGTCGTGGTCCCCGCCGCGCAGGGTGAAGACCCCTCCGCCGCCGACGGTGTTCCCCCGCTTCTGGGAGGTCTTGTGTCCCTCGAGGCTCTCGCCGCGCAGCGTGAGCTTCACCTCGGGGCGGTGCTGGTGGGCGTGGGCCGGTTCGACTCTCTCCACCGAGACCCGCACCCACACATACTCCGTGGCACCGGCGAAAACCTTGACCGGGAACCAGACCCACACGCCGTTGCCAAGCAGGCTGCCGAGGCGGGCGACGAGTGCCTCGGAGGCGAACACGGCCTCCAGCGACCGCCGCAGCGGATCGGCGGGGCCGGCCCCGTCGCCGGAGCGGCGGCGCAGCAGCCCGCGCGACTCCAGGCGCTTGACGACCTCGTCGAGTACCCCGTCGGCGCGCAGCAGTTCGGGGTGGGCGGCGGTGCGCGGCAGCAGGCCGTCGTTGAGGTAGCCGCGGGCGACCGGCGGTGCTTCGGCCGGTGCTGGGGTCGATGTCACGGCCGGTGCGGGGGCCAGTGTTTCGGAGGACGACTGCCCGTTCCGTCCTGCCGCCGCGCGCGACGGCAGGATGTCGGCCACCCGGCCCTGGGGCACCAGCAGGTCCACGGCGTCGGCGAAGCGCAGGTAGCGGGGGGCCACCTCGACGGTCCTGCCGCCCCTGGTCCTGCTGAGGGCGATTTCGAAGACGGGGTCGGTGCGGTAGGTGTCCGGTGTTCCGGCGTAGGTGGCGCGGGTGACGTCGATGAAGCCCTCGTCGTGTTCCCGGGCGGTGGCCCGGTTCAGCCTGGCCATGCCCTGTGCCATCGCGGTCACCCGGCCGCCGGATACGCCACCGTGGTGGCCGGTGCCCTCGCCGGCCTCGTGGCCTTCGGTGACCTCGGCGTCGCCGCCGGAGTCCGAACCGAACCGGATCTGCGGGCCGGCGACGGCCTGGAACTCGACCGAGTAACCGGTCTCCCCCGGCCTGGTGTGGCGCTCGACGGCCTGGGAGTACTGCTCGATCTCGGTCTCGCCCTCGGTGGGCGCGAGCTTCCTGGGGTCGTAGAGGCGCAGCCTCATCCGGACTGTGGTGCGCGAGCCGTCGGGCGCCTGGAAGTCGACCGTCCGGCCCCGCTCGCCGGTGAACTGGTCGAAGTAGGCGGCCAGTGACTGCGGGCTCAGCATCTCCGCGATCTCGCGCGGCAGCGGGACCCTGGGGTGGAGCCGCTCGTACATGTCGGCGACCGTCTGCCGCAGGGCGGGCATCACCAGGAACGACGGGTACAGCCCGAAGGCGCCCGAGGAGAGGTCGAGCATCTCCACGTCGGCCGGCCAGCGGCGCATCGCCCAGCGCAGTGTGCCCGCCGCAAGCGCCTGCTCCCCGGGCACCGGTGAGGCGGGGACGTGCTCGTGCGGGACGACGATCTGGGCGACCAGGTCGCCGGGCCGCTCCAGCCACCACGGGTCCGGCGTCTCGTCCCCGATCCGCAGGGACAGTTCGTAGGCGATGTCGATGACGTGCTCGTCGACGTCGCCGGTGTTCTCCATGCGCCGGTAGGTCTTGGCCGCCCCGGTGAAGTGGTCGCCTGAGCCGCCGGTGACGCGGCCCAGCAGACGCAGGCCGCCCAGTTGGAGCCGGACCGCGCCGCCCAGCCCGATACGGACGGCGCCGCCGGCACCCGCCTGGAGCGTCCACCGGCTGTCGGTGCCGCCGGTCACCGACTGTCCGACGGCCGCCCGGGTGTTGAAGACCATCGGGTACGAGGTGACGCGCAGCGAGTCGAGGAGGTGCGCGCGGACGGTGAAGGCCACCTCGCGTCCGCCGACCCGGAGGGTGTGTCCGACGCCCGCGAGGACGTTGGTCAGGTCGCCCTCCAGGGCGGGGCGGCCGAAGTGCACGGCGAGCTGGCGGTCCACCGCGGCCCAGTCGACCCGGCCCAGGCGGCCCTGCCGGGCGAGTTCGGCGAGCCGTGCCCGGAAGCCGTCCTCCACCAGTTCGGCGCCGGGCAGCGCCGCCGCGACGGCGTGTCCCAGGCCGCGGCGGCTCGCCAGGGCCAGGGGCTCGCGAGGATCGCGTACGGGACGGTAGTCCGGGCGGAGCAGCCGGTCCGGACGGCCCAGGAGGGGGCCGGGGCGGACACCGGCGACCCGCAGCAGCGCCCGTACGTGCGGCTGGGCGTCGACCGGCGTGGGCAGTGCCTGCGGGGCGGCCAGGGCCTCGGCCACGTACGGCGTGCGGACCGCGCCCAGTGTGCGTTCCTCGAAGTCGGCGGCGCCCCGTCCGTCGCGCCAGGGCACCCCGAGGTCGGCGTCGACCTGCACGGCGGGGGCCGGGGTCTCCAGGCTCTTGTGGGTGGAGGACGTCCAGGTGATCCCGAAGTCGAGGACCGCCTCGTAACGGGCCTGCCTCTCCTTGGTGTTGAGGATGCTGTGGGTCAGCGGCTGCGAGGTGAGGCGGTGGTGCCAGCCACGGGACGTGCCGGCCGTCACGGTGACCAGCGGGGCCAGGCCCTTGACCTCGGCGTGGTGTGCGCCGGCGGGCTGCGCGAGCGCGGGGGCGACCAGGCCGGTGGCGTTGACTCCGAAGGTGAGCGAGGCGGCGCTCTCACCTCCGCCGCCGGTGATCGTCGTCAGCCCCACTCCGAGGTCCGCGCGGGTCTTCACTCCGTCGGTGATGCCGAGGAACCGCAGGCTCTGCGGGGAGAGGTCCATGCGGATGTGGCCCTCGAACCCGTCGAGACCCCGCAGGAGGATGCCGTGGCTGATGCGGTTGGAGGAGTCGCCGCTGGTGGACAGCCAGCTGTAACGGCTGATCACCGTGCGCTCGTTGACCCAGCGCCCCAGTTCCTCCATGACCTTGCGCGCCGTGGCGGCGTGCACTCCTGCGGTGCGCAGCCGGTTCTGCTGGTCGGCCAGTACGGGGGTCACGTCGACGGCGTGCAGGACCTCGCCGCCGAGCCGCGGCCGGGCGGCGCCGGGCAGCGCGTCCTCGGCGGCTTCGCGCGGGCCCGGACGCGGCTCCCCGGGCCCGGACTGCACGGTGGGGAGGCCGATGGTGAGGCCGCGATTTACGGTCTCGTCCACGGTGTGCTCCACGCCGTCGACGAACAGCCGGACCTTCACGCCCGCGGTGAACTTGTTCGTTCCCTCCAGGAAGAGCTTGTTCCCGCTGATCACTGTCTGACGCACGCCGCGGGACCGGGTCTGCCCGGCCTCGGTCATCACCGTCGGCGCGCCGAGCACCACCGCGGAGGCGGCGGCGGAGGCGACGTTTATCGCCGTGAGCAGCACCAGATCGACGCCGGAGGTGACAGTCCTGGACCGCTCGACGGCGGCCGCGGTGGAGTTGAACCGCACCCCGTAGCTGCGCACATCCTCCGGGACGTCCGCCTCCCGTACGGGCTCCATGCCGGCCGGCACCGGGCGGATCCACACCAGCCGGCCGGCGACGACGCGCAGCGCGCCGAGGGCGAGCAGATCGCCCCAGGTCTTGGGGTCGTTGCCCGCGAGTACGGCGGCGACCTCGGCCCGCACCTGCGCGGCGAGGGCGGCATCCGCAATCCCCCGGACCACCGGCTTGGCCGCCCGCCGGGCCTGCTCCGACGTCCACTCGGCGACACCCTGGACCGTGCCTGAGCCGAGCATGCCGTGCTCGGCGTACCAGGGGACGCGGGTCGCGGGCTGCGCCTGCTCACCGGGAGTGACGTCGGCCGTGAGCTGCTCATCGGACGACCCGGCCACCGCAACCTGCGCATCGGACGTCCCCGCCACCGCAACCTGCGCATCGGACGTCCCCGCCGCGGGGGTCCGCTCACCGGGAGACCCGTCCGCCGACCGCACGTCCGGCATCCCGGCCGCCGGGTTCTGCTCCCGCGCCGTCCTCTCGGCCTCGGTCTCACCGGTCACGGCGGTGACGTCCGCCGGTTTGTGCACCACGTCGGCGGGCTCGGTGGGCGCCGGGGCCTGCTGCGCGGACCACCCGCCCGCACTGCCTGCACCGCCCGTACCGTCTCGCAGCCCCGAGGCCTCCCCGGCCCCGGTCGGCTCCTCCTCGCGACCAACGGACTCGGTGACGTCCGCACCGGCGACGGCGGCGGTGCCGGAAGCGTCCCCGCGGTCGACGGCGGTCCCGGAATAGGTCTCCAGCGCCCGGACCAGCTGCTGCGCTTGGGCCCCCTTGTCCTCCACGAGAGCCTGGGCCGCCGCCGCCCTGAGACCGGCCACCATCATCGCGTCCGTACTCGCCATACCGACGAAGGGATGCCGTGAATCGGCCGGACGCCACGCGCCAGGGGGCTGCGCGGCGTGGTCCGCGGCCGGGGCAGACCGGTCCTGGTCGGTGTCCCTTCCGCCCCGGCCCCGGGGCGGCCTTCCGGACCCGCCGGACCCGCCGGACCCGTCGCCGGGCCGTCCCTGCCGCGTGCCACCGCCGTCGTCGAGGCCGTCCCCGCCGACCACCACGGCCCGGGCGTGCACGGCGTCCCGGGCGGGGGGCTCCGTCGTCACCCTGCGCCCGCTGGGTCCCTGCATCTCGATCCACGCCCCGGCGGCGTACGCGAAGGCGTGCCAGGCACCGTGACTGCTCCACAGCACCAGTGCTGTCGCGTTCGGGCCCGCCCCGTCGGTCGCGTCCGCCAGCGCCTGCCACGACTCCACCTGAGCCCAGCCCTCACCGGGCGCCAGCCGGGCCGCCGTGCCGGGCGCGCCGAGCACCGAGTCGTCGGCGGTGGCCGCCGGGTCGGCCCCGCCGGGCAGCCGCAGGCCGTCTGGCAGGGGGGCTCCCGGGTACCGGGCCGCCATCAGGCGTTCCAGCAGCAACGCGGACCACGCGGGGTCGCTGAGGCCGGGGCGCGTCTCCTCCGGGGCGGCCTGCCGCTCGCGCTCGGCCCCGTCGGCCACCGCGTCCACCAGGTCGGTGAGTGCGCGGAGGCCGGTGGATACCGCGGGCCCGGGACGCTGTGCCGCAGGCTCCTCCAGGAGCTGCGGTTCACGGTCCCCCTCCGCCTCCGGCCGTTGCTGCGCCGCGCTCCCTCGCATCACCTGGAGAATGCGCTCCTCGACCGTGTCAACGGAGTCCTGCAGCGGTGTGTCCGCAGCATCCCGCACCCCTGTGTCCGCGGAGTCCTGCGACCGCGCGCCCGGTTCGTCCTGCGCCGAGCGCTCCTGTGCCCCGGCCCCGGCCCGTCCGGCGGTCTCGGCCTGCGTGCCCCTCGCGTCGAACACCACGGCGAGCGCGCGGGCGGGCGAGAGGCCCGGTTGCAGCGGGGTGGTCCGCTCTCCGGCCGGAGCATCGAGGTCCGTCCACAGCGTGTCTCGCGCACGCGTCAGGTACGCGCCCAGCGCCCGGGTCTGCCCCGTGTCCGAGTCCGTCCACCGGACCAGCGCCAGCGCGCCCGGACCGAGGTCCCCCAGCCTGGAGGCGAGCGACGACCAGTCGCCGACCGGGTGCCAGGTCAGGTCCGTCGGCAGCACCGCGGGCCGGGTTCCCGCGCCGGCCTGCTGCCAGATCGCGTTGCGCAGTTCGGCCAGCAGGCTGGTCGCGTGTTCAGCCGCCGAGCCGGCTTCGTGCCCGGCCGACAAGCCGGTCTCGTGCCCCGCGCCGTCCACCTGCCGGGTCGCGTGGCGGCGAACGGCCCGTACGGCGTCGTCCGCGGCGGCGGAGAGTTCGGCCCGGTTCAAGGCGGGTGCCGGGGGACGTTCGACGGTGTGCAGGTAGAGGTTGCCGACGACGTACCGCCGCTCGCCGGTGGGGCCCTGCACGGTCACCTTGGCGACCGCCGCGACCTGGTAGCTCGTCACCCCGGCGCCGTCCACGGACTCCCCGGTGGTGCCGGAGCGCAGGTAATCGCGCAGCTGCGAGGAGGCGCCCGTGGACTGCCCCGCCTGCGGGCGGTCGCCCGCCAGGGCCGACCCGGCAGACATGCCCGCGTCACCCGCGCCGGTCAGGGGGAAACCGGTCTGCACACCGACGGTGGGGCTCATCGCCGTGTCGGCACGTGAGGAGTGGCTCTCGGTGGTGACCCGGACGTTGTCCAGGGAGGTGTTGACGCCGGCGGAGACGGTGAACGGCTCGTACAACTGGACCCGCAGGGATGTGCCGGTCACGCCTGGCCCGCCGAGGAACGGCGCGATCTGCTCCGCTCCCCGCGCGTGCGGCTCGCCGCTCGCGACGAGTTCGCGCAGTCGGGTCAGCATGCCCTCGGTGGACAGGCTCTGCGCGAACTCGCGGCGGTGCCCGCGCAGCGTCGGGGCCACCTGGCGCAGGGCCTGCGCCAGGTGCGGCAGGGCGTCGAAGTGCTGGATCTCGAAGGGGCCGTGTGGCTGCCAGGCATCGCCCTCCAGAAGCCGTTCGAACGACACGACCGACGCGTCCACGGGCGGCTGGAGCGGCGCGACGGGGTCCTCGGTCCTGATGGACGGCTCGACGAGCGTGGGCAGCCCCTCGGGCGTCGCGTCCACCGCGCCCAGCCGGAGTGTCGCGTCGACCCTGGCGGTGGCCCGCACCGTCAGGGGGGACCAGGGGGACCACAGCCGGTTCAGCCCGCTCGCGTCAGCGGCACGGCTCGCCAGCGCGGTGAGCTGTTCGTGGACCCAAGGGTGCAGGACCATCTGCGGTACGAGCAGAAGGGCGTTGGGAAGCAGCGAGGAACTGACGTCCATCGCGATGTCGTAGGGGACCAGGTAGTCGGCGACGTGTGCGGCGACCGTGTGCAGCCATACCCGCTCGTCGTTCGTGAAGCCTGCGCTCTGCCCCACGGTGTCTCGGACGCCGTCGCTGACGGGCAGACCGCCGCGTACGCCGTTGCCGCTGCCCGAGAGGGTGAGGCCGAGTTCGTCGGTGCGGCTGCGGGACGTGGAGTGGCCGGTGGTACCGGGCGCCGGGAGGGGAGACCCCTTGCCGGTGGCCCGCACGAACTGCGTCTCCAGATCGGTGCCGGCCGCGACGGGCCGGCCCAGGACGCTCTCGAAGCCGGGCGCCGGGTTGGCCGTGAGTGAGATCCGTACCAGCCGCGGGCCCAGCCAGCTGTTGGCAACGAAGGAGACGGAGCTGTGCCGGGCGGCGATCAGCGCCTGGAGGCTGCGGGGCGAGGTGAGTTCGCCGATGCGCTCGCGGAGCCCCGGCACGTGGGCGCCCCTGCCCACGGTGGTGCTGCCGGGGGCGATGTTCTCGACGAGGTCCTCGACGGTCTGCCGCAGGGCCTTCCGCGCAGCGGGGCCTGCGGCCCCGGCGGTGGCGGCGTTGTTGGCGGTGGCGGTCGGCTCGGTGACCTCGGTGACGGTACCTGTTCCGACGCTGCCGCCGCTGGAGACGTACGTCGCGGGCAGGGGCAGGTTGCGGGGCGGCGGGGCGGGCAGGTCGGTGAGACCGGCGATCTCGGCCAGCCGAGGGTACCGGACGAGGTCCCGCTCATCGATGAAGAAGTCGACCGCCTGGGGGATCTCGACCGCCGTCCGCCGCACCTCGGGGTCCCGGGAACCGAGGTCGGAAACGAGGTCGTGGAGCAACTGGTGCCTGCCACGGCGGGCCTCGATCACCATCGTCAGGTCGGCGCGGAACCATACCAGGCGGCCCCCGCTCTGGCTGGTGATCCGGTACCCCGTGACCCCGTCGGAGCGGGTGTCGCTCTCGCTCCGGCCGACGCCGAGCCCGTAGCGGCCGGACACGCCGCCCTGCGAGAACGCGAGGCCCACCTGCGTCATGGGGGAACCGGAATGGCTGCTGCTGCTGGAGACGGTGACGCCGGACCCTCTGCCGGAGACGTGCCACCGTTCGGTGACCAACGCGCCCTCGTCGGGCGATTCGAGCCCTCGCGTGACGTTCTTGAAGTAGCCCTCGACCTTGAACTCGACCCTCGTTCCCACGACGCCGGTGCTCTGCGTTCCCAAGTCGAGGCTGCCGTTCAGGATCTGCGGCAACTTGTCCAGGAGATGGGAGTGCGAAGCGACGGTGCGCACGACCGCCTGAGCCAGGGCGGCCGGGTCCTCCATGGCCGGGCCGACCGCCGTCGTCCGCAGGTACCGCCCCGCGTCGACGGCCAGGGAGACGGCCCTCCCCAGCAGCCCACGGGCACCCTCGACCGCTCCGGACGCCACGCCCGGGCCGCGCGTCCCGGCGAGGGTGCCCTGCCCGGCGACGGACAGGGGCAGCCGCAGTCCCTCCCCGGGCGCGGGCTCGGGGGGGTAGGCGCCGGGCATCGGGCCGGGCTCGGCCTCCTCGTCGTCCTCCGCGGTCCGCTCCCGCGGTGCCTCCTGCCCTGCGGCTTCCTGCCGTTCCGTGCGTGCCTCCCGCTGTTCCTCCTGCTCCGGTTGCGCGTCGTGGTCCGTCCTGAAGGACACCAGGAGGCGGTGCATCGCCTCGCGGACCGTCGCGCTGCCGTCGAGCCGGTCGACGAAAGCCTCCCCGGGGAGGCCGATCACCGCTCCGGAGTGGCGCAGCCCCAGCATCCGCTCGTCCTCCTCGGTGACGGCACGGATGCCGTGCCGCGGGGAGGGGCCGTCCTGGTGCGGGGCGTCCAGGGTGCGGGAGGGGGGAACCGCCAGACGTGCCTGGCCGTTCGACTCGGCGGCCTCGATGGCGTGGCCGCGGGTCGAGGAGAACTCCACCCCGATCACGAGCGGCACCTGGAAGACGTCCAGACCGTCGGAGGTGACGAGGTAGTTCTCCTGGCCCGTCTGGGTACTGACCGCGTCCGTGACCGAGGTCCCGTGGCTGTAGCCGTAGTCCAGGCCGAGGTCGACGCCGCCGAGGACCCCGTTCCCGGTGGGGATCCGGCCGCTGACCGACAGTCCCGCGCTCACCGCGCTCGACGTCCGGGTGCGCTGCTCGGTTCCGTCGGACCAGGAGGCGACGAAGTTCAGCATCCTGACACCGGGCAGGTGCCGGACGTGGGTGATCCCTTCGCCGGGCGCGTCCGCCGGGCGCGGGCGCACGCTGAGGTGCGCGACCACCGTCTCCGAGCCGAACGCGGTGGATCGGGTGAAGTGCAGGTCCCTCGGCTGCGCCACG
Source organism: Streptomyces sp. NBC_01176 (assembly GCF_045039825.1). Classification (NCBI taxonomy): domain Bacteria; kingdom Bacillati; phylum Actinomycetota; class Actinomycetes; order Kitasatosporales; family Streptomycetaceae; genus Streptomyces; species Streptomyces sp. NBC_01176. Next base: position 342,841 of record NZ_CP108601.1, on the reverse strand, counting down.
AGGTCACGCAGCGCCACGGCGGACCGTGCCTCCGCCAACTGCCGTGCGTTGGACAGCCGTTGCCACTGTTGGGTGACGTCGCCGTGACTTTCGGGGGACTGCGCGGGCAGGAAGCCGAGGGAGCGCAGCTGTTCCTCGATGTGCTGGAACACCGGGTCCGCGCCGTCCAGCCGGAGCGGTGTCACCGACAGGCTCAGTGAGCGCAACTCGCGGACGTCCCGGGGCGCGTGACGGGGCGGGCGACGAAGGTCGGCCGACCGGTCGGCCGACTGGTCGGCCGGGGGCGTCCGGTCGGCACTCGTCAACTGGCCGGCACTCGTCAACTGGTCTGCGGCGTCCGGTCGTCCAGTGGAGGCCGTCGGGTCGGCGGTGGCCGGTCGTTCGATGGAGGTCGTCCGGTCGGCATGGGCCGACGGGTCGGCAACGGCCGAGTCGTCCGCAGGAGTCGACTGGCCCGCAGGGGTCCCCACGGTTTCCGTGCTGGGTACCCGCAGGATCACCGGGTAGCCGCGGGTGTCGGAGGTGAGAGGGCCCTGCATCGGCTGCACGGGCGGGCCGTCGGCGCGCACCAGCGTGATGTGCGGAACCGCCACCGCGTTCCGCAGCAGGTGCGGCCGGGCGGAGCGCAGACCGCGCGACATCAGCACGCTGCCGCCGGCGTTGAGTGCGTACGTCTCGGCGAACCGGGTGCCGAGGCGCCCGGAGAGGTTCAACTGGCCCAGGAGACCCACGCCCGCGCCCACGGAGACTCCGACGCCGTTCGTCACCGACGTACTGGACGTGGCCCGCATCGTCCGGATCACGTCGAACTCCAGGACCGTGTTCCTGGTGGTGAGACCCTCGTGGGCGGGCCCGGCCACGGTCAGGTCGAGACGCAGCGTCAGGAAGCCCAGTGGATCGCCGTTCGCGGCGAACAGCAGGGGCGAGGCGTGCTCACCGAGCAGCATGCGCGGGCCGCCGCGGAACCCAGTCTCCGAAAGGTAGTGCCGCAGGGCGTCCCGGGAAGCCGGCGAGAGGTCTTTCAGTAGATCGCCGAACGCCTCCACGACGTCCTGGTGGAGTTTCTCGTGCCAGGGGAAGGCCTCGAGTGCGAGGAGCGGGGCGTACTCCAGCAGGTCGGCCAGGGGCGCGGGGGTGAGCGGTCCACCGGGGCGGGGGGCCGGCGGGTGCAGCAGGTGTTCCGGGAACCAGGTGCGCTGCTGCCAGGCAGAGCCCTCCTGCACCTGCCACCCGGTCTCACGGGCGTCGCCATCGGCGTCGGCGTCCGTCGCTCGGGCCGGGTCGGGCGCGATCCTCCACTCGATCGCCGCGTCCCAGTCGTACGCGAAGCCGGGCTCGCCATGACCGGCCTGGTAGTCCAGGCTCCACACGGTTGTTGCCACCGATGCCGAGGCGGCCCGCTGGTTGTGGGTGAGGGAGAGCTGCCCGGTGGCCGACGCGGACCGCAGCACGGGCGCGTCCGGATGCGGCCAGGTGTACGAGCCGGCGAGGTTCACCGACCGCAGGTCGCTGGTGCCCTCGGTGCGGTCGACGCTGGTGAAGCCCATTCCCCAGCGCTGGATGCCGGCCGGCACCTCGAACAGCTCCGACGCGGCCGGGCGGGGATCGGCGAGCCGCATCCTGACCCACAGGGCCTGGTCGCGGGAGCCCAGTGTCCGCAGCGGTACGCGCAGCCCTTCCGCGCTGAGCAGCTGCCGCTGCCGGGAGGCCAGGAACTCGGGAGTCAGCCGCGCGGTCACGTCCTCGCGGACCGGCCCCTCGGCTCGCCTGAGCCGGGCCAGTGCCTCGGTCACCGCGCGAATTCCGCCGTCGGCGAGCAGTATCCGCTCGACCTTCCGGATCACCGACTCGTGCAGACCGCCGAGGACGTGGCCGGGGACCGGCGCCATGTTCACCAGGCCGCGTGCACCTCCGTCCTCCCGGCCCATCCGTGCCACCGCCAGGGGCACGGCGGCCTCGATGACGGGGTGCACGGTGAGGGATGCGCCGGGGGCCGCCGCCTCGGCGTCGCCGGGCGGCCGGAGGGCCTCCGCGGTGCCGGGCCCGGTGGCGGGTGCTGTCCGCGTCGCCGGGTGGAAGCGCGGTGCGGCCGGGGCCTGCGGGGCCGGACGGCCCGCGGTCGCGTCGGTGACCGGGCCGGTTCTCCGAAGGGGGCCGTTCAGCAGCTGGGCGATCGACCGGCCGGAGAACTCACCAGGCTCAGTCGTCCCCTGTGCGGCGGGCGCAGCAGGGGAAGTCCAGGCGCCGGGGGTTGGCGAAATCGCAATGGGGGCTCCGGAACGCGAGCCAGGGGTGGGCGCGGCATATGTCTCAACAGTGAAGGAGAAGCCGTTGTCCCGGGCGAACTGCTCGAGCCGGTGCCTCTGGTCGAGTAGCGTCGCTTTGCCCACCCCGGTGTCGAAGAGCACGACGCGATCCAGGTCGGCCCAGCGCACACCACCATGGAGTTGTGCCTCGAAGTACCCGACGAGACGGCGATCCAGCATCCCGCTGTCCCGGAGGCGGAGGAACTCGCTGTCGTACCGGAAGCCGGTCGCCTCGGCAAAGGCCAGGCGGACCAGGCTCTCGGTCCCGTGGTTCAGCAGCGGAAGCATGTTGAGCTGGCCGGTGACGCCCTCGGCACCCCTCAGGCCCTCACCGAAACTGTCCATCGGCGTGAACGTGGCCCGCTGCATCACCTCGGGCTTCAGATGGAAGACCGCCGAACCGTAGATCGGCAGACCTCGCCGCCGGTGCCGAGAAGTGAGGGCCGCATAGCGTGGCAGATCCTCACGATCCGTGGCGCTCGGAGCGAATTGTTCACCCGGCTGACCGGGATAGATCCCGGACGCCGCCTCTGTGCGCCTGACAGAGGCCGGATAGCCCAGTTTCTCCTCCGCGGCACCGCGGGTGCGCAGGTACGCCACATCGCCCGGCGTGGACTCCCAGGCGTTGCGGATCAACACCTTCGGGTCCTGGAGCATCACGTCCAGGAGCGTCTCGCCGTTACTCACCGTCTTGTGCGGCTGGAAGTTCACCGTCAGCGACATGCCATTGCGAAGGTGGTTCTGCACGGAGTCGATCAGCTGGTCGACGTCGTCGCCCTGGACCGGGTAGTCCTTCGACCAGGCCCAGTCACCATCGCGCAGCTTGTCGGTCAGCTGCTGCCGGTCGCTCACCAGGTCGCGCAGGGAACGCCGCTCGGCCATGATCACGGCCGCCAGCTGCGGAGGCCGCAGCTCCCGCAACCCCGCACGGTCCTCCAGGAGATGGAACAGACGCCGGTTTTCCGCGAACGACTCCTGCTGCTGACGCAGGGCATCAGTGAGCCTTGCATCGGTGCCGGCACTCGCCAGTCCCCGTGTCAGAGCATCCTGCTGTGCCTCGAGATCCCCCTCGTACGCCTCCCTGGTCTCGGTCCTGGGCCACCCGTTGGCAGTCTCCGGGTCGCGCAGCCAGTAAGCCACCATCAGGTCCTGGCCGGTGGGGATGAGGGCACGGATGGCAGAGCCATCCGGCAGTTCCGTGACGAGGTGGCTGGCCGACGGCACGTGGTGAACCGCCTTCACGACCCCCTCGGGTGCGACGGCGCCGACGCGGCCCTTCCCTCCGGGCCGCCACCGCAGCCAGTGAGGCACCTTCCTGGCACTACCGGGCAGCCTGCTCCCCGCCGGCACATCCTGCACCTGCGGAAGCGGCGCCCCGCCCGTCACCTCGGCCCAGTGACGCTCCGCACGGGACTCAGCCGCATCAGCGTCGACGTAGCTCTCCCACGCCCGCACGATCCCCTCGTGACCGGCATCTGCTGAGGAACCGACCCCCTCCAGGTAGCGCGCTTCCTGGGTGAGCAGGATGTCCAAGGCGGCGTCCAGGGCCAGCCGAGCGTCCGTGAGTGCCACTGCCGCGTCGGCCTCCGCCCTCCAGTCTTCCGCGGCCGCCGGTGCGGTCCTGGCGGCGCCGGAATCCGCACGTCCTGTCCCCTTGGCCGGGCCAGTCTTGGGGAAAGGCATGTCATGGGTGAGGTCGTCGCCGGTGACCGGGCCGGTGCTCCGGAAGTCGGTGATCAGGCCGTCCTGGAGCGTGGCCTCGATGCCGAGGCGGTCGAAGAACGCGCCGCGCACGGTCCGCGTGCCGGTGCCCGGGTCCTCGGGCAGGACGTTCGCGGGGTCCTCAGCCACCATGTAAACGGCGTACAGGACGTCGGCCCAAGTCCACCCCGCCGGGAATCCGTCGGGAGACCGGGGTGCGTCGATGAGAGCCGGATGGAACAGGTTCCCGTCACGGAGCGTGTCCAGTATGGCCCGGGAACGCTCCTCCAGGGAGGGCCAGGGCTCGCCCGGGGCGTTGTGGCGGTTCTCCTCTAGGTCGCTGTGGTCCAGGAAGGCCGCGGGGTCGTGGGCCGTCAGCAGGGCGTCCTCGAGCGCGAGTTCGGTGGTGCCTGCCGCGTGGCTCCACGCGTCAGGCTCGCTCGGGGGACCGGGAACGTGCAGCAGGGAGCTGAGCAGGATCCCGGCGTCCGCGGGCAGGCCCAGCAGCCGGGGCAGGTCCGCCGGGAGGCTGTCGCCGTCCTCGGCTCCGGTGACCCGGACGGTCCGGTGCGCCGCGGCGGCGTCGGCCACCACGTCGACCGACAGCCGGAACAACGGGGCACCGTCGGATCGCGAGAGCCGCCCGTACACCTCGTCGACCGCGGCCTGGAAACGCCGCGCGTACTCGCCCGCGTCTCCCGGCCGGTCGCCCGCTTCACCCCGGACGAGGGCGACCCGAATCGTCAGCCGGACGCCGAACTGACCGCCGGCGAAGAGCGCGTACCGGTGTTCGGCGGCGTGCTCGGCGCCCTCGACGGAGAAGCCCACCCGCTCGGGCAGCGTCTCGGCCAGGGGCTTCTCGTCCGGCCAGCGCAGGGACGGCTGCCATGCGGTGGGACGGAACGCGGCGTGGTGGTCGTCACGGACGATGCCCTCGACCCGCACCCCCGCGGCTTCGCCCACCCAGCGGTAGGAGCCGTCCGGACGCTCCAGGAACGTGTCGTCCGAGAGGGCTGACATGTGCGCCGTGGCGACAGCGTCGCGGACCTCGGCAGGTCCCCACTCTCTGGGGAACATGGTGTGATCCGTGCCGTCTACATGGGACTCCCAGCGGCTGCTGAGACCGGCTTCAACTGCTGTGTCCCGTACGGACGGGTCGAGGAACCGCACCATCGCCCGGTGCGTCCCGTTGTCCAGGTCCTCATAGGGAACGACGTCGACGCCGGGGGCGTCACCGCCGTACGGGAGAGGCAGCTGGTGCACGCCGGTGCGCGCACGGCGGTCACCGAGCCGCGCCACGTCCTCCGCCCGCTGGGAGAACCGGGGCCCCCTCCACTCGACCCCCTCCGGCGGTGGCTGCATGTACCGCGGTGTCACCAGCCCGCTCTGGTCGTCGGCGGGCCGAAAACCGGTGAACTCCATGCGCTCGACAGCACCTTCGATACGGACCCCGCCGTACTCACCGACCCAGCGGAACGCCGCCGCACGCCCCGGCACTGCGGACACGCCGTCGTGCCGCAGCGCCCACAGGTAGGCCTGCTCGGCCGCGTAGATGGCGTCATCGTCGGTCCAGTGCAGGGGGAACATCGCCGTCGTGGCGCGCTCCCCCGCCTGCCGGCCGGAACCCGCCGCCAAGTCCCCGGCCGCCCCGCTCCAGCCGTCACCGTCCCGCAGCCCCCCGCCAGATACCAACGCCCCGCCGGCCGGCTCCACCCTGAACACGCCGTTCTGGTGGGGCTTCCCCACCCGCTCGGGACGGGGCCGGTCCGACAGCCCGACAGGCATCAGATGCCCCCCGGCACCGCCCGCACCGCCGTACAGAGCCGCCTGCCGGACCTCCAGGGAGAACTCCGCGCGCTCCGGCAGCCCGTCGCCCCGCTGGGCCGCACCCGCGCCCGCGCCCGCGGGCCCCGCCGCCCGCAACGCCGCCTCCGCGTCGGCGCCGAGCCGGCGCAGATACCGCGCGGCGACGTACAACCGGCTGGGACGCGTGAAGGATTCCGCCGAAGAGGCATCCCCATCGACCAGATTCCGGCCATGGACGTCGATCGACAGACTGGCCATCAGGCCACCGTCGGTATGCACCGGACGGAAGCCCGATGACGCATCGCGGTACTCGTCGCTGAGTCCGTACCAATGCCCTATCTCATGGGCGAACGTCCCTGGATCACGGTCCACCGTCGAGAACGTCCACTCGTCGGAGCGGAACTGTCGGGTGGACAGGAGAACGGTCCGGTGCGCATCGGCGGACGACGGGACGAACTCGGGGTCGAACCTGAGCAGGTCACCGCTGGGCAGCCGGACACCGCTGTTCCACACCTCGTCGAGTTCCTCCCGGATCCGGCTCTCGAACTCCTCGACCCGACTCGGCGTGCCGGTGGCCGGTGCCCCGTCCTCGTCGGCCGCCCGCGGATCTCCCTCCGGGTCGAACTCCCACGCGACCCGCGCCACGAAGCGAGCGACCGTCTCGCCGTCACCACGGCGGTACCGCTCCACCTGATACCGGCTCACGTACTCCCCGGAGTAAGAGCCGTTCCCGGAGCGCGCGACCACCTCCGCGCTTCCCAGCAGCACGGCCTCGTCCCCGATCACGACCACACCGGCCTGCCCGGCCGCGGCGTCGCGGCCTGCCCCAAAGGACCCACCAGCCGGGGCCGTGCCCGGTTCCGTGTGCCCCGGCGAGGCGCCGCCGCGCGGGCCTTGGCCCGGTGAGCGGCGGGCGGTGCCCGGTCGCTCCGCAGGCCCGGGCGCCACGGCCTGCGTACCGGTCAGCGCTTCGGAGTCCAGGCCCAGCGCCCGCAGCTTGTGCTGCGCCGCCTGTACCGCGTTCCTGGCCGCCGCCAGGGCGCGTGCCCGGTTCCTGACGTCCTGTACCCGCTGCGCCTCGGCCTCCTCGGCCAGCGCGCTGTGATACGCCGACAACGCGGCCGCCAGCCGTGTCACCTCGGGATCAGCCGGACGGACGGACGCGGGGGCGGACGCGGGAACGGCGCCCGTCTCCGCCTTCTCGGCGGCCTTGCCACTGCCCTTGCCCTTGTTCCTGCCCTTGGCCGCGCGGTTGCGGGCCGCGTCGGCCGCGGCCTGCTCCGCCGTCTGCCGCACCAGGTCCCGCGACGTGACCAGGGCGGGATGGTTGGACACCGTTCCGATGTCCAGCGGACCGGACACATACTTCGTGCCGTTCCCGTCCCACAGGTATTTGTTGCCCTGCCGCGTGGTGCTGATCGCGTACACCAGCGCGTCCACCTGACCGTCTCCGGCCAGCACGTACGCGAACGACGCACCACCGCTGCCGCTCTGAAGGTGCACATGCAGCGCCTGGTTGGCCCGCACGTCGCCCTCCTGCGGCAGCCGGTCTCCCGAGGCCACCTCCTGCAGAACACGCAGCTGTTCCGCCGTCAGCCTCTCCTCCCGCACGTGGTTGGCGTACACCAGCCGCCCGCTGTGCTCCCACGTGTCCCGGGACTGCGGCCGGAACGCCGCCAGCTTCGCCGCGGCCTCCCGTGCCTCAGCTGCCTCCCGTGCCTGCCGGTCCGCACGCGCCCAGTTCCACACGCCCAGCGCCGCGTTCCGCACCGGGTCGTGGAAGGCGCCCTCCACGATCGCGCCCACCCGGTCCAGATGAGCCTGGAAGTCATGGTCGAAGTCTTCAAGACCGGCCTCGCCGGTGGCCAGGAACTCACCGAACACGTAGTCGCGCCACGCCCCCGGATCCCGCGAAAGGTCCTCCACCACCGTGGGAGCGCCCAGCAGCAACGGCAGCAGTTCCGGGTGTTCGCCCAGCTTCCCGGCCAGCTCCGCCCCCGCCGGGTCCAGCAGTAGCTCGCCCACCTCGGGCACCGACGCCAGGGCCTGGGCCCACACCGACTGGGGCGCCGCCGCCCGTACGGTCGCCGCCGTGTTCCTTCCCCCGCCGGAGCGCGCCCCCCGGGCGGACCTGCCCGCAGCCGCGCGCTCGGCCGTCCCGCCCGGGGCGGTCGCGGCCGGCGCAGGAGCGAGCGCCGCCAGCAGGAGCTCCCCCGACTCGTCCTCGGTCAGCTCCTGGAAACGCTTCGTGTCCCGGGCCAGCCGCTCCAGATCCCCGGCGAATCCAGGCGTCTTCAACGCGGCGGCACGCCAGCGCGGCTCGGCGAAGAACCGCCGGGCGAACCCGGCATGGGCGTTGAGGAAGCGCGTCAGGAAGGTGTCGCCCAGCAGACGCCGAAGCTGGTCCCGCGGGCCGGCCTCAGGCAGGGACTCCGGTCCGCCCGGTTCAAGCGGCTCCTGGTCCGCGGAGTCCAGCGCGGCGGCCAGACTCTCCAGCAGCCCCTCCCGGTCGGCCAGCCTGCGCACCACCTGCGGCGTCAGGAAGCCGGCCAGCGCCTCACTGGCTCGCGCCGCCCGCCACAACGGTCCATCCGCCCGCGCCTGGTCCACCAGACCATGGCTCCGCAGCAGCGCCGCCGGCAGCCACGGTGCCTCCCGCAGGTCCCGCCCGACGCGCTCGTCGCCAGCCATCGCCCCGGCCAGACCGCGCACCACGTCCAGCGCCACGCGCAGGGAACGCGACGCGCCCGCCAGATCAGCCGCCACCTCTGGCTGCTCCCGCAGCAGCCGGTGCGTCTCCGGGCGACGCACCAGCAGGGGTGCCAGCTCTCCGTCCGCCGCCAGCGCTGCCACCACACCCGGGGTGCGCAGCACCGTCTCCAGCAGTTCGGCGGAGGCCAGAACCACTCCGGCCTGCCCGGGATGGCCGTCCAGTGCCGCCGGCAGAGCGTCCGCCGCCATGACCCGGCCGAACTGCTCCGCATCGGTGAACACCGCGGAGTGCTTCGCCACGGCGGCGGCCAGTTCGGGCACCCGCGCCAGAGTCCTCACCAGCTCCGGAGCCTTCACCAGTGCCCGCATCACCGGTAGGCCGCTGACCGCCGCACGCACCACCACCGGACCCGGACCCGCGTCCGGGGTGTTGTGGATCGCGATCAGCTCATTGAGCAGTTCGTTGGCCTCCGGTTCCAGAAGTACAAGGACGACCGGATCGTCGTCCGCGAAGGCACGGGCGACTTCCTCGTACACGTACGTCAGGTCCTCCACACGACGGTCGGTGTGCGCCAGGCCGTAGCTCCTGAAATTCAGGTGGTAGAGCCGGGCCAGTTCACGGTTCTCGACGACGCCTTGGAAGAATACGCGGAAGGAGCCCATGAGGTTGGTCGCGGCGGGCTCTTCCATGACGTATCGGTAGAGGTAGTCGTTGGTGCGCAGCGCCACCGCGAAAGGCGCGTTGCGGTGGAGCAGCGGCAGGAGCCCCGACATGCGGTCCTGCATACGCTCGAGGAGCTGCGGCCTGGCCTCCAGCGTCCGGACGAGTTCCCTGTTGACGAGGAACGCGGAACCCATGGCCACGCTCTTGCGTGCGGCGTCGAGCAGGGCGTCGTTTCCGCGGACCGTCGCGTCGATGCGTCTCAGCTCCTGTCGCGCGCCTTCGTCCAAGTCCGGGTTCTGCTCGATGATCCTGCTCACGGCCTCGTCCCGGGTGAGGTGCCAGGAGCCGGCCAGCAGGGTGCTCGCGGGGGTCAGCACGGAGCCCTCGGGAGACAGGGCGGCCTCACCTCCGTAATCCTTGACGACGTTGGCGATCGACGTCATCCAGCTCCGCTTCTTCTGTTTCTTCTGTCTCTTCTTCTCCTCGGCAATCTGAGCCACTCTGTCCAGGAAGTCCTTGTTCTCCAGCGCCTTGACGAAGCCTGGGCGCCCGATCGCCTCACCCAGCACCTCGGGCACGGACGCGAGCAGCGCCAGCACGGACTGGTTGCGGGTCAGCCCTTCGAGCAGCGGTGCGTTGCGGAACAGCGCGCGCCAGTGGTTGACGGGCAGCGGCACGGACGGCCGGGAGGCGAGTTCGGCCATCACGCCGGGGTGGGCGTGCAGGTTCGCCACGGCGTCGTCGTTGATGCTTTCCAGTACCTTGCGCTCCTCCCTCGCCATACGTATCAGCGCGGCGTTGTCGGCGAAGAGCACGTCGAGGAGTCGCTGTGTGTCGGTGACGGCGGCCAGCACGTCCTCGTATCCTTGCACCGTCCCGTGGCTGAAGACGCGTTCGTCGGTGGGCCGTAGCTCCCAGGCTTTGTGCAGCAGGTTGAAGACGCTCCACGTTGGGTGCGAGTCGAGCAGGAGGCCGGCCGCGGGATGCGAAAGCAGCATCTCTCCGAGGTCGGGGTCGTCCTTGACCATGCGCAAGAACCTGGTGCGCACATCGGCCGGGGCGGCCACGGCGTAAGGATCGTTCTGCACGAGCCAATGGCGTACCGTCTCGTGGCGCAGTACGGCCCGCAGCAGGTTCGGGACGAGCAGCGGGGATCCGTGCTTCACTGCCGCGCGCACCGTCGCCGAGCCGGGGGCGAGCAGACGCCGGTACTCGTGGGGGTCGGTGAGAAGACCGGGGTTGCGCGCCAGCACCTCTGTGAGGGCGTGGTCGTTCTCCGCCAGGACGCCCGACAGAGCGGGATCGGCCGTCAGGACGGCGTCCAGAGCGGGGATCGCCGCCCTGGCCCTGTCCAGAGGGGGGGCGGACGGATCCGGATCAGCGGGGGCGGCCGGTTGCGGGGCCACCGCGTCGCGCAGCGCGCCCAGCAGGTCCGCGTCCGGCACCGCGTCGAAGTGGCCCGGGTCGTGGGACAGCAACCCGGCCACGGCCTGGTTTTGCACGGCCGCCCAGAGCAACTGGAGGTCGTCCGCGAGCCGTTCGGCGAAGGCGGGAACGCCCGTAAGGATGTCGACCAGCCGTCCGCTCTCGGCGAGGATCGCCACCACATCGGCGTCCGCCTTCGCCGCGGCCAGCAGGCGGGGAGCCTTGACCAGCAGGCGCGCCTGGTCGGAGTGGCGCTGTATCTGCTCCCGCAGTCTTCCGTTCTCGAGGAGGGACCGGTAGTCGATGGAGGATCCGCCCGAACGGAAGTTCTCCGCCAGGGCCAAGACCAGCGACCACTCATGGCTGAACGCCCAGGCGTCGTCCACCTTCCCTTCGCGCTGCACGAGCGCCGCAGCGAGTTCGCGGTTCTCGACGATGTGAGCGGCGGCCGGGCCGGGGCTGGCCACCGCCATGATCAGCGGGACGTTGCGGTTGAGGGCGGTGGCCAGCCCGGGAACGCCGAGCAACGAGTAGACCGACCCGTTATCTGCCTCGATCGCCTCCACCAGTTCCCGACGGCCGTTGGTCTGCACCAGCAAGTCGTCCACATACTCCGGGTGCTCAACGTACTGCCAGAGAGCCTCGGTGGACAGGGTGCTCATTCCCTGCAGCATGATGCCGGCATCGGTCAGCACCTCGAGGAGATCCGGCCGCATCTGCACCAGCGTGCCCAGGTTGACGCTGTTGGCGAGCACCCTGATCACATGCAGACGGTCCGGCTGCACCAGGGAGTCGACCGTCTTCTCGTGCTGCGGCTCGGCCCACCACGGGTTGCGCGCCAGCATCGTGGCGAATTCCCAGACCGGCCACTCCTCGTGCCAGGTCCGCTTGGCCGCCTTGGTGAGGGCGCCGAGCACGAAGGGCAGTGGGTTGGAGCCGTAGCCGATCTCGCTCAGTACCTCGAGCGCCACCTCACGGAGCTCGCTGACGAACTCGGTCCCCGAGGTGCCGGTGCGCGGGGCCCGGCCAGACGCGAGCTCCTGGGTCCCCCGCCGGGGCGGTACTCCGCCGACCGGTCCGGCGTTCGGGGACCGTAGGGCGGGGTTCTGCTCCACGAGCCGGTCGGCGGTCGCGCGGGCGGCGTCCTCGCCCTGCCGGTGCAGGCTCTCCGCGGTCCTGGCGAGTGCGGCGTGTACCGCCGCGCGTTGCTCCAGGGTCTGTGTGTCCTGGCCGATCAGCACCGGAGGTCGTAGCAGGCCGCTCGCCGTGGTGAGGAGGCTGTTCGCCTCGTCCTGGGAGACGTCCAGCAGCTCGGCCAGCTGGGCCGCCTGGGTCGCGCCCGACGTCCCGGCCAGCTCGTCCGGATCCAGTCCCAGGGTCGCCAACCGCTTCCGCGCTCCATCCACCTTGCTCCGCGCCTGTGACAACGCCCGGGACTGGGCCCTGGCGTCGCGCAGTTGTTGCGCCGTCTCCTGTTCGGCGCGGGCCGTGTGATACGCGGACAGCGCATCGGCCAAGGCCGTCAGTCCGGGATCGCCGATCGCGCCGGACGCCTCGGAGAGGCTCTCCGTGCCCGCCTGTCCAGTCCGCTCCCTGCCCTTGCCCTTGTCCCTCCCCTTCTCCCTGCCCGTGGCTTCCGCGGCGGACAGCTCCCGTGCCTGCTCGACCAGCCTCCTTGACTCCACGATGGCCTCGTGGTTGTGCACCGCAGCGATCTCCAGCGGACCGTCGACATAGCGCGATCCGGATCCGTCCCAGCGGTAGCTGTTGTCCTTGCGGCGCGTGCTGACCGCATAGACCAGTACGTCCACCATGCCGTCCGCGCCGAGCACATAGGCGAACGACGCGCCGCCGCTGCCGCCCTGCAGGTGCACGTGCAGCGCCTTGTTGGGCCGCACCTCGCTCTCCTGCGGCCGCAACTCCCCCGTCGCCACCCGCTTCACGACCTTGAGGTCATCCGGGTCCGTCAGGCGCACATCGGCGGTGAACAGAGGCCGCCCGCCGTACTCCCACGTGCCGGGATCGTCCGGCCGGAAGGCTCGCAGTCGTTGCGCCGCCTCCGCGGCCACCCGCGCCTGCTGTGCGTCCCGTTCCGCGCGGGCACGCGTCCACGCCTTCAGCGACTCCTCACGCACCCGGCTGTGATAGGTGCCTTCGACGACCACGCCCACCTGGTCCAGGTGTGTCTGGAGGTCGCCGTCGAAGTCCTCCAGCCGGCCGTCCGGTGAGGACGCCAGGAACTCGCCGAACGCGTAGTCGCGCCACGCCTCCGGACGGGCACTCACATCTTCCAGCACCGATGCCGAGCTCAACAGAAGCACCAGCAGGTCGGGATGCCTGCCCAGTTCGCGGACCATCTCCGCGCTCCGTGGGTCCAGCAGCAGCCCGGCCACCTCGGGCATCGACGCCAGCGCCTGTGCCCACACCGCCTCCGGCCCCGCCGTACGCACGGCTACGGCCCGCTTCCCGTCCGGACGCGCCGCCCCGGTGGCCCGGCCCGCGCCCTTCGCACCGGCGGCCTGCACGGCCCCGGCCCGGCCCGTCTCCGCCGCAGGCGTCGACGGGCCGGCCGGTGCCAGCTCTTCCAGCAGCGCCTGCTGGGCCCCCTCCCTGAACAGCTCCGGCGAACGAACCACCAGCCGCCGCAGGTCACCTGCCAGCCCAGGCGTCGCCAGCGCTCGGGCACGCAACCGCGCGTCCTCGAGGAACCGCCCGGCGAACCACGCGTGCCCGTCAAGGAAATGGGTCAGATCAGTGTTGGCCAGCAGACGCCCGAGATCCTCCCGTCCGACATCCGACAGGGGCCCCGGCCGCTTCGCCAGCTCCTCCAGCAACGCGTCCCGGCCCACCAGCCTCCGCGCCACCTGCCGCGTCAGGAGGCCGGCCAGCACCTCACTGGCTCGCGCCGCCCGCCACAACGGACTGTTCACGCGCGCCTGGTCGACCAGGGCGTGGCTGCGTAGCAGCGCGTCCACCAGCCATGGCGCCGCCCGCAGATCCTCTCCGACCCGGCGCACATCTGCCAGCAACAGGGCGAGACCGGGCACACCCTCCAGCGCCCGCCGCAAGGTCCGCGAGTCACCCGCCAGATCCTGCGCCGTCTCCGGCCGCTCCCGCAGCACCCGGTGTACCTCCGGACGACGCGTCAGCAGTCGCGCCACCTGAGCGTCCGCCGCCAGCGCCTCCACCACACCGGGGTTGAGCAGCGCCGTATCCAGCAGGTCCGCATCGCCCAGCACCACAGCCACCAGTTCCGGACGCTCGTCCAGACGCTCGTCCAGCGCATCCAGCAGCGTGTCGGCGGTCAGGAAGCGCTCGACATGGTCCGCGTTGCGGAACACACCGGCGTGGTCCGCGACCTCGGCGGCCAGCCCCGGGAAGTCCCACAGCAGCTCGGCGTGCTGCGGGGCACGTACCAGCGCCCGTGTGACGTGCACACCGCTCACCGCCGCACGCACCACATCCTGCCCACCCGGCAACGCGAGGAGCTTGTACAACTCGGCGGCCAACACGTCCGCCGCAGGCTCCGCCAGCAGATGAGCGACCGGATCACGGTCCGCGAAGACCCGCGTGACGTCCTCACTGTTGTTCGCCAGGCGCGCAAGGTGGTCCCGTGCACTCAACATCCGGTACATCTCCGGTGCCAGGAAGCAAAGCCGCGAGTGCTCCCGGTTCTGGACGAGCACACGGACGGGTGCGGCGTTGTCGATCAGGAATTCGACAAGACCGGGGAATTCCATCATGTAGCGGTAGAGATAGTCGTTGGTGCGCAGCGCTTTCGTCAGGTCCTCATTGGCCTTGAGCAGGGGCAGGAACCCCGAGGTGCGGTCCAGGAGGCGCGGCAGCATTGGCCTGGCCTCCAGAGTCAACGCGAGTTCCGCATTGGTGAACAGGGCCGCGCCCAGGGCCGGGCTCTGCTTCGCCGCGTTGAGCAGTTCGCTGTTCCCCCGGACCGCTGCGTCGATGGCCAGCAGCTTCGCAAGCCGCTGCTCCTCGTTCACTTTCTTCAGGAACGCACGGAGTTCGGCATTGGCGTCGTCCTGCGCAAGGCTCCATGAGCGTGCGAAGAACTGGTCTGCCTCGCCGAGTTCGACACCTTCCGGCGACAGCCTGGGTTCACCGGCATGCTGCTGGACCGCATTGACCAGTCCGCCGGCCCAGCCCTTCTTCTTCCCTTTTTTCTTCGCGGCGGCGTCTTGCACGGCCTGCTGGATCGGGCGCTTGTCGAGCGCATCGAGGAAACCGGGCCGCGCGACCGCCTCACGGAGCGCCTCCGGCGCGGACGCAAGCAGCCTCAGCACGGTCTCATTGCGCGAATCGCCGAGCGCGGCAAGCATCGAGCTGTCGCCGAACAACGCCTGCCAGTGCTGGAACGACATGTCCACGGCGGGCCGGGAGGCCAGCTCTTTCACCACCTGCGGATGGGCCTGCAGATTCGCGACCATGTCGTCGGTGAGTACGTTCAGGAGCTTCGCCTGCTTGCCCGATATGCGGATCAGTGCGGCGTCATCCTGGAAAAGCACGTCGAGAAGCCGACGCGTGTCGGAGACTTTCAGTAGGGCACCGTAGACGCCCGAAAGCATAATTTTGGTGAAGATGCGTTCGTCCTCGGGCCGTGCCGCCCAGCCCTTCAGCAGAATGCTGAACCTCGACAGGTCCGCGCCCAAGCTCAACAGACCGGCGAGTGCCGGGATCTGGAACAGCATCTTCCCAACCCTGGGGTCCGCCTCGGCCTCGAGCGCGATCCTGCGGCGTATGTCGGAGGAGGGAGCCGAGACCAGCCGGTCGCCCACTACCAAGAACCATTTCCGGACCGTTTCGTGGCGCAGGGCGGAACGCAGCAAATGCGGAGCCAGCAGCGGGGAGCCCTCGCGTATGTGCGGGATCAGCCCTGTTCCGGAAGCGGACAGCAGACGCCGGTACTCGTAAGGCGTGTTCAGGAGATGAGGGTGGAGCGCCAGCGTCTCGGCCAGAACCCCGTTCTCCTGCAAGGGACGCGCCAGATGGGGTTCGTCCGTCAGCAGCGCGCGCAGGCCGGGACTGGCCGCCTTGGCCCTCTCCAGCGGCGACGCCGACGCGGATGGGGCCGACGCGGACGGAAGCGGAAGCGGCTCCGACTCCTGCAGTGCCAGCAGCAGCAAGTCGTCGGGCACCCCGTCGAAATGGGCCGGCCGCCTCGCCAGGGCCACGGCCACGGCCGTATTGTCCACCGCCGCGCTCAGCCACTCCATATCGCGCGCCAGCCGCCCCGCAAACGCCGGCAGGTCCTCCAGAACGTCGACCAGCTCCGGCCCCCGCGCCAGGATCCCCAGCACTCGGAGGTGGTCGTTCATGGCCGCCGCCAGCAGCCGCGGCACGCTCACCAGCAGCTTCGCCAGACCGGCATGCGCCTGCAACGCGGCCCGCAACGGCCGGTTGCCGAGCAGGCCCACCAAGTCGACGTCGACTCCGGCGGCCAACGCGTGGAGCAGAGCGTCGCTCAGCGACCACTCGTTGGCGAACGCCGCCGCACTGCTCACACTGGCCTGTGCCGCCAGTACTTCACCTATCTGGGGAAACAGAGAGACAATCTGCGCCACAGGTCCGGGAACTGCCACTGCCAGGATCAGCGGAACCTTCCGGTGGAGCGCCGCAGGCAGTCCCGGCGCGCGCAGCAGTGACGTAGGGGCATCGTGCTCGCCCGCAATCGCCTCCATGAGCTCGCGTCGTCCGTTGTCGGACCGCATCAGCAGGTCCTCGACGTACCTCGGATTCCGGATGTACGTGGTGAGGATGTAGTCCGGCAGCTCCATGAAGGCATCCAGCACGGTGTCCGACTCGGACACCTCCTTCAGGAGGTCTGGGTGCGCATGCAGCAGCCTCCCCAGACGCGGTTGGAGGGCAACCGCCTCGATCACCTCCACGCGTTCGGGCCGGGTCAGAGCGTGGAACGTGGCGCCGTACCCGTCCCCGCCCCACTCCGGGAGGGCCGCCAGCACCAATGCGGCCTGCTTGACCGGCCACGCCTCGTGCCAGGTATTCCTCGCCACCCTGGCCAGCGGTCCCATCAGTTGATCCACCAGGTCGGGGCGGTAGCCCCTTGCACGCAGCGATTGCGCCACAGCGGTGCGGAACCAGTTCGTGAACTGAGCGTCGGTCGGCGGGGCACCGCTGCGCGAAGCCGTGCCGGGCACGGACTCCTGGGCGTTCCGCGCTCGGGGAGGCATGCCGCCCGGAAGGCCATACCGCTGCTGAGTACCGAACTCGACGCGCAGTTCCTCCGACAGGAGCTCCGCCTGCTGCTCGCCGCCCTGGGCCAGCCGGTACGCCACCGCATGGGCGATGGAGTCGTACAGCTCCCGGTAGGCTTCCTCCCCCTCCGACGGCTCCGTCCGGTCGATCGGCGGCGGCTGGTGACGGCCTGTCATGATCCGCACGGCTTCCCGCAGCAGCGAGTCCCGATCGGCGGACTCCCGTCCCTCCACGTCGACGCGTGCCCGGTCGAACTCCTCCGACCAGCTAATCAGCTTTGCCTGGTCCACCGCCGGATACCGCGCCCCACTGGCCCGCCGGGCACTCTGCCCGCCCTGGGCGACAGCCACCGCACCGGTGGGTAGCGCCGACCCGGTGGGCGGCGCCGGGGGCAATGAGCTCATGCCGGAGATCCGGTCCGCCCACTGCTTCGCGAGGTCCCCCACCAGCGAATCGCCGAACCCGGCCAACTCCTGCGCGATCGCAACGAGCGCCTGGTGCACGGCGGCCTGCTGTGCCGGCGTCTGCGCGTCCAGGCCCGTCGGCAACAGCGCGGCGGCCTTCTCCAGCAGCTTTCGCGCCGTCTCCTGGTCCACGTCCAGCCGCAGCGCGAGATCGCTCTCGGCCGCTGTCGCGTCCACGGCCCCGGTCAATCCGTCCGACGCCACGGGACCGCGGTCCGGTCCGTGCGTCACAGCCGGTGCGGTGTCCGTGGTGAACGGGTGAGAGGCGAACGCGGCGGTGTCGGGCGGGGTGGCGGGGAGCTCGGTTGCCGGTACGCCTATCCCCGCGGCCGCCTCCACCGCCACAGCGTCCTTGGAGAGGCCAAGAACCCGGGCCGCCTCGGCACTGGTGTCACCGCTCGTCCACGTGACCGTGCCCCGGTCCTCGTTCCAGGTGCCGGTCCGGTTGGATCGGCGTTCGTAGACGCCGACCACGGCCTCCGCATCGATTCTGCTGGTGAAGGCGACCTCCTCCTCCTCGGAGAACCGAGGTTTCCCGCCGTGTGCACGCAGGGTGGCGTTGACGTCGACGCCGGTCGGGTCGGTGTTGAGCGCCGCACTGATCTCGTAGCGGTATGGCTTGTTGCGGTACCAGAGTTTCGGGTTGCGGGAGGTGGCCACGTAGGGGGCAGCGAGGTTTCTCTGCCACTCCTCCACGGTGACCACCTGGGAGGGGTTGTCCGCCGTGAAGCCCTCGGTGAACACCCGATCCGGTTCGGCGCCCGAGAAGCGCCACACGGTCTCCCCCCCGTCGCTCTCCACCACGAAGTCCCGGTCATACGTGTGCACCATCGTGTAGTCGACCGCCGGAGCGGTGTCCGTCGCCGGGTTCTCGGCCATCCAGTCGTCACGGCCCCCGGGGCGCCAGGTGATCGTCCGGGTCGTCGCGTCGAAGGTGCCGGTCCGGTCCTCCTGCCGGTCGTAGACGCCGACGATCGCCTCCGGACGGAGTTCCCTGGTGAACGCCACCTCCGCCTCGGGCTCGACGACGCCGACGAGGGGATTAGCCGTCTCCTGGAACGTGGCGATCACGTCGACACCGGTGGTGTCGCCGTTGCGGGCCGGGGCGACGCGGTAGCGGTACCGCTTGTTCTTGTACCAGAGTTCGGCGTTCCGGGTGGTGGACACGAACTGGGCGTAGGGATTCTTGCGGACCCACTCGTCCAGGTCCACCACGTTGGCGACGTTGTCGGCGCGGAAGCCATGCGCGAAGACGTTCTCGGGCTCCTCCGCCGAGAACCGCCAGAGCGTATCGGTGGGCTGGCTCTCCTCCACGCCCATGTCGTCGTCCTTCGGGTGGATCAACTGGTAGTCGACAGCAGCCGACTGGTCGGGCGCATGTCCTTCGCCGACGGGCGCCCCGGCCTGCCGTACCACCTCGCCGCGCAACGCGGGGATCTCACCAGCGTGCGCGTAGGGCACGAACACCGCGGCCATCTGCGCCAGATGGTCCGGGGTGAGGCGGAACCGCTGCTCCTGGGGCAGGCCACTCAGCGGGCCCATCACACTGGAGTCGCCCTCCTCGAGTACCTGCGCACCGTGACCACCCGGCGCCAGCAACGCCCGCCGGTCGAGCACGTCGTCCCGTACACCGAGACCATGGACGAACTCGTGAACCCAGGCGACCGGATCCACACCCGCGTGCCAGACCCCCTGGTCCATGCCGCCAGACATCCCCGGCCGGCCCGGCCGGACCTCCACCACGGTGTGCGCGGCCTCCTCGCTGCCGACGAACTCCGCACTCACCCGCAGCACCGGACCGGACGTCCCAGGACCCGCGACCTGGAAGGGCTGCGTCACCGGCAGCTGATATCCACGCTCGTTGACATAGGCCTGCAGAGCCGTGACCAGGCCCTCCCGGACACCCCGCATCTCCTCACGACTCGCATCCTCAGCACGCAGGTGGATGCGCCGGGTCAGGTGCAGCACACCGTCGGCCGGGGTGGCGCCGCTGTACCACACCCACGCGTAACCGACCTCGGTGCGCTCACCGGACGCCGGGGGCCGCTGGACCGACAGCAAACTGCCGTCCCCCGCCACCGTGAACACGAAGGCCTCCGGAAGGTCCGCCCGGCTGCGGGAACCGAAGGGAATCCAACGGTCGGTGCGCACCTCACCCGCACCATACCGCTCACCCAGAGCGGCGGCACCCGCCCCCTGTACGCCTGCCACGCCGGTGATACCCATGGCCCCCTCGGCAGCCACAGCCCCCACCGCAGCGTCATCGCTCAGACCATCCGCCACAACAGCCGAGGCCACACCCGTGGCCACACCCGTGGCCATGTCCGAGGCCTCGTACGGAGACAGTTCGTCCTCGGACCCGACATGTGTGCCGGCATCCAGCTCGCCCGGAATCCAAGCGACCGCACCGGTCTCCCAGTTGAAGACACCGGTCTGCCGAGTGACCCGGTCGTAGACACTGACCACCGCCCGCGGAGCGATGATCCCGGCGAACGCCACCTCGTACGCCTCGCCGAACTGCCCTTCCGCCATGTCATCGAAAGGCTCCTGCGGCGACAGCTCACCCGCTCCACGCCGACGCGCGATCGTGGCGTTCACGTCCGCACCCGTCGAAACGTCGTTGAGCGCCGGAACGATCCGGTAGCGGAACCGCTTCCTCCGGAACAACGCATGGTCGCGGGTCGTCGACACCTGGGGCGAGGCGTCAGGATCTGTTACCGCCCACTCCCACAACGGCGCGTGCGCTGCCGTGTCGTCGGCCGCGAAGCCCTGCTGGAACACCTCGACCGGATCACGGTCGGAGAGGCGCCACAGCACCTCTTCCGCACCGCTGCGCACCACGAAGTCCCGGTCATCGGGATGGACCAGCGCGTAGTCCACGGCTGGAGGCAGATCCGCACCGGTCTGCGAGTGACCCAGCGAGGCGACGGCCTGGGGAGCGGTGGCGCGGTCGCCCGGGCGCCTCCCCGCCGTCGCCGCACGCTCCAGGTCCGACAGGAGGTCACGCGCCAACCCGTGCACGGTCAGCATGCTCGTGAACAGATCAGCACCCCCGCGCTGAACCTGTAGCCCCTGCAGATACCCCTCCAGTCTGTCCACGGAGGCCCGGAGTTCGGTCGTCACGAACGGAGCCAGTTCACCGCTGAGCAGAAACGCCCCGACGGCCTCACTGATCCGCTCCCGCACGAGGTTGCGCATGATGCGCGTCGGACTTCCCGAAGGGGACTGCGTCAGGTTCTCCAGGATGTGGGCGACCCGTAGAAGCAGCGGATGGTCGACGAGCCGTCCCACCGCGTCACCCTCACCGGCGGCGGAGCGGGGCGACGTCCGGGCGCGGTTGTACGCACTCGCCCCCACCGCCCCGATGTCGGCCAGGTCCTGACGTATCTGCGCCGCGGTGGCGTCCTTGGACCGGAACTCCCTCAGTTCCAGCAGGCTTAGACCCACCGGCAGCCGGCCGTCGTTGGTGTCCAGGCCGAAGTAGTCGTCCATGCCGACCGACTCGTTCTGGCTCACCTGCGATCCGGACGCCGTCTCGCCGCGCAGCGCCGCGGTGACGTAGTCGCTGACAGGCAGTCCACTCCACGAGGTCTCCCGCAGGATGCCGCTGAGGTCCCCCGCCGGAACCCCGTGGTTACGGGCATGGCGGGTGAGCGCCAGTTGCATCGACGGCACCAGAAGCCGCACGATCTCCCCGTCGGAGGCCTCGAAGAAGGCGCGGACCTGTGGACGCAGTCCGTGGCGCAGGTCGCCGAAAGGCGTCCGCAGCGCCGCCCACAGCATGTTCTTGACGAGATAGGCCGGGAAGAAGCGCTTCTGCAGCGGAACGGCGGTGGCGTGCATGAACAGAAGCCGCGAGTAGAACCACACCTCGTCGATCCCGGGCACCGCGCGCAGGAACGGTAGCAGGTTGACTCCGACCGGACCCCCGTACAGCCGACTCGCGTACAGAGCGGCCACCTGCCGCCCGAACGCCCTGCCCTCGGCGGCGAGGACCTGCTGCCACTTCTTCTCGAGGTTCGTCTCGACAAAGTCAAGAACCCCGTTGCCACCGATCAGCGGGACGCCGACCGTGTACTGCGGGTACGCCTCGTCGGCGTGGCCGTCCACCACAGGGGCGACGGACACGTTGCGACCGTGCTCGGTCACCGCCCAGCCCTCGGACTCGGCGAACAGCAGTGTCAGCGGCACCGGCCGGCCGGCCGCGTCCACCGACGCCAGAAGGGCCCGCACATGCTCGGCCCAGCGTACGCCGTCCTCAAGGGGGGGGCGGCTTTCCTCGGCCAGCACCCGATGCGGGGCCGCCACAACCTCCGGGATCCCATAAATTTCCCTCTGGGGGGCAACGGCACCGGGCGGGGTGGCCTGCCAGGCTCGGTCGGGCACCCCGATCAAACGGCCGTCGTACAGGCGGTAGAAGGGGCGCTGGTCGATCTGGATCTCCAGGTGATGCCCCCTCACCAGCACCGTTCCCTTCTTCATGGGGGCGCCCGCGAAGACCAGCAGGTGCCGGTCCTCTATCTCCCAACCGATGGCTCCACCGGGCAGCCGGAGGGGTTCACCACCGTTTGCGATCCGGCCGGCGATCTCGTAGGCCACGGACCGCTCCGGTCCGCGCACCGAGGAGGCAAGCTCCCCCCTCACCCGCTGGACGGTGTCCAGGTCCACCGGCACGTGCGACCAGCCCAGCTGCCTCAGCTGGGCATTGACCTCGACGTGCAGGGACGCGAGGGCCTCGGCCTCGGCCTCGGCATGGAGGTCACCGGGCACCCACTCGTCGTCCGTCGCCGGGTTCTCGGCATCTTCGAGGTGCACCATCGCGTAGTCCACCGCCGGAGCGACGTCCGCCGATTCGGTGACCGGGCGCGGAGCCGGGGGCGTGAGGTGCGGGGGTACGAGTCCGGGGATCGCGTACAGGTCCCGGACGTCGCCGTGGAGACCCCGTACCTCCTCGGACGTGGCCGCGTCCGCGAGGTAGGACGCCCGCATGATCTCGAACAGCGAGTGGTCCTGGCCCGGAAGCATCCAGCCCATCAGCGCCTTGCGGAAGTCGCCGATGTCGGCGCCCTCCGCGTCGAGCCACTGGAACACCCGCAGCATGCGCAGGGCAGTGCCGGAGACACCCGCGACCAGGGGCATGCCCTTGGCGTCGTGCCACTCCCGGTACCAGGGCGACCGCTCGTCGAGATCGAAGCGGGCCGTCCCCTCGACCCAGCCCAGCGGGAGTTCCGGTCCCTGCTCTCCTTCCAGTACGAGGTCCCCGGCCCGGGGTTCCGGGTGCGCGTACCGGCCGCGGACGAGGGCGACGACGCGTTCTACGGGCCCGCCGGTGCGCAGTGCGGCGGGAACATCGACGTGTGAGCCCAGCGACGCCGTGGCGGGGGTGGACCTGCGCCGCACCTCGACGGTGACCACGTCCGGCCGGGCCAGTACCTCGGTGAGCACGGGCTCACCGGTGTTCTGGTCGAACTCAAGCGTGTCCAGGGGCACTTCCTCGACGTCGACGCCGAGGAGGGAGACCGGGGGGGAGAAGCGGGCGAGGAACGTGCGTTCCCGCCCGGTCAGCGGGACGCCCAGGTAGGTGTAGTCCTTCGGAGTCTTCTTCGGCCCGGTCATTGTCCGCAGTTCCTCGCGCCGTTCGACGCGGGAGGACTGACTGGCGACGATCTCCAGGGGGTCTTTCAGTGAGTCCCCGGTCCGGTGACCCGCCAGGCTGCCAAGAGCCAGCGGGTTCCCCTCCTCGAACAGGTGCCCCTGGTCGCGCCAGGCCGGTTCGTCGAGGGTGCGCCGCAGGAGTTCCGCACGTGGTCCGCCGTTGAGGAAGGCCGCGTACGCCTCCAGTGAGGACCGGTTCAGTCCGAGCCGCGCGGCCAGGTCCATGCCCTGTGCCGACACCGGGCCATGGGAAGCGTCCCGCGGGGCGGCCAGAAGCTCCCGGAGCACGGCGGTCAGACTCGGCACCGACGGATCGTTCTCGTAGAGCGCCTTCCATCCGATGGCGTTGAAGAAGGCCGTCATGACCTCGCGCGTACTGCCGTCGGTGAGCAGCGCGTCCAGCCACACGGCGGGTGAGCCGTCGAACGGGGGGCCGACCTGGCCCGCACTGGTCGGGTCGGTGGTGACGAAGGAAGCGGCCAGGACGTCCTTGGAGTGCTGTGGGTAGGCGGCGCGCAACACGTCGAACAGACGGCGCACGGCCACGCGGGCGGCGTTCAGCGCCGCCGGGTCCTGGTGGTAGTGGACACCAACGGCCTGCTCGAACTCGGCGTGTTCGCGCTCGGCCGGGGCCGGGGCGGTCCCGGCGCCGCCGTCGACAGCGTCCGGCAGGGGCTCGGTGGTCTGCGTACGGTCAGGCGCGGTCCCGTCCTGTGCCCCATGGTGAACCAGGTCGAGGTTGATGGCCGGCTCGAGGTCGGCCGCCCTCGCCCGGGTGTCCTGTGCCCCGGCCGGGGCGACGTGCTCCGGTGCCGGAACGGTGGACGTCCGGTGCAGGTAGGGGGCGATGACCTCGGCGACCTGGCGCAGGTGTTCGGGGGACAGGACGAGTTGCCCGGGCGACACCGGGCCGCCGAGCGGCCCCATCAGGCTCACCGTGCCCGGCGCCACCGTCACCGGGCGCAGACCGCCCGGGTTGAGCAGCACACGGCTGTCCGTTCCGTCGTCCTGGACACCGAAGCCGTGCACGTACTCGTGGAGCAGGCCGACCGGGTGGACACCCGTGTACCAGACGCCCTGCACCATCGGCCGGCTGCTGTCGGGCAGGCCGGGCCGGACGGTGACCGTGGTGTGCGCCGCGTCGGGGTGGTCCGCGAAGGCGACGTCGAAAACCAGGCGCGGCCCGGACGCCAGGGCGCCGGTGACCTGGTCGGGCTGCTGCTGCGGCAGCTGGTAGCCGGGGGCGTTGAGGATCTGGACGACCGCCTGGGTCAGGGACTCCTGGAGCCGCCCGAGTTCCTGCGGACTCACGTCGTCCGGCACCAGGTGAACGCGCCGGACCAGCCTCAGCACCTCGGAGCCGGTCGCGTCGTCGCGGTACCAGGTCCAGTCGTAGCCGACGTCCGTGCGCTCCCCGGATGCCGCAGGCCGCAGTACGGTCGGCGGCTCGCCCTCGTTGCCTGCTTCGGACACGAAGGCCTCGGTACCCTCCGCCGGCCGCCCCGGGCGGCCACCGAAGGGCCGCCCGCGGTCGGTCCGCACCTCGCCGGCACCCAGGACGTGCCCCGGCACGGTCCCTGCGCCGGACGCCTGCGGCGGGAGCTCCGCCGACAGCGGCTCATACCCGGTGACCGTCAGGTCGACCGCGGGATCGACGTCCGGACCGGTCTCCACGGTGCCCGGGGCGACAAGGGGGACATCGGGCCGTACGCCGGGGAGCGTGGCCTTCGTCCGGTCGCCGGCCTCGACACCGGTGGTCGGCACCTCGGTGTCCTCGGCGACGGTGCTCTCCGAGTCGGTGTCCTCGGCGACGGTGGACTCGTCGGAGTCGTCGTAGGCCCGGCCGTCGTCGCTGAGGGGCTCGCTGTCCCGGCCGGTGACTTCGGGGGTGAGCGCGCCGCCACCGCTGTCGACGCGGAGGGCTGCGCGGAGCGCGTCCGGACCCGACAGGGCAGGGGGCGGCAGAAGCGGTACGACGACGTCCTGCTCGCCGCCCGGAACGGATTCCCGCTCGTCGGTGGACTCGTGTCCGGCGGGCGGACGCTGCAGCTCCGATATCTCCTCACCGACACCCGGGACGCGCCGGGCGGACGCCTCCGCGTCCCGCCCGGGGGCATTCCGGCCGTCCTGGCCGGAGGGAGCGGTCCTCGGGACGTCCGGCAAAACCGGTGAACTGAACGTGTCGAGTACGGGCGGCGCATCGGACGTTTCCTGCGCTTCGGCCGTTTCCTGCGCTTCGGCCGTTTCCCGGGCGTCGGCCTGCGGGTCGGACACGGCCCGCGGGTCGGACCCCGCCTGCGACACGTCGGGGTCGGCCGTCCCACCGGACCGGCCCGCGGTGGTCGGCGTGGCGTGGGTCGTGGGCGGGGACGGCAGCCGCGGTGCCAGGTCCTCGGGCCGGCTGGCGGAGTTCTGCTGCTCGTTGCGCGCGGTCAGGCCCCGGTCGGTGATCCGTGCGAGGTGGCCGTCGCGTTCCAGGCGTGGCAGGGCCGTGCCCATCTCGCGGCGCAGTTCGGCCAGCCGCTCCGACTCGGTCCGCACCTCGTCCAGACGTCGGCGCACCTCGATCCGGTCCGTGGTCCCGTCCGGGCCGGTCCGGTCGTCCGCGGTCCGCCTCCCGGTCTCCGGGGTTTCTCCGGCCCGTACGTTCTCTCCGCCGGGGTCGGTGGTGGGTGCGTGCAGGTTTTCCAGCAGGGCCCGGTGTCCGGCCTGCCGCTGCTGCGTGAGGGTGTCAAGCTCCTGTTCCAGGCGCGCGACGTGTTGCCGGCGCTGTGTCTCCCGGAGGTCCAGGAGGTCCCCAAGCTGCTGGAGGTTCAGGGCGTCGGTGTGTTCGTCGGTGCCGTCCAGTATCTGGCGGCGCAGGTCCGCCACCGCGCCGGTGTCGTCGGCGGTGAGCGCCATGAACCGCTGACGCAGTTCCTCCTCCGACTGCGGGCCGGTCCCGTCGTCTTCTGTGTCGTTCTGCTCCAGGGCGTCCAGACGCTGCCGCAGGTCGCGGTAGTCCTGCAGCTCTCGCATCGCCTGCGCGCGGTCCTCCTCGGTGGTGGCCTCGTCGACCTGACGGCGCAGAGCGTCCCCGTGTTCGTCGGGCCGGGTGTCGTCGCGCAGAGTGTCCAGACGCTGCTGCAACTGCCGCAGGTCGCGGTAGTCCTGCAGCTCTCGCGTCGCCTGCGCGCGGTCCTCCTCGGTGGTGGCCGCGTCGACCTGACGGCGCAGAGCGTCCTCGTGTTCGTCGGGTCGGGTGTCGTCGCGCAGGGCGTCGAGGCGTCGCTGCAACCCGTCGATTCCGTCCGGGCTGTCCGCATCCGGCGCGTCGGATCGCAGCGCGTCCAGCCGCGCGGACAACTCCTGCGCCTCCCGCAGGTCCCGCAACTCCCGCTCCGCGGCCGCAGCCTGCTCCGGGGTGTCCGCGGTGAGCATGCGCTGCCGCAGCACCGCCTCCCGCTGCTCCGCCTCCCCACCCGAGACCGCCAGGTCCAGACGGTCCCGCAGACTCTCCGACACCGGCTTCATCCGCTGGTACTCGCCCAGCGTGTCGCGTCCCCCCGCCCCGGACGTCAACTCCTGCCGGAGCCGGGCCAGATCCGGATCATGATGCGTCGGCAGGTCACGGCCCGTCAGAACATCGGCGGGTACATGCCGCTCGATCAGCGCGGTGTAATCACGCAGGGCACCATCCACCACGTCCGGGTCCCTGGTGGCCCACGCCGCACGGACCGCGTCGGCCCTGCTCTGCCACTGACCGTGGTCGATACCCAGCGGCTCCAGTCGGCCGAACCCGCCCTCCACCTGCTCGCTGAACGCCTCGTAACGCCCCCGCAGATCCTGCATCCGGATTCCGTCACGGAACGCGGCGACCTCACCGGCGGCCTGATGCCAGTCGCCCGCCTCGGCAGCGTCCCGCACCGACCGCGCGAACACCGCCCGCTCCCCAGCCGGCATACCCACCTCACGGGCCAGCGACTCCAGCCGGGACACCGCCCCCCGCACCTGCTCCACCGACGACACCGGCCGCCCCACCGGCACCGACGGCGCATTCTGCACAGGACTGCGCGGCAACTCCTGCGACGGCACAGACAGACCGCTGAGCTGGCCCAGCGCGTCCCCACGGGAAACATCATCCACATCCCGAACCGGGACCCCCGACACCTCGCCCTGGACCGGGCCGTCCAGCCCCGCGCCCCGGTCCGACACGTCCGGCCCCACGCTCGCGTCCGGCGTCCGTGAACCCCCGGGCACCACACCGTCCCCGGCCATGGCTGACGGCACCGGACCCAACGCACCCACCGGACCCGACGGCACCGACAGACGCCCCAACCGCCCCCACGCGTCCGAGCCTCCGCCGGACACGTCCATACCCTCGTTCTGGACCGGTCCGCCCGACATCCCACCCTGCACCGGGCTGACGGTCCCCGGGGTGGCGGTGAGTCCGCTCAGCCGTTCCGAAAGCGCCCGGTACACAGCGTCATCCTCAGCGCGCACGTCGACGACGTCCGCGCTGTCGTCGGCACGGCCCGCGAGAACACCGGCGTTCTGCGTATCAGTACTAAAACCGATACCGGTACCCGTGTTCTGCGTATCAGTACTCGTGTGCGCGGCGGCCGGCTCGGTGGCGGCCGGGAGTCCTGTGTCCTGGGCGGGACGGTAGTACGAGGGGCCGTCGGAGACCGTACGGGGCGGGGTGAAACGCAGGTCGGCGGCCGGCCGCATCAGCGGATGATCCGGACCCGGCAGCGCGTTCACGCCCTCCGCACCCGTACCCGCGTCGGTGCCGCCCGCGCCCGCGCCGGACACGGTCGACGGCCTGCGCAGACCGAGGGCGGAGCCGATCTTCCAGCCCGCCTTGCCCCCCAGATGCGCGCCCGCATGCCCGAGCATCGCGCCGAACGCACCGGAGGTGAACGAGGCCAGCGACGTCGTGAACCGGCCCGTGGTGATCGCGTTGTAGGTGCCCTCCGCCAGGTTCATCGCACCGCCCCACGAGACGGCCTCCCCCGCGAGCGAAGCGACCTTGCGCCCGAAGTCCGGCGCGAACGCCCGCGCCACCTCCCGCGACAACGCCCCCCGCAGCCCGCCCATGTGCCTCGGCAGCCCCCGCAACGGCACCGCCAGCGCCGCCTCCATCCCCCGGCTGCCGAACGACCCCGCGAACGCCCGCGCCCAGTCCTCACCCAACCGGCGGGCGGCCACAGCCCCCATCGCCCCGGCCAGATGCAGCTCGAACACCTTCCCGATATCAGCGAAAAGCCCGTCACTCACCGCACCGGCACGGCCCTCACCCAGCACCCGGGCCAGATTGATCGTCCGCTCCGCCAGATCACGCCCGAAATCCGCGGCAACCGGCTTCACACCCGAACCCGCCACCTCACCCGCGACGTCGCGGCCCGCGGCCTTGACCCGCTGCGCATCGGCCAGCGCCGCGTCCACCGCCCCCCGCACCGCCCCGGCCGCATCCCGCCCGAACGCCTTGCCCAGCAAGCCCCCCAGCGCACCGCCCACGAACGGCACGAACGCACCGAACACACCCTGCAACGCCCCGAACCCCACCGCCTGCTTCAACAGCTGGTCGGAATCCTCCAGCGTGTAACCCTGCTCCTGGGTCAGCCACTTCGCGAACTCGTGCGTCGCCGCCGCCAACCCGACGTTCAGCACCTCCTGGGCCGCAAGCCCCATCAGAAACCGGAAGATCAGACTCCGCAGGATCGCCTGATAGGTCGCCCGTAGCACCGCCTGCTCCACCAGCGCACCGAACGGATTCCACACCGCCATCGCCATGATCAGCGACCACTCCACCAAGAACAGGTTGAGTTGGATGACGATCATGTTCTTGTAGTACGCCGCGTCCGCCCGGGTCTTCTCCCCGTACCGGGCCAACTGCTCCGCGGTATCCACCAGCGCCTTGATCTGATCGGCCCCGGCCCCGGTGCCGAAGGTCGCCATCGCCCGCGCGTACGCCTCGCTCCAGGCACCCTCCACCGCACCCTCCACCGAGTGCGACACCTGCGCGATCAGGTTCTGCAACTCGTGCAGGTCCCGCTGCAGCTCCACATGAGGCTCCACCACACGCTGCTGCATCGCAGCCTGATCAAGATCAGGCCACTCCATCCCGGTGAGGAACTTCAGCAGGTTGCCCAACGGCGACCCAGGCGACAAATCCACTTCTGCCTACCGTCGGCCCTTGCTCTCGATTTCGTGAACGGCGTGGTCCTGGGCTCCGGAAAAGCTCCGGCCCGAGGTCAGGGTCTTCGTGGCCGCGCCCAGCATCGCCGCGGCCAGTGCCGACACCGCGTCCCGCAGTTCGCTGTGCGGCGGGACGTACTGCTTGGCGAAGACGGTGCCCAGTTGTCCGACGCCCCACGGGGGGTTGCCGGCGTCCCACGAGGTCTCGTCGGCGTAGCCGTGGGAAAGGCGCTCGAGGATCTGGCTGATCCGGTCGGTGACGTCACCGCCGCGCACCACGGAGTCGGGCTCGGCGGCGAAAACCCGGTCGTCAGCCATGCGAGCCTCCCCGGCGGTGGGCGGCCGGGGCGACCTTGTCCGCCTCCGGGCGGGC
This sequence comes from Streptomyces sp. NBC_01176, assembly GCF_045039825.1. NCBI lineage: Bacteria > Bacillati > Actinomycetota > Actinomycetes > Kitasatosporales > Streptomycetaceae > Streptomyces > Streptomyces sp. NBC_01176. The sequence goes on along the minus strand of NZ_CP108601.1, from coordinate 313,324 downwards.
GGTCGCGCCGGCCGCGTCCAGCAGCCGGTCCAGGTCGAACTCCTCCGGATCGGCGCCCACGATGCCGGAGCCGATGCCGGAGACGGAGCCGAACAGGGACGTCGCCCTCGACAGCACGTCCTGGCGGGCCTGCATGAGGGCGTCGAGCACGCTGGCGGCGAGCTTCTGACCCGGCATCGTCTGGTGCTTGTTGTTGAGGAAGCGCAGTGCCGTCACCTCGCCCTGGGCACCGACCGTCACCTCCACGGCGCGGTCCTTCGACCGCACCGTCGCCGACAGGGACGCCATCTCCCCCCGCACCCGGGCCAGGGCCTCGCGGTGCTGGGTGAACTCGGACAACGCCTGCTGGATGTGCTGCTCGAACGTTTCTTTCACGGTTCCTCCTCACAGGGGGGTGCAGTACGGGGTGGGGACGACGAAGGGGGAGCGGAGGTGACGGAGATGGCCGATGCGCCCCGGTCACAGTCACCGTCCGATCGAGGCAGGCAGACCGCCTTCTTCGGTGCCCCAGACGTCACCGCCGTCGTCCGGCCGGCCGGATCCGCTCTGCGTGGACGGGCGGACGTAGCCGGCTCCCTGATCCCGTCGCGGTCGACTGAGGAGTTCCTCGGAGTCCTCCTCCTCTTCCTCGTAGAGGTCGGGGTCCGGGTCCGCCTGGGATCCCGGACGACCCACCTGTTGGGTGTGGAAGAAGGCGCCGTCGGACTCGTCGTCGCCGTAGACCTCGCGGATCCGTTCCTGTTCCTTGTTCTGCTGGCCCTGGCCCATGCGGCCCATTCCGGACATCATCATCATCGGTGAGAGCAGACCCGACAGGCCGGGGTCGGCGCCCTGGCCGGCCGCCGCCGTCGCGGCCTGGCCCGCTCCCCCTCCCAGCCCGCCGAGGGCCTGGGCCTGCCCGGGGTCGGCCGACCCGTCGGTGGCTCCGGCCTGCCCGTCGAGGAGGCCGGCCGTGTCGGGGCTCGGCAGGGTCTGGAACTGTCCGCCGGGACCGCTGACGGTGCTGCTGCCGTCGGGGAAGGACGTGGTGGTGAAACCGTCCGCCCCCGTGGTGGCGGTGGTGCCGCTGGGGTAGTGCACGGTCGTGGCGCCGTCCGGGGTCAGAGTGGTGAGGGTGCCGGGGCCACCGGAGATGGTGGGCAGGTCGGCCGGTTTGGGGAGCTGGGTGAGGGTGCCGTCCGGAAGGGTGGTGGCCGTTCCGTCGGAGGGGGTGAGAGCCGTTCCGTCCGGGTTGGTCGTGGTGACCGTGCCGTCCGGGTGCAGGGTGTAGGTGCCCCCGCCGGGCAGGGTCGTGGTGACCGAGCCGTCGGGCCCGATGGTCGTGGTGGAACCGTCGGGGTTCACCAGGCTCTGGCCCGGGTCCAGGTGGGTGGATACGGTCTGGCCGTCGGGTGTGAGCGTGGTGACCGTGCCCGTCTCGGGGTCGACGGTCGCGGTGCTGCCGTCGGGGAAGCTGGTACTTACCGTGCCGTCGGGGTTCTGGGTGGTGACGCTGCCGTCGGGGTTGGTGAAGTGGGTCTGTCCGTCGGGTCCGACGGTCTCGGTCAGGCCGTTGGGGAACTGCGTCGTCGACGTACCGTCCGGGTTCGTCGTCGTCACGCTGCCGTCCGGGTGGGACGTGTACGACGAACCGTCCGTCAGGTGGGTGGTCACCCCGCCGTCCGGGCTCAGCGACATCGTCGAGCCGTCCGGGTTGGTCAGCACTTGCCCGGGTTGCAGGGTGCTCGTCGTCGTCACGCCGTCGTCCGTCGTGGTCGTCACGGTTCCGTCCGGGCCGACCGCCACGGAGCTGCCGTCCGGGAAATGAGTGACGAGGCCGCCGCCGGCGGTGGCCGCGGTGGTGCTGCCGTCGGAGTTGGTCTTGACCGGCCCGGTCGTGCCCGTGACCGGGCTCAGGTCGGTGAGGGACGGGATCGACAGGGGCGTTCCGGTCTCGCTCGTCGACGAGACGGCCGCGTCGGGGCTGGTGGGTCCTGAGGTGCCGAGCGTGGCCGGCGAGGAGAGCAGGGTCGACAGATCGGGCACGGCGGGGACGCCGGCCGTCGAGGGCGTGCCCGCCGAGATGTCCGTGGCCGAGGGCACACCCGCCGAGAGATCGGCCGCGGACGGCGTACCCGCCGAAAGATCCGTGGTCGAAGGCACACCCGCCGAGAGATCGGCCGTCGACGGCGTACCCGCCGAAAGATCCGTGGCCGAGGGGAAGCCGTTGAGCAGGGAGTGCGGGTCCGCTCCGTTCGCGGCGAGCGTGGCCGGCGTGCCGGTGGCCGAGTCCGTGCCGAAGGCCTGTGGGCCACCGACCGTGGGCAGGCCGCTCACGAAGGCCGACGAGCTCGGCGTAGCCGTGTCCGTGAGGCCGTCCGTCGAGGAGGACGGGGTGCCGACGTCGGTGGCGCCGACCTGGAAGGTCTGTCCTGCCAGGGGGTCGCCCGACGAGTAGGTGCTCCCCACGGGGGAGCCTTCGCTCGTCAGACCGGTGACGCCCTTCGTGAACTTGCCGATTTGCCCCTCGGCCAGCTTCTGGGCGTCCTCCTGCTGTTGCTGCGCCTCCTTCGCGGCCTCGTCGGCCTGCCGCTGCGCGTCCTCCTGCGCCTTCTCCGCCTGTTCCTTCGCCAGCCTGTCGGCGAGGCTGACGGAGGGGATGTCCTCGAAGGCGAAGCGGGTGTCACGACCGGAGTCGAGGACCTGGGTCCACTTGACGCCGAGATCGGTGGCGGTCCGGTGTGCCGGTTCGTCCAGGTTCGCCTGGAGATTGTTCGTCCACCGGTTGATCGCCTCCTGGGCGAGGCCCGACCACGTGCTCTGGTCCTTCAGATTGCCCCAGGCGGTGTTGGCAGAGAAGCCGGCCCTGGGCTGCCAGACGGTGACCGTCTGTGACGAGGTGTTCGAGGTGTACCTCGTCGTCGTATACGCCACGTTCGGATGGTTGTACTGCCTGATGAACCACTGGACGTCCCACATCAGCTCGTCGAGGATGCTCGTCGGCTCGGCCGGCGGGACGTGCGACCTGGTGTTGCCGTCCACCGAGGTGACGCTGACGCCGCGCCCCCGGCGCCAGTAGAAGTCGTCGAGCTGCCTGCTCAGGTCCGTGTACGCACGGTGGAGGTCGTTCTGGGCCCCGATCAGGTTGTCGCCGTGCAGCGTCCAGGCCTGGGTGCCCGTGACCACCGAGGTGTTCTCGGGCGTGAAGCCCGGCGGCCTCAGCTGGGTCGTGTAGTGGTCGTACTTGTTGTGCAGGTCGTCGATCAGGTCGCGGAACACGTCCGCGGCGGTGCCCTTCCACGCCGCGTTGTCGGCTCCGAGGGCGTCGAGCCAGTTCTTCAGGACCGCCGTGCGGTTGCGGAAGAACTCGCCGGCCCGGTCGAAGGAGTACGCCGCCTTGTTGAAGGAGCGCAGGTCGACACCGTCCGTGAGACCGGGATCCCCGCCGTAGGCGGACGGCTCACCGGACGACTGGAACTGGTTGACCAGACGGTTCAGCGCCTCCCTGCTGCGCTCCCAGTACGTCGTACCCTTCGCCAGATCGCCCGGGTAGCTGATCTGCGCGGTGTACATGTCCACGGATTTGCCGTGCTGCACGAAGTACTGGAAGGTCGCCCCGTATCCGGGATCGAGCCGGATCTGCGGGGTCGTGCTCCGTTGCTTCTCCTTCTTGATCTTGACGTTGATCCAAGGGGTGCCGCTGTCCCCCTTGACGCCGGTCACCTCCGAGCGCCCGGGCAGTGTCCAGCCCGTGAGCAGCTTGATGATGTCTTCCCAGTTGTCGACGGCCATGGGATCAGCCCGAGCTGGTGGAACTGCTCGACGAGTACGTACCGCCGGACATGTCCGCGTCGTAGCCCCTGATGGCCGACAGGAACTTCTGCCCGTCCACCTGCTGCAGGGTCTCCCCCTGCGTCTTGAGCATGGTGTCGACCACGTCGTCGAGCTGCCGTCGCAGATCGCGGAAGGCGGTGAGGTGACGGTTGAGCACCGAGTCGATCGCCTTCGCCGACTGGATGGTGTGGCTCACCAGGCTCTTGCCCGCGGTGTCCGAGTCGCCGGCCATCGGACCGATGAAGAAAGGCCCGTTGGGGGCGTTGGAGATGTCGTACAGGGACTGCCCCTCCTGGTCGGAGGTGCGCAGCCTGGCGATTTCGTCCCCCGCCTCACGTACGTCCGTCTCGGCGAACGTACGGAGGGAGGGAGCGTCCAGCTTGGTCAGATCCGGCATTGCCTTCCCCTACGACTGACTACGACGGCGGCACACGCTGCTGAGGCGAGTTCCCTGACGCGGGATCACCTCGGGGGCGCGGTGGGACGGGCGGACGGTGGGCGCCGTCAGAACCTGATCTCCTCGAAGCCCTGCGCGTTGCGGTTCACGGTCTTCGTGTACATGTCGCTGATGTTGTCGAGGGTCTGAGCGTGTCGCTGGAGGATGGTCGACAGCGCCTGGACCTCGGAGTTCCAGGTGGGCTGGACCTTGCCGTAGTAGATGTCGCGGTCGGGGCCGAGCCAGTTGCCGACGATACCGGCGAGCTCGCCCTCGAGCTGGTGTACCACGCCGCTGATACGTGTCGTCTGGTGCATCATCTCCTCGGCGAAGGTCAGTGCCTGGCCGTGGTCGATGTAGATGCCGTCTTCGGCGCCCATGGTGTTCTCCTTGGTCGGGGGTGGAACGGAGGGGAGCGGTGTGGGTCAGGCGCCGTGCATGGCGTTGTAGGTGCCGTTCTCGACGTCGGATCCGAACGCCGTCAGGTGTCCGTCGCCGTCGACGATGGTTTGATGGGCGCCGGCCTGCGCGCTGTTGGAGGACTGCATGCTGTTGCCCAGCTGGTTCTCCATGGCCTCGCAGGTGTGCTTGATGCGGTCCACCTCGTTCAGCCAGGTGTCCATGACCCGCGCATAGGCGCGGCCGTCCTCGCCCTGGTAGTGCGCTTGGAGGGTCGCCTTCGCCTGCTGGACGTCGCCCTGGATCAGCGTCATCTGGCTCCTGGCGCTCTCCAGGCTGGAGATGGCGTGACCGTAGGTGGCGGTGGAGGATTCCTGCAGGCGTCCGTTGGCAGGGGGAGTGCTCATCGTGTCGTTGCCTTCCGATCCATCGGCGAATCGAGCGGGGCACGTCGTTGCCATGGCGGAGTTTCGCCGTGGGACGTGCAACATCTGTGCGCGTGTCCGGCTGCGGCCGACTACGTGTGCGTATGTCAGGCTGCTGCAGCCGACACATCGAACGGGCCGTCAGAATCGGACGGTGGAGTCACCGCAATGATAAACATGCGACGGCGGGGCCGACAAGTGACGCCCAGTCATGTGTGTGAAGTATGCCGCGATGCGTGCTCGACATGTACCTACGAGTTGTCAAGTCACCTGCAGAGAGTGACCAGTTGCCCGTGAGTCATCGAACCGGTCACACGTATCAGGACGTTGCGTGTCCTCCCGCGCATCTGCTCCCGCCGGCGGCATCGCTGCGGCCCGCCCGGGCCCCCTCCGGGGACAGGTCGGGCCCCGTCGGCAGCATGTCGAGCAGCGGGGAGGGCAGCTTGTGGGCCCGCTTCACGTCGTAGCCGAGCGCCGTCGCGGCGTCCGCGGAGGCGATGCGGTACTTCCGACCGGTGTCGGTCACCAGGTAAGTGGTGTCGCCCATGCTCGAGCCCGTGCTGCTCAGTGCCCGTACCAGGGCGCCGCCCGAGGCGGGCACCGACACGGCGTCCACCGCCAGGCAGGCCGGGACCAGGGCCCGGCCGGGAGCGGTGGCCCCGGCGGCGACGGCCGAGGAGTCCACGGCGACCAGCGCGACACCGGTGCCCGCGTCCCCCTGCGGGGTCAGCCGCGCACACAGGTTCCGGTCGTCCCGGCTCGGGGCGAGGACCGGCGGCGCGGCGGGGATCACGGAGCCCGACCGCTGCACGCCGGCCGCCTCTCCATGGGAACCCTTCGGCGCCAGCATGCGGTCGAGGGTGTTCGGGGACAGGGCCAGAGCCTGCGGGGCCTTCCCTCCGTAGGCCTTCTCCCGGGTGCTGGACGCGCCCAGGAGCAGTGCTGCCTGGGTGGTGGTGACGGGGGTCAGGCCCGAGCGCAGGAGCAGGTAGTACTGCTGGGCGGAACCGGGCGTGCGAACGACGAAGACCTGGCCGATCCGCGTGGCGGTGCCGTCCACGTCCGGGCCCGCCCCGCCCTGGCCCGCCACCCGGGGTGCGGCCAGGTCGGCGCCCGCCGGCACCGCGTCCAGGAAGGCGGCGGACACCGGCAGGGGGTCCGCCGCCCCGTAGCCGAGGGCCGCGGCCGCGGCCTGCCCGGCCGCCAGCCGGAAGCGGGTACCGTGCCACGCCAGGAACAGGCCGCCCTTGTCGTCGCGTACGAGCACGCCGTCCGCCACCGCGTCGCCGGGCAGGCGGGAGTCGACCACCAGCGTGGTGGTCCCCGCGCGTTCGCCGGAGTCGGTCGACCGCGTTCCCGCGCACACCTCCCAGGCTCCGGAGCCGGGCGGGCCGGCGTCGGGCAGGTCATCGGGGGCGCCCTCGATGCCGACCGGATCACCGTGCGGCGTGCCCCGCAGAGAGGCCGCGGAGACCGTGTCGGTCTTCAGGTCCGCGCCGACCAGCAGGCGCGCCGAGGCGTAGTTGCGCACGGGGCGCAGCCGGGCGCCGTCGAACACGTAGCGGGCACCGGTGCCCTCCTCCACCACCAGGGTGTGGCCATCGCGCCAGCCGGTGGCGCCGCCGGGGCTGATGAGTCCGTAGACCAGGAAGCCGATGGCGAGCACGGCCGCGAAGACGGCGCCGAAGGCGACGCCCCTGTCGGTGCGGCGGGTGGACGGTTCGGGGGCGTCGGGGTCGGCGCGCAGCAGGCCGCTGGTCAGCCGGGAGACGACGAAACGGTGTGCCTGGACCTGGTCCCGCCGGTTCTGCATGACGTATCTCCTCGTTCGCCGGTCAGCCGTTGGCCGAGCGCAGCATCTGGTACACGCCAAGGCTCCACAGCACGGCGGGCAGCAGCGCGAAGGCCGTCACGGACTGCAGCAGGTCTCCGGCCCGGCCCCAGTGGGGCAGCATGCGGCGGCCGGGAACGATCCAGGAGGCCACGGCCAGGCCCGCGGTGCACAGCAGCAGGGCGGCCGCAACCGCCAGGCGCACACCGCCGCCGCCGTGGGCGGCCAGCCAGGCCGCCGCCAGCAGGGGGCCGAGCAGGGCCGGTACGGTCAGCGCCAGCCTTTGCCAGGCCGTGCCCAGGCTGCGTCCGTGCAGGAACAGCAGCAGCGCCAGCAGGACGCAGGTGGCCAGCTGGGGCGGCTCCGGGCGGCGGGCCAGACCGGCCATGGAGGCAGCGCACACGGCGCCCGCGGCCAGGTAGAAGCCACTCATCCAGCGGTCGGTGGCCGCGGCGCGGCGGGCGAGGTCCTCGCCCGCGTGCGGTTCGATCCCTTCCTGGAGCTGCTCGGGGGTGGTGGGCAGCGGCGGCAGCCGCAGACCGGCCAGGGAGAAGGACAGCCGCGGCACGAACGCCCCGAAGACGACGGCGGCCACCGCGACGACGCCGGCCGCGGCGGAGAAGGGCACGTCCAGGGCGATCATCAGCACGCCGCCCAGGACGCCGGCGACGCACACCACGATGGCGGAGGCGAAGACGACGACTGGGGCGGAGACCACAGACAGGGCCAGGGCAGCGCCGATTCCGGCCGCCGCCGAGCCCGCCAGCAGATGCGCGCCGGCCCGGGCCGGGTCCCCGGGGGCGGTCCACGGGTCGCCGGTCAGCAGGACGCCGGCCAACCCCAGCAGGGGGCCGGCGCCCAGGCCCAGCACCACTGCGCCGGGTGTGTCCTCCATCACCCTGGCCGCCGCCCCCGCGCCGGCCAGGGCCAGCAGCGCCGCGCCGGCCGCCAGCGCGGCCCGCGACAGCGGGTCGCCCGGCAGTGCCAGAACCACGAGGCAGGCCAGGAGGGCGGCGGCGGTCATCAGCCGCAGGGTCCAGCGGCCGGTCTCCGGAGTCCAGGCGTGGGGCAGGTCGCGAACCGTGCCGGCGACGGCGTCGACCAGGTTGTCGTGGCGCACCGGAGGCAGTGCCTCGGCCTCCGGGCGCAGCAGCAGTACTTCGCCGTCGCGCAGGTCGTGGGCGTCGAGGGTCAGTTCACCGTCCAGCGGTTCACCGCCGATGCGCTGCAGCACCCAGCCGCTGTGCTCCAGCCCGGCTTCCTCCAGCTGTTCGCCGGCCTGTGCGACGACGACCGGGAGCAGGTCGGCGAGCGGGATGTCGGCGGGTACGGCCAAGTCGAGGATCTTCTCCGGGGCCCGTATGGTCACCCGGCACACGCCCGTCGTTGATCCTTCACTCATATGTGTTCACACCTCTTCGGTGGCGGGTGCCGCTCGGGGGCCGATGGAGGTCCCCTGGACCGGAGCCTGTCGGGGGTCCTCGGGGGAGAGCCGGTCGCCGGAACCGGCAACCGGCGTGGCGGAGAACCGGCATGCGGCGAACCGCTGTTGGCGACCTCGGTGGTGCCCGATAGTCTCACAGGTGTCGCCGTACGGCGCCAGGGCCCCACATGTTGCCCAGCACACCGCCGTCCGCGCGCCTTCCGTTTGCGCACACGCGACACACACCCTGCGAGCGGACCCCGTGGCTTCGAGCTTCGCATCCCGTTGAGAAGGACGTCTTCCGTTGAGCGTGGTTTTCTTCCGCAGGCCGGCCCGGCGCCGGGGGCCCGAGATGCCCGAGGGCGAGATGGTGCTCCAGGAGCCGCCGGTGCTGTCCGAACGGGTACCGGACGGCGGCGCCGGCCTGATGACCTATCTGCCGATGGCCATGATGTCGGGTGCCATGGTGCTGCTGTACGCGCGTCCCGGCCAGTCCTCCGGTCCGATGACGTACGTGGTGGTCGGCGTGATGGCGCTGGCGATGGTCTTCATGCTGCTCGGGCAGCTGATGCGCGGCGGCACGGAGCGCCGGCAGAAGCTCAAGGGGGCCCGCCGGGACTACCTGCGCTACCTCGGCGGCGCCCGCCGCAAGGTCAGGGCGGCGGTGACCGAGCAGCAGAGCGCCCTGGCGTGGCGGCATCCGAAACCCACCGCCCTGTGGGCGCTGGCGCGCACCACGCGGCTGTGGGAGCGCCGTCCGTCCGACCAGGACTTCGGCGAGGTGCGGCTCGCGGTGGGCGAGCAGCGCCTGGGCATGCGGCTGACGACCAATGCCACCAAGCCGGTGGAGGACCTCGACCCGCTGACCGCGCACGCCCTGCGCGCCTTCGTCAACGCGTACTCCACCGTCCCCGGACAGCCCATCGCCATCTTCCTTCCGGCGTGGGCGCGGGTGCTGCTGCGCGGTGAACGGGAAGAGGTGCTCGGCGTCGCGCGGGCCCTGCTCGGCCAGCTGGCGGTCGCGCACTCCCCGCAGGAGCTGGTGATCGTCTTCTGCGTCTCCGCCGAACGGTCCGGGGAATGGGACTGGGCGAAGTGGCTGCCGCACACCCACCACCCGGTGGAGACGGACGGGGCGGGCCCGGTCCGTCTGTTCGTCTCCGCCGCCGGCGAACTGGAGGCGCTGCTCGGCGAGGACTTCGCCGACCGGCCGCCGTTCGAGGCGGGCGCCACGGCGAGCCAGGACGAGCCGTACACGGTGATCGTGGTGGACGGCGGACAGATGCCCTCCGGCCACCCGCTGGCCCGTGCGGGTTTCCGCAACACCGTGGTACTCGACCTGTCGGGCGACCTGCCGTGGCGGCCGGGCCGCACCACGCTGCGCCTGCACGTCGAGGAGGGCGAGGTGCGGCTGGTGCGCACCGGCCGCAGCCGCAAGGATTCGATGACCGCGTTGGGCCGCGCCGACCGGCTGGGATCGGTCTCCGCGCGGGCACTGGCCGCGGTGCTGGCCCCGATGCGCAGCGGCGTCACCGCGGAGACGGCCCAGCCGCTCGCCACCGACGTGGAGCTGACCACCCTGCTCGGCATCCCCGACCTGTACCGGCACGACCCGAAGACCTACTGGGAGCGGCGCGGCACCTCCGCGGGGCGCCGGCTACGGGTGCCCATCGCGGTCGGCGGCGACGGACGCGCCGTCGAGCTGGACATCAAGGAGTCCGCGGAGGGCGGCATGGGCCCCCACGGCATGCTCATCGGCGCCACCGGCTCCGGCAAGAGCGAGCTGCTGCGCACGCTGGTGCTGGCGCTGGCGCTCGGCCACTCCTCGGAGTCCCTGAACTTCGTGCTGGTCGACTTCAAGGGCGGCGCGACCTTCCTCGGCCTGGACCAGCTGCCGCACACCTCCGCGGTCATCACCAACCTGGCGGAGGAGGCGGCGCTGGTCTCCCGCATGCAGGACGCCCTGCACGGAGAGCTGATCCGCCGCCAGGAGCTGCTGCGCGCGGCCGGCAACTACACGTCCGCGCTGGAGTACGAGAAGGCGCGCGCCGCGGGCACCCCGCTGGCGCCGCTGCCCAGCCTGTTCGTGGTGGTCGACGAGTTCAGCGAACTGCTCTCCGCGCACCGCGAGTTCATGGAGCTGTTCGTGATGATCGGCCGACTCGGCCGCTCGCTGGGCGTCCACCTGCTGCTGGCCTCGCAGCGCCTGGACGAGGGCCGTATGCACCAGCTGGAGAGCCACCTGTCGTACCGGATCGGCCTGCGCACGTTCTCGGCGATGGAGAGCCGTGGCGTGCTCGGTGTGCCGGACGCCTACGAGCTGCCCTCGCAGCCCGGCGCCGGGTTCCTCAAGAGCGGCACCGAGCCGCTGACCAGATTCCGCGCGGCGTACGTCTCCGGCGGATACCGCGAGCGGTCCGGCGCCCTCGTCCAGGAGCGGGTCGCCAGCCAGGTGGTGGCCTGGAGCGGGGAGCGGGTGGCCGAGCGCGAGCTGCCGCCGGCCGCCGGGAAGCAGCCGCCCGGCGAGGGCGGGGAAAACGAGGAGGACACGCCGTCGCTGCTGTCGGTCGCGCTGGAGCGGCTGCGGGACTCCGGGCCGCCGGCGCACCAGGTGTGGCTGCCACCGCTGACCCAGTCGCCGACCCTGGACCGGCTGCTGCCGCCGCTGTCGCCGGACCCGGCATACGGCCTGACGACCGCGGACTGGGCCGGGCGCGGCGCGCTTCGGGTGCCCGTGGGGGTCGTCGACCGGCCCTTCGAGCAGAAACGCGACCTGCTGACGGTGGACCTGTCCGGCGCGGGCGGGCACGTCGGCATCGCGGGTGGCCCGCAGAGCGGCAAGTCCACCCTCGTGCGCACGTTCGTCACGGCGCTGGCGCTCACCCATACACCGCGCGAGGTTCAGTTCTACTGCCTGGACTTCGGCGGCGGCACCCTGTCCGGACTGACCGGGCTGCCGCACGTGGGCTCGGTCGCGACCCGTCTGGACACCGAGCGGGTGGGCCGCACCCTCGCGGAGATCACCTCGCTGCTGGCCCGGCGCGAACGCATGTTCCTGGAGCACGGCATCGACTCCATGGCCACGCTGCGCCGCCGCCGGGCGGCCGGCGAGTTCCCCGAGGAGGCGTACGGCGACGTGTTCCTCGTCGTCGACGGCTGGTCGACCGTCCGGCAGGACTTCCAGGACGACATCCCCGCGCTGAGCCAGATCGCCGCACGCGGGCTGAACTACGGCATCCACCTGGTGATCACGGCCGCGCGCTGGGTGGAGCTGGTCGCCGCGATCCGCGACCAGGCCGGCACCAAGCTGGAACTGCGCATGGGCGACGCGATGGACTCCGTGGTCGACATCCGCAAGGCGGGCAGCGTGCCCCGCTCCCCGGGACGCGGCCTGACCGTCGAGGGCAAGCTGCACTACCTGGCGGCGCTGCCTCGGATCGACGGGGCGGAACGCGCCGACGACCTGGCCGACGGCGTGAGCGATCTGGTGGCGGCGGTCACCGAGAGCTGGCCGGGGCCGGGTGCGCCGGCGGTGCGGATGCTGCCGACCAGGCTGGACGCGCACGAGCTGCCGCCCGTCGCACCCGAGCGCCGCTTCCGTTTCCCGCTCGGCCTGGAGGAGACCGAACTGGGCACCGCCTGGCACGACTTCTCCGAGACGCCGCACCTGGTGCTGTTCGGTGACAGCGAGACCGGCAAGACCAACCTCCTGCGGCTGATGGCCCAACACATCGTGCGGACGTTCACCCCGGCCGAGGCGCGGATCCTGGTCGTCGACTACCGCCGCCAACTGGTGGAGGCCGTGCCCGAGGAGTACCGGCTGGGCCACGCCGTCTCGGTGGACCAGCTGCGCAAGCAGGTGACCGGTGTGGGGCGGGCACTGGCGGAACGCACGCCGGGGCAGGACATCTCACCCGCCCGGATGCGGCTGGCCGACTGGTGGACGGGGCCCCGGCTGTTCGTCCTGGTGGACGACTACGACCTGGTCGCCCAGCCGATGCAGACTCCGCTCGAACCGCTTCTGGAGCACCTGCCGCTGGGCTACGAGGTCGGCGTGCACGTGATCGTCGCCCGGGCCGCCGCGGGCGCCATGCGCGGCGTCAACGACCCGCTGGTGCGGCGCGTCCTGGAGGTCAACTCGCCGGGGCTGCTGCTGTCGTGCCCGCCGTCGGAGGGCCACGTCTTCGGCGTCAAGCCCCGTGTCCTGCCGCCGGGGCGGGGCCTGTACGTCACCCGCCGCCGGACCACCCAGATACAGACGGCGGTCGCGGACCCCGAGGGGACACCGGGCCCGGATGCGGCCTGATCGTGGCCCGACCGGCCGGGCGGGGTACGGGCGGGGACCGGGGCCGTGTGAGGTCCAGGCGGTTGCATCTGTACGGCCGGTTCGAGCCGGAATGGACAGCCGCCTCGGTCCGGACCTGTCCCTGCGGCCGACGGTGCCCGGTCCGTGCATCCCGCGGGAACGGGCAACCGGGGCCCTGGCCCGACCCCCGGACTCGGGCCCTGGCCGGGGACACGGTGAAGGCGACGTGGCCCGGGACAGTTCGAAGCGTCCCGGACCACGTCGTAGGCCGCGGCGGCAGGGTCGTGGAAGAGCCACAGGGCCGGCGGACGACGGGTCCGTCGTGGAGTGACCGCGCCGCCTCCAGCGACGCGACCGCAGTCCCAAGTAGTTACTCGGCGCCACTCCCCACCGGTGGTAGCTGTACGCGCACGGTGCCGGAACCAGTCGGACCATGTGGGGTACGGGCGGGGTTCAGGCACGGACCGGCCGGAGCCTGGTCCACGGCAGCCCCGGTCCGCGCCACGTCCGGCTCCCGTCCGCGCCGCGCCCGACGGCGGCCCGGACCGCACTCGGTGCCCGCCCGGGCCGGTCCGCCCGCATTCCGGCCCATGCCGTCCTGCGGCACCGGGTTGTGTCCGTCACGGCGGCGGGCCCTGTCGGCGGATCGTCAGGCGTGCTCACCCCTGCGGGCGTGGGCCCGGTGGCGCAGTGCCGCCGTCGCCGCCAGGGCCAGGGCCAGGGCGGCGCACGCGGCGGTCAGCGCGCCGGCGCGGCGGACCGTCCCGCCGTCGCCGACGACCGCGAGCACGCGGAACCCGGTGGCCGCCGACGGCTCGGTGACCGGGCCGGAGGACAGGACGCCGGTGAGCGCGCCGTTGACGTCCAGACGCGGGACGTCGGCGGGGTAACCGGTGCGTTCCAGCCGGTCGGCGGTCTGCGCGGCGGTCAGGTCCGGGTGATAGGCCCGTACGAGGGCGGCGGCGCCTGCCACGTAGGCGGCGGCGAAAGAGGCTCCGCTGCCGACGAAGTGGCCGTGGCCGGACGGTCCGATGCCGCTCACCAGGTCGCCGGGCGCCGCCAGGTCCGGCTCGGCCGGTTCGAGCGCGCCGTCGGGGCGTTTGCCGTCGGCGCCGAAGTCCACCACCGACACCACAGCCGGCGCGGCGGCCGGCCAGAACCGCGTGGGGGAAGCCGTCTCGTCCTGGATGGAGGAGGTGTCGTCCGGCACGGCGGGGGCGACCAGCAGTACGTCGTGCGCGCCTGCGTAGCGTACGGCGGAGGCAAGCGAGGAGTCGCTGTGCGCCAGCGCCGCCGACACCGTCACGACCCGGCACCCGGCGTCCACCGCCACCCTGATCCCGCGCGCTACCGTCTTCGCGTCGGCGTTCCCGGTCGCGTCGGTGCCGCGTGCGGCAAAGATCCGCGCGCCCGGCGCCACACCGGCGAATCCCACGCCCGAGCGCGGCGCGGCGGCGATGAGCCCGGCCACGAAAGTGCCGTGCCCCACGCAGTCCGAGCCCGCGCCCGGCTGGACCGTGACACGGCCGGACAGCGCTGCCGCCTTCGCCGAGACACCCGTGTCCACCACACCGACCATGACGCCCCCGCCCTCGGTCAGCAAGCCCGCCTCGGCGAGCCCGAGCACCCGCTGGGCCCAGGGCACCTGGGTCATGACGGTGGCGGATCCCTTGGTGCAGGTCGTCGTCGTGGCGTCGAGGCGGGCGGGGATGCCCGGCAGCCTCAGCGCGCTCGCCGAGGGCGACGGCGAGGCCGTGGGCGCGGTGGGTGCGGCGGTTGCCGGACCCGCGGCCGTGCACAGCAGCAACACCGCAGTGGCGGCGGATGCTGCCACGCCGGTGCGGATGCCGCCGCACGCGAGCGGAGGTCGTGTCCGTGTCCGTGTACGTGGGAGAAACCTGGGAGTCACAAAGCCTCCGTCGCCTTCGCCGTCAACTGCCGGAAGATGACACGTATCGTAGCCGTGCGCGGGTGTCATGCCGGATGCGCGCCCGTCGGTCAGGTGTGCACACGCGGATCGCCCGGAAGACAGCCGGTCGCGCCGAAGGCGGGCTTCGGCCTCGGCCGGCTCCGGCCCCGTGCGCCTCCGTTCACACCTCAGCCGGCACTGACCGCACTTACACGGCAAACCGCCTGCGAGACGTAGGCGGAGCTGCGCACGCTCATGCGTTCCGGTCAGTCAAACGACGGATGTGCCAGCCCTTCCCCCGGGGCAGTCTCGGCCGAACAAGACTCGGCAGACCGTTCATGAGGTGAGTGACCATGACCAGACCCAGCTACCCTCGTCAGCTCCGACCCGTCGGTGACCTGTGGGACTGGCAGCGTCACGCTGCCTGCCGGGGCATGGACAGCTCGATCTTCTACTCGCCGGCGAACGAGCGCGGACGCCCTCGCCGGGAGCGCGAGGAGCGGGCGCGCCGAGTGTGCGCCGAGTGTCCGGTCAGGGAGCAGTGCGCGGGCATGGCGCTCGCGGCGAGTGAGCACTACGGCGTGTGGGGCGGGTTGTCGGAAGCCGACCGCAACCGGCCGGAAAGCGGTGACCTGCCGGCAGCCTCGTGAGCCTGCCAGGTCCTCACGGACCGTTCCGCCGGCTGTTGTGTACCTCGTCCACGCTGCCCAGCGCGGACACGATGTCGAATCGACGGGCCGATCTGCGCGGCCACCGCGCCCGTCCCCCTAGGATGGAACCGAAGAGGTCACTCTCACCAAGGCGGCGAAAACGTGCGAACGACGTGCCGCCTCAGGGTTCGCCACCGCAGGCAAGGAGGTGATCGGTGACCGGCGACAGCACCTTCGAGACCCACATCGGCGACGACGGTTCCGGGGGAATCGGCACTGGGCTCGGCGAGGCTCTCCACCGCACCGTCTCCGAGACGGTGCGCCGGCTGGGTGCGGTCGCTACGGCCGTCTATCTGCTGGACGCCGACCGAACCCGCCTGGAAGTGGCGATGATCGCGGGCAGTCCGCCCTCGATCTTCAGTCTCCTCCCCGGAGCGGACCTCGACTCGCCCTACGAGCCCGCTCGCGCGCTCGCCTCGGACATCACGGTGGGTGACCTGGAAGCACGCCCGGAGGCGAAGCCCCCACCGCCTCCACTGTCGTATCCCTACCTCGCGCTCGCCACCCCGGTGGTCGCCGGGCACCGCCGCTTCGGTGCCGTGATGGCTCTCCGGCTCGATACCCACGGCCGCTACTCGGCCGCGGACCAGGCGGCACTGGAGGACGCCGGGAAAGAGCTCGCCGCAGCCCTCACGGCGCTCAGCGAGCGCGGCGAGGCAGTCGTCGCCGCCGCCACACCGACGCTCATCCCGGCACGGCCCGCAGGTGCGTGCACGGCGGGCTGGGGTCTTCCCGACGTGCCCGGCTCGGACAGCACGAGCATGATGTACCCGCTGCGCCGACTCGCCGACCTGCTGAACCAGGCTACGACCGGGAAGGAGGTCGCCGCCGCCGCACGGTCCTGCGTCATGAGGCCACTGCGTGCCCGGGCCGTCGTCCTCGCCGTGGCGCAGGACGGACGCTTCTGGGTCGTCGGACACAGCGGCGACTCCTCCGAACTGGCTCGTGGCCTGCATGGCAGCAGAGTGAACGCTCCGACGTCGGCCGCGGACGCCCTCTGTGCCGGCCCCCAGTTCCGCACCGTCGAGCCGGCGCATCCGGGTGACGGGTCTTACACCGTTTCCACGGCGCATTCCGATCTCGCCGAGGCACACCTGCCTCTCGTCGGGAACAGGCACGTCCTCGACGTCCCCCTGCTCCAGGGCAGCGACGTCCTCGGCGTGTGCTGCCTGTTCTTCGACGGGCCCCGAGGCTTTCCACCGGAGGAGCGGGCCCTCATGACCATGATGGCGGGGCTGCTCGGCGCGGCGGTGCAGCGCGTCGAGCTGAGCGCGCAGCGGCAGCAGGTCGCCGAACACCTGCAACGCCAGCTCCTGCCTCCCGTTGTCCCCATGTTCCCCAGGCTGACGGCCACTGCGCGGTACCGGCCCGCCGACATCACGTCCAAGGTGGGCGGCGATTGGTACGACGTGATCAGCGCGCCCGGCGACCGCATCGTGCTCGTCGTCGGCGACGTCGAGGGACACAGCCTGAACAGTGCCGCGCTGATGGGCCAGGCACGGACCGCACTCGCCTCCTACGCCGCGGAGGGACACCGTCCCGCCGTGGTGATCGAGCGCACCGGGAGCTTGCTCGCCAAGCTGGGCGCGGACCTGCTCGTGACTTGCTGCGTCGTCTCCCTGGACACTTCCGGCGGTACGGCCGAGGTGGCGTTGGCCGGCCACCCCCAGCCCCTGGTGCGGCACCCGGACGGACGTCTTTCCCCGCTCCACGCGCCCGCCAACCTGCCCCTGGGCGTCACCACGGATCATGCGTACCAGGGCCGTGAGCACACGCTCCGGCCGGGATCCGTCCTGATGCTGTACTCGGACGGCCTGAACGAGTACACCTCCGCCGACCCGGTGTCCTGGGCGCAGGCGCTGTTCGACGGTGTCGGCCCGGAGACCGGAGAGGACCTCGAGCAGCTCGCCGACCAGTTGGTCGCCGAAGTCACCGGGATGGCCGAAGCCACCGTACCCCAGCAGCTCCGCGACGACGCGGTGCTGCTCCTGGCGCGCTACGAGGCGGCAGCCGGGAAGGGGGCACCGCGCACGGCGGCGCTGCACGTGCAGCGCCGCGACCTGCAGGGGGTCAGGACGGCCCGCGCCTTCGTCACGGCGCAGCTGCGTGCCTGGGATCTGGCGACCATGACGGATACCCTGCAACTGCTCGTCTCCGAGCTCGTCACGAACGCCCTGGTCCACGCGGGCAGTGACGTCGACGTCCGCCTGCGCGCCTTCGCCGACCACGTCCGGCTGGAGGTGCGGGACTCCGACAGCGACCCGCCGATCCCCTCGCCCCTGGCCCTGGCCGAGGAGGACAACGCCGAGGCCGAGCACGGCCGTGGCCTGCTCATCGTGGAGGCGCTGGCCGGGGGGTGGAACACCTCCCCCAACGGCCGCGGCAAGACGGTGTCACTGGAGATGCCCGTCTTGGACCTGCCCGTCCCGCAGGAATAGAGCCGCCGCGCACCTGACCTCGCTCGGCCGTACCCTCGGCCCGGTCGTCACCGTGCTGCGCGCGTGGGGCGCCGACCAACCTGGCCGGCCCCGAGGGGCCACCGGTGGCCGGCACGTTTCTCGCAGGTTGGCGCGGCCGCCCGAGAACCTGCGAGAAACATGCCCCGCGCGTGGGGCGCCGACCAACCTCGCCGGCCCCGAGGGGCCACCGGTGGCCGGCACGTTTCTCGCAGGTTGGCGCGGCCGCCCGAGAACCTGCGAGAAACATGCCGTGAGAAGGTCGCTCCACAGGGTTGACAGTGAGGCGTCCGGCGCCAGACGCTTTGGCAACGTTGTCATCCTGCGCCGCCGCGGGGTAGGGCGCAACGCCGCCCGCACCCACGCCGTCCCGATTGGTATGTCATGCCCCTGCACGACTCAGCCGGATATCCACGCCGCCCCTCGCGGCGCTCCGTCGTCACCACGGGGGCGACCCTGCTGGCCGGGTTCGGCCTGGAGGGCCTGCTCCCGGCGCCGGCCGCCTCTGCCGCCGCGGACACCGCCGCCGGCAGCAAGCAGTCCGGGACGGACGAACTCGCCCGCTACCGGCCTGTTTCGGTCTCCTCCACGGCCTACGCCCCCACACCGGGCTCGTTCGCGGTCGACGGGCTCGGCGTGCCCGGGGTCCGCGGCAGCGGATGGCGAGCCGGGGACGGCGACCCGCAGTGGATCGCCGTCGACCTGCAGGCCGTGTGCGACGTGACCTCGATCCGCCTGGTCTTCGAGGCGGAGGCCGCCGACCCGGTGTTCACCCCGCCGGCTGGCGACAACCCGCACAGCGGCACCACCGGGCAGGAGATCCAGTCCGCCTACGCGGTGGAGTTCGTGCTGGAGACGTCCGTCGACCGTGCCTCCTGGACGAGCGTGTACCGCACCACCGCGGGAACCGGTGGAGCGGTGAGCATCCAACTGCCCCGCCCGACGGCCGCGCGCTGGGTACGCATGACCTCCCGCAGGCGATCCAGTCCCCTGCCCCTGGGCCTCAACGGGTTCGAGGTCTACGGCACACCCAGGGCACATCGGGCCCCGGCCACCGGCTGGACCGACTGGGGCACGGACCACGGCGAGGCGCCCGGTCTCGCCGTGGCCGACGACGGCTCGGTACCGCTGGAGTCGGGCTGGCGGCTCACCTGGGACGACCGGGCCGGCGGGGACGGTGCCGCACTGTCCCGGCCCGGTGTCGACACCAGCGGCTGGCTTCCCGCCACGGTCCCCGGCACGGTCCTGGGTTCCCTCGTCGACCGGGGCAAGCTGCCCGACCCGGTGGCCGGGCTGAACAACCTGCGCGTGCCCGAGGCCCTGTCACGCCATGCGTGGTGGTACAAACGGGACTTCGCGCTGCCCCGCGGTCTGCCCACCGGTCCCGGCCGCCGGACCTGGCTGGAGTTCGACGGCGTGAACCACACGGCGGACGTCTGGCTCAACGGCCACCAGGCCGGCAAGCTGACGTACCCCTTCGCCCGCGCCTCCTTCGACGTCACCGCGCTGCTCGACGCCCGCGGCACCAACGCCCTCGCGGTCGGCATCACCCCGATGCCCGTGCCCGGCAGCCCCGGCGACAAGGGTCCGCTCGGCCAGGCCTGGGTGGACGCGGGCGCAGAGCAGATGAACCGCAACTCCCCCACCTACCTCGCGGCCTCGGGCTGGGACTGGATGCCCGCCGTACGCGACCGCGCGGCCGGCATCTGGAACCACGTCCGGCTGAGGTCCACCGGGCACGTCGTCATCGGCGACCCGCGGGTGGACACCCTGCTGCCCGGCCTGCCGGACCTCTCCGTCGCCGAGCTCACGATCGTCGTGCCGGTCCGTAACGCCGACTCCACCGACCGCCGGGCCAGGGTCACCGCGGCGTTCGACGGCGTCCGGGTGTACCAGGACGTCACCGTGCCCGCCGGCGGCGGCGTCGACGTCGTGTTCGCCCCGGACTCCTTCCGCGCGCTACGGGTGGACGAACCCCGGTTGTGGTGGCCCAACGGGCTGGGCGAGCCGCACCTGTACGAACTCACCCTCACGACCTCGGTCGACGGCGCGGTCAGCGACCGGCGCACCAGCCGCTTCGGGATCCGGCAGTTCGGCTACGAGCACGACACCCCGCTGCCGTTCACCTCGACCGGCGACTCCTGCGCCCAGTCGGTGACCTTCGAGCGGCGTCAGGCCCGGTACGTCCGGATCAGGTGCCTGACCCGGGCTACGTCCTGGGGCAGCTCCGTGTGGGCCCTGTCCGTGTTCGACAGCGCCCGGCCGGACGCGGACCTCGCGCTGCACGCGCCCGCCGACGCCTCCAGCACGGACGGCGACGGGCACGGGCCGGCCAACGCCACCGACGGCGACCCGGCCACCCGCTGGTCCTCGGCATACGAGGACGATCAGTGGATCCGCGTCGACCTGGGCTCGGCGCGGAGCTTCGACCGGGTCGACCTCGTCTGGGAACGCGCCTACGCCCGGTCGTTCGAGGTGCAGGTGTCCACCGACGGAACCGACTGGGACGTGGTGTCCTCGGTCGACAACGGAGGGGTGCCCCTGCCCTTCAGCGACGGACGGGCCAGCCTCCAGATCGAGGACTTCGACCAGGTCACCGCCCGCTACCTGCGGCTGAACTGCGGCCTGCGCAACACCAGCTGGGGCAACTCCCTGTGGTCCCTGAGCGTCGTCGACCGTGCGCACCCCGGCACCGACCTGGCGCTGCACCGGGAGGCGACGGCCTCCACCGAGGAGTCCGACCACCCGGCGTCCCACGCCACCGACGGCGACGCGGGCACTCGCTGGTCCTCGCAGTACGAGGACCACCAGTGGATCCAGGTCGACCTGGGATCCCGGCAGTCGTTCGACCGCGTGGCGGTCGTATGGGAGACCGCGTATCCGAAGACGTACGTCATCCAGGTCTCCGACGACGGTGCCAAGTGGACGGACGTCAAGTCCGTGTCGAACGCCCCCGATCCGCTGAGGATCAGCGTCAACGGTGTCCGGGTGCTGGCCCGCGGCGGCAACTGGGGCTGGGACGAACTGCTGCGCCGGATGCCGCCGGAGCGGATGGACGCGGCAGTGCGCATGCACCGCGACATGAACTTCACCATGATCCGTAACTGGGTCGGCACCAGCGACCGGGAGGAGTTCTTCGCCGCCTGCGACCGGCACGGCATCCTGGTGTGGAACGACTTCCCCAACGCATGGGGCATGGACGTACCGGACGTCGAGGCGTACAACGCGATCGCCCGGGACACCGTCCTGCGCTACCGCATCCATCCCTGCGTGACCGTCTGGTGTGGTGCGAACGAGGGGAACCCGCCGGCCGGGATCGACGCCGGGATGCGCCTGGCCGTCGAACGGCAGGCGCCCGGCCTGCTCTACCAGAGCAACTCGGCCGGTGGGATCGTCACCGGCGGCGGCCCCTACGGCTGGGTGGAACCGGAGAAGTACTTCGACCCGCTGACCTACAGCAGCAAGGACTTCGGCTTCCACACCGAGATCGGCATGCCGGTGGTGTCCACCGCCGCCAGCCTGCGCAACATGACCGGCGACGAACAGGAGTGGCCCATCGGCGGGGCGTGGTACTACCACGACTGGAGCGAGCACGGCAACCAGGCGCCGCAGAACTACTGGGCGGCCATCGAGGACCGGCTCGGTGAGGCGCGCGATCTCGACGACTTCGCCCGCAAGGCGCAGTTCGTGAACTACGAGAACTACCGCGCCATGTTCGAGGCGTGGAACGCCAACCTCTGGGACAACGCCTCCGGTCTGATGCTGTGGATGTCCCATCCGGCCTGGCACAGCACGGTCTGGCAGACCTACGACTACGACTTCGACGTCAACGGCGCCTACTACGGGTCCCGTTCCGGGTGCGAGGCGCTGCACGTCCAGGCCGACCCGGCCGCCTGGCGGGTCCTGGCGGTCAACCACACGGCGGCGGACCTGGAGAACGCGACGGTCACCGCCCGGCTCTTCGACCTGACGGGCCGGCCGCTCGGCCGGAGCAGAAGCGCCCGCGTGGACGTGAAGCGGTCAGGCACCACCGAGGCGTTCACCGCCGGATGGACCGACGACCTGCCCGCCCTGCACCTGCTGCGGCTGACACTCGAGGACGCGAACGGCCGGGAGGTGTCCCGCAACACCTACTGGCGCCACCGCGAGCCGTCCGCGATGCGGGCCCTCAACGACGTCGCCGAGGTGAGGACGACCGGCAGGATCACCCAGGTGTCCCGCGCCGGGGACCGGCACGAGTTGACGGCGAGCATACGCAACCGGGGCTCGGCCGTGGCCGTGATGGTCCGGCTGTCCTTGCTGGACGAGGCGACCGGCCGGCGCGTGCTGCCGACTCTCTACAGCGACAACTACCTGTGGCTACTGCCCGGTGAGTCCCGGCAGGTCGGCCTGTCCTGGCCGGCCGCAGCCCTCACCTCGGGGCGCCCCGCCCTGCGGATCGAGGCCTACAACGGCCCGGCCACCACGGTGCGAGGCTGACACCTCCGACGGTCCGGCATCCGGCGGTCGGTACCTCTCGCAGTGCCGTTCCGGTGCCGGCACGGTGGGCGGGGGCAAAGGCTGACGGGACACAGCACGCCCGGCCCCCGTCCCGGCGGGTACCGCGACGTCGAGCCGGCAGTACGGCGGGAACGGCCGCCGGGCCGCCGCAGGCGCTCACACACCCGCTGCGCGCGGCGGCCCGACGGCGCGGATACGCTTGCATCACGCGTGGCCCCAAGTGGTGCCGCTGCTCGCCGGGCGCGGAGAAGCGGCTGCCGCGGCCGTCCGGCCCTCGACGCGATGGAGGAACACGTTGACCGACGAAGCGATGGGTGACGACGTCTACCAGCCGGACGGTTCCGACGTACAGGACGACGCCGGAGTGCTGGACGCCTCCGACACCCTGGACTACCGGGCCGGCGAGGAGGCCCTGGACGAGGGCTACTCGCCGCCGGAACGGCCGTGGGCCGTGCAGCACAGCGGGGTCACGGCCGCCGAACGGCTGCGCGGGGAGAGTCTCGACGAGCGCCTGGCCGAGGAGGTACCCGACATCCGGTTCCCCGAGGGCGACGGCATCGGGGACACCTGGGACACCGACGGCGAGCTGATCGACGCCGAGGTCGGTGAAGCGCGTGCCGGACGGCTCGTCGCACCCGACGAGGGCGTCCGGGCCGACACCTCGTCCCCTCTGGCCGCGTCCGACCGGGGACTGGACGGTGCCGGGGCGTCGGCCGAGGAGGCCGCCATGCACCTGATCCCCCAGTCCGACACGTATCTCCGGGGATGACTCCGAGCCGGGCGGACGTTCTCGCCCGGCCGTGCCTCCTGGCGCCGCCCGGCCGCTGCCGGTCGGGCGCCGCGACCCCTCGCCGTGTTCTCCCGGGCGATCAGGCCCGGCAGCCGCACCCGCACGGTGCGCACTGATGAGCCGTCGAGCAACGCGGTCAGCTCCCGCGCGGCGGTCCGGCCGAACTCCACGCTGTCGCGGGACAGCGCGGACAGCCACAAAGCTTGACCATGCGGCACCGCTGCCCCGCACGGACCTCGCCGTCTTCGACGAGACCGTGTGGCAGCTGGTATCGACCTGGAGGTGCTCAGAGCTGATGGCCGAGCTGCCGATGGACTCCGCGCGCGCCGCTGGGACATCCTGCGCGCGGTGGACCGGGCGCTCGACGCCGTCGACCTGCAGGACATGAACGGCACGGCGTCCCGCGCCCGGGAGCAGCTGACCGGGTCGGTCCCGGCTCAGCGTCTCGCCGGTTCACGGTCGCGCCACACCTGGGCCGATCTCGCGCGCGCCATCTCCAGGCGCCGCCGCTCCTCCGCCGTGAGGAGCTTCAGCAGCCTGGGATTGCCGGCCCAGCCGTTCAGCAGGGCGTGTGACCCGCCCAGTCGCAGTGAGTACGCCCACATGCTCTCCCCCCGGCCGTGGTTGACCCAGGTAGTGGACCAGTTGACCAGGTGATGAATTTTTTCCTCACGGCTGAATCGTGCAGAGATCATGGTCTTCACCTGTCTGTACGCCTGAGCTAGTTGCCGAGTAGGACACGCAACGCAGGCCGTCGGAGTTCGACGGGGCGGTGAGGGCCCCGGTCGGCAACGAGGATCCGGACGGCACAGCGAGGAGCCCGGCACGCCGATGCCGGGCCCCTCGGGCCGACGCACCCACCCCCACGTGGGGCGACAGCCGCGCAGGAGCCGCCCATTGGAGACGGCCTTGCCTTCCGTACCCCAGCCGACGCCTACGGAAAGGTCCTGCATCATAAACACGTGTGAGTGGCCGTCCTGGTTCGAACCCGTTCCGGATCCGGCCAGCAGCAACCCAGGGTCACAGGTGACGACTCACCGTTGCCGGGAGGGCACACGTGTCTCTAGTCTCCGGACGACCACTACCACTACCTCGGGAGACCAAGGCTGTCATGACCATATGCCAGAACGAACGGGAGTCGGCCGCGCTCGCCGCTGTGGACGAGGCGGGACTCGCCGGGCTACTCACGGAGTTGATCGCCGTGCCGAGCGTGACAGGCAGTGCCGCCGAGTCCGAACTGCAGCACCTCCTGGGCCAGCGCCTGGAGCACCTGGATCTCGACGTCGACCTGTGGTCCATGGACCTGCCGGCGTTGCGGGCTCACCCCGACTTCCCGGGGACCGAAGTGCCTCGGACGGAGGCGTGGGGTCTGGTGGGCAGCACGCCGGGCCAGGGCGAAGGACCGGCGCTGGTCCTGCAGGGCCACGTCGACGTGGTGCCGCCGGGCGACCTCGGCGACTGGGTGGGCGACCCGTTCGTCCCCCGGGTGGTGGGAGACGTAGTCCACGGCCGCGGCGCCTGTGACATGAAGGCGGGACTCGCGGCGGTGCTCACCGCGCTGGCGGCGATCCGCACCGCCGGAGTGCGACTGCGCGGCCGCCTCGCGGTGCACTTCGTGGTCGGCGAGGAGGACGGCGGGCTGGGCGCGTTCGGGACCCTGCGGCGTGGCCACACGGGCGACGCCTGCGTCATCGCCGAGCCCACCGGCTCCACCCTCATGAGGGCCAATGCCGGGGCGCTTACCTTCCGGATCGAGGTACCGGGCAAGGCCACACACGGAAGCACCCGCTATGCCGGTGTGAGCGCCGTCGACGCCTTCCTCCCCGTTTACCGGGCGCTGGCCGCGCTCGAGACCCGTCGGAATGTCGACCGCCATCCGCTGCTCACCGGCTACCCGGTCCCCTGCCCGGTGTCCGTCGGCACCCTCCGGGCGGGCGACTGGGCCAGCAGCGTGCCCGGCCTCCTGGTGGCCGAGGGACGGCTGGGAGTCCGGCTGGGCGAGGACGTGGCGCACGCCCGCGCGGAGCTGGAGGCGTGCGTCGCCGAGGTCTGCGCCCGGGATGCCTGGCTGCGGGACCATCCGGCCAGGGTGACGTGGCCTGGCGGCAAGTTCGCCAGCGGCAGTCTGCCCGAGGGCCACCCGCTGGCGGCCCTGGTAGGCCATGCGCACGCCGACGTCACCGGCGGGCGCCCGCTGCCCGAGGCCGGCGCGCCATACGGGAGCGACCTGCGGTTGTACGCGGCGGAGGGCATCCCGACCGTGCAGTACGGGCCCGGCGACGTAAGCCTCGCCCACGGGCCGCGGGAGCAGGTGCGTCTGAGCGAGGTCGTCACCGTGACGCGCACACTGATTCTCACCGCGCTGCGGGCGGCCGGCACGGCCTGATCACCTGCGGCGAACGCGGTCAGGGCCGTCGCCAGCGCGGCTGCCGATGCGTACACCAGTACCGTCCGCGCCTGGCGCCGTGCCGGTTGCGTCGTGCCATCCTTGTGCCTTCCTCGATGCTTTCGAGCAGGATTGCGGTCGCAGTGCGCTGTCATGGCGCGTACACAGAGGAGACCGTTGCGGAGGCCGCCGCACAACAGAAAAGTTCTGGTGTGCGGTGCGACGGACGCCGGCGAGGCCCGTCGGCGCTGCCTGCCGCCCGTGGTCACCGCTCCCGGGGAAGTCGCCGGGAACATACGTGTCATCCCGGCCGCCAGGCACAGCTCAGCGCGCGTCGCGTCCCAGGGCTCCCGGCGTGGTCCACAGCATGGCTCCGGACGCCAGGCCGAGCGCGG
The DNA here is from genome assembly GCF_045039825.1 of Streptomyces sp. NBC_01176. NCBI lineage: Bacteria > Bacillati > Actinomycetota > Actinomycetes > Kitasatosporales > Streptomycetaceae > Streptomyces > Streptomyces sp. NBC_01176. Next base: position 287,545 of record NZ_CP108601.1, on the reverse strand, counting down.
CGAAGAGCCACCAGAAACGGTGGAACGCGTCGAGCGCGGCAGCCGGGCCGGGCCGGCCGACCACCGCGACGAACAGGCTGATGCCGAGCACCGCGCCGAGCTGCCGGAAGGCTGCGTTGATCGCCGATCCGACGGCCAGCCGGCCGGGGGGCAGTTCCTGTACAGCGGCGGTCGACTGCACGGGCAGCGTGAAGCCGATACCGGCGCCCAGGACGGCTTGCAGGGGCAGCCACTGGTACAGCCAGTGCGGGGTGGTACCGACCCATGCGGCGTACGCGGCCAGGGCCCCGCGGTACAACACGGCGCCCGTGGTCAGCACCCGGCGTGGGCCGTACGTCTGGGAGAAACTGGGCGAGACGCGGGCCAGGACCGCCACCATCACCGGGCCGGGTGAGGCGGCGAGCGCCGCGCGCAGCACGCTGTAGTGCCACACGGTCTGCGGAAAAACGAGGGTGGCCAGGAGCGCGCCGAAGAAAGCGGCGGCGAAGATCAGGGTCGCGGCGTTGACCAGGCGGAACTGCGCGCTCTTGAAAAGTGCGAGATCCATGACGGGCCGGGCAACCCGCCGGGTGCGGACGAGGAAGACCGGCAGCATCAGTACGGCGACGACGAACGACCCCACCACCCGTTCGTCAGACCAGCCCCATCGAGGCCCTTCGATGATGGCGAGGCTCAGCGCGGCGGGAATGACGGCGATCAGGGCCGCGCCGACCGGGTCGGGCAGGCCGTGGGTCACCGCAAAGACCGGCACGTTGACCAGGAAGATCCAGCGCCAGGAGAGATTCTGGATGAGTAGCGCCCCCGACGTCGGCCCCAGGGCCGCGGCGACCGCGCCCATGGCTCCCCAGACGCCGATGGCGAACGGCCTGCGCTGAGGTGGGAACTCGGGCAGGATCAGCGCCAGTGACGTGGGGGAGACCAGTGCGGCGAAGGCGGCCTGCAGGGCGCGGGCGCCGATCAGCACGCCGGCGCTGGGCGCCAGTCCGCACAGCGCGCTCGTCACGGCGAAGCCCGCGACTCCGATGAGGAACACGCGCTTGCGGCCGTAGCGGTCGGCGAGCCGGCCGGCTGGCCGCGGATCGATCGACGGGCGTCGGCTGTCGCGGCGGATGACCGGCTTCGGGTGTCCCGGGGGTTTCGACGGCTTGCTCGGGGGTGCTCATGCGGGGCTCGAGGGGCGGAGCGGAACGTGCGAGTTGGGTTTTGCAACTGACCTGACACGGCGCATGCCGTCGGCAGGATTGCCTTTGGTCGGCCGGCCGGGCTGGACGTTGGAGCCTGCGGTAGGGAACCGGCGTCCGGGGGACGCCTCCGCAGCGGCGCAGCAGGGAGTGGTGTACGCGCCCCAGCACCGCCCCGCACGCGGTGCGGGCCCCCTCACGACCGGGCCCTCAGCCCGTGACCAGCCGACGGACCCGCTCGCTGTCCCGCTGAGCGGCGTCCCGCTCCTCGGCGGTGGCCGGTTCCAGACGCACCGGGACGTCCTTGTGATGCGGAGTACCGGCGATGGGGTCACGGTCGGCCGCGTCGGTCAGGAGGTTGATGCGGGGGCCGTCGACCACGCGTCCGCCCTGGCCGTCGGGAACGGACATGCCGTAACCGTGGGGCAGCGCCAGCTGACCGGCGCGGAGCGTGCCGTCGATCTCGGCGCGGGCCACGATGCGTCCGGTCCGCGACACGACCGCCACCCAGTCGCCCTCCGCGGCTCCCACCGCGGCCAGGTCCTCGGCCCGCCCCCGCAGCGCGCCGTCTGGATCTGTACGGCGCCAGGCCGGCGGGCGCAGGATCTGGTTGGCGTTGTGACTGCGTCGCTGGCCGCCGATCAACGACAGCGGGAACTCGGGGTCGGGCCGGTTCTGGGCCGGGTCCAGCCCGGCGAGCCACTCGAGCAGTTCCGGAACGTCCAGCCGGACGCGCTCGCCACGCATCAGGCTCCACACCTCGTCGTGGGTGTGCTCGCTGAAGGCGAGTCCGCCGGGCGAGGAAAGGATCCGGTCGAAAAGCTCCTCACCGAGGGCGGGACCGGTCAGCCCGGTGCCCAGCGCCCGTTGCACCTGGACGGTCATGCGCCGCGCCGCCTGGTGGCAACCGGCCCACAGCACCGCCGCGGGCGCCGCGCCGGCGGGCAGTGTGCGGCCCAGCGTCAGGTGCAGCAGGACCGGGGCGAGGCCGGGCGTGTCCTTCAGCAGCGGAGCGGCATGCGATAGGAGGTTCACGCGGTCGGTGCGCGCGATCTCGGTGAGGCGGTCCAGCACCTCCTGGCCGGGTAGCGCGCCGAGCTTGTCGAGCAGGCGGGCATAGATGTCGGCCTCGGCCATGGTTCCCGGGAGCGGGTCGAACATCGGAGGACGCAAGTGGAAGTAGTTGACCGGCCATTCGAACGTGAAGTAGGTCCACTCCCACTTCTCGTGCTGCGAGGCTGCGGGCAGCACGTACTCGGCGAGCGCCGCCGTCTCGGTGTACGCCACGTCGACGACGACGGAGAGTTCGGCGGCGGCGATGGCGCGCTCGAACGAGGCGGTGTCCGCGGCGGTGTTGGCGGGATTGGACGAGTCGACCCACATCACCCGCGCCCGGTCGGGGCGGTCGGCCAGGAACTCTTCGGCGAGGGTGTTCAACGGCAGGTAGCCGCCGATGTACTCGAACCCGGTGATCGCCGAGCGCCTGCCGGTCGACTCCGTCCACAGCGGCGTCAGCCAGGAGTGCAGCGCGTTGGTGCCGGGTCGGCCGAAGTGACCGGTCAGCAGGTAGAGCAGCTTCTCCAGGTAGCTGTTGAGGGTGGAGTTGCGTCCCTGCTGGATGCCGAGTTCCACACGGACGGTCATGGCGCGCGCACCGAGGATGAGGTCCACTGCCCGTTCAACGTCGGCCCGTGGCACCTCGGTGTGGGTGATGAACTCGTCCACCGGGATGCGGCGCAATACCTCGGCGACCTGCTCGAAACCCTCGGTGTGCGCGCTCAGGAACGCCTCGTCCTGCCCGCGCCGCTGGAGGATCAGCGCCAGGATCGCGCCCAGCAGGTAGGCGTCCGTGCCGGGCCGCAACGGCAGATGCAGGTCGGCGGCCGCGGCCGTCTCGGTGCGCCGCGGATCCACCACGACCATCCTGCGCGCAGGATCGTTCTTGATGGTGTTCACGACGTTGCGGGCGCGGTTGAAGCCGTGCGCCATCCAGGGGTTGCAGCCGATGACGAGGAGCAGGTCGCACTCTTCGACACCCTCGGCGGTGTGGCAGGTCTGATGTCCGAACATCTTGCCGTTCACCCAGAAGTCGCCGGTCTTCTCCTGCGACAGCGCGCCGAACATCCGGGTGGAACGCATCCACTGCAGCAGAGCGTGTCCGTAGGGGCCGCCGGAGTGGTTGCCCTGGCCGCCGCCACCGACGTAGGCCATCGGCCCCTCGTCCCCGCCGGTGTCGTCGTTCCTGATCGCCCGCAGCCGGTCCGCGATCTCGGTGAGGGCGGTGTCCCAGTCGATCGGCTCGTGCGTGCCGTCGGGACGGCGGCGCAGAGGCGTCGTGAGACGGTCGCCGTGGTCGCCGTACCAGGTCAACCGCTGGGCCTTCTGACACAGGTAACCCTCGGAACGCGGGTGCTCCCGGTCACCGCGGACGCGGGTGATCTTCCGGCCGTCGGTCTGGACCTCTAGTCCGCAGTTGACGTAACAGAGACTGCAGGCGGTCTTTTGCCACTGAGTCATCCGAACTCCCGCTCTCGTGCACTGTCCGTCCGAAGGGCACGGCCGAGCCACATACGTATGCTCGCACGGGCCTACCCGGTGCTCAGTACATCGTGCACCTCGCTCGGGCAAGGGTCGCAGCCGTGAACCGGTGACGCGACACGCGCTCACGGTAGTACACGCCACCACCTGACACACGTACGCCCACAGGTCCCCCGCCGGGACTCCACACGCAATGTGCGCGGCGACGGCAACGCGGGCCCTTGAGGCCGGCCCTCCACCGGGGATTCTGGCCACCGGATTTTCGTTGTCACGCCTCCCAGCTCCCCGTCTCCGTTGCGGGACCTCAGTCGGCCGGTAACCGGTACAGCATGAGCAGGACAACAAACCCGGGAAGTGACCTCATGGAGCGTCGCCAGGCGTCGTCTCACCGGAAAAGACGGAAGCAGGGGCCAGCTCACCCGTTCGGCACGCCCACCAGGCATCGGGCTCCCCGCGTCCGGCGCGGCCCGCTCGTCACGGGGGTCGCGGTCCTCGCCTGCCTGGCGGTGGCGGCCGGTCCGCTCCTCGCCCGGACGCACACGCCCGCCCGGTCCGCGGCGGGGCAGGCCGCCGCGGGCGCCGCGCCCGTCCTCGCCGACTCACCGGCCGGCACGCCGTCTCCGGTCCCTCACACAGTGTGAAGCCCACCGCGCCGCCGTCCGGGCCGACGGCCAACCGCCGCCCCTCGGCCACGGCTTCCCGTCCCACTGCCACGGGCACCTCCTCCGCCTCGGCGGCCGGCCGTCCGGCCGGGGGGCTCCGGCACCCGCACCGTGACCCTGGTCAACCGCCTGAGCCAGACCATCTGGCCTGCTCTCGCCCGGGATCCGGCGCACCCGGTCGCCGCCAGCGGGTGGGTGCTGCCGCCCGGGGCAAGCCGGAGTTTCACCGTGCCGGCTCACTGGGACGCCAGGGTCTGGGCACGTACCGGCTGCTCCTTCGACGCCGCCGGCAACGGCGACTGCCTCACCGGGGGCTGCGGGCACTTCCAGTGCGGGCGGAGGTGGGGCGAGTTCCCCTCCACTCTGGCGGAATTCAACCTGAACGCGTGGAACGGCATGGACTTCTACGACGTCAGTCTGGTCGAGGGCAACAACCTGCCCATGTGGATCAACTCCTTCGGGGGCAGCGGCACGGACCGCGTGAACGCCGACGGGTGCGCCGCCTCCCGCTGCACGCACGATGCCAACGCCTCCTGTCCGGCCGCTCTGCAACGCCTCCGCAACGGCCGAGTCGTGGCCTGTCTGAGCGCCTGTCTGGTCTACCGGACGGACCGGACCTGCTGCGAAGGGCAGTACGCCCCGCGCTCCCGCCGCGTCCCCTCCACCTGGCGGATGAACTCGGCGGCGGTGTTCAAGAAAGCGGAGCCCTTCGCCTACTCCTACGTCAACGACGACGAGACCAGCGTGCTCACCTGCTCGGGCGACTGTGACTACCGCATCACTGGGGGGTCAGCCGAAGCGGAAGCTGACGCGCGGGGGGCCAGTGTGGCACGGCTGGCCAGGCACACGGCGCGGCCACTCGATCACACTCTCCACACACGTGTGCACACTGGCGCTGAGGACGGGTGACAGGAGTGCAGGGTCGTTGCCCCATGAGGCAGCATCCCCGCGCTCCTCCGGTCCGGAAGGCGTCACCGACGCGGTCGAACGAACCGGTCTTACCGGTGCGATTCGGGCTCCATGGCGATCTGGCATGTCCGAGGTTGACGGGCAGCGCCCCAAATGATCACCGGCCGCCCCGTCCGACCCCCTTCCTCCGCGTCACCGAACGAGCCGGACCGGCGCGCACTAGCCTCTCGACATAGTCACAGCTCCTCCTCCGTGTCACCTCCCACCCGAACCCGCGGCAGGGGAAGCGGAATCCACAGCCCTGGAGTAGTTCGATCATGAACCGTAAGACTTTGGTGCTACCGGCCGTGGCCGGTCTGCTCGCACCGGTACTCGCCGCCTGCGGTGGGGCCGACAGCGGCGGCGGCGCGATCGTCGTCGGCACAACGGACCGGTTCATCGCCTCGAAGAACGCCCCTGCGCCCCTCGACCCAGCCTACGCGTACGACGTCGGCACCTGGAACATCCTGCGCCAGACCGTGCAGTCCCTGATGACCCAGCCCAAGGGCGGCGGCAACCCCGTTCCAGACGCCGCCGAGGAGTGCGGCTTCACCGACACCGGCAACGAACGCTACGCCTGCACCCTGCGCAAGGGCCTGGAGTTCGCCGACGGCACCCCCGTCACGGCCGCCGCCGTCAAGTACTCCATCGACCGCGTCCGGGCCATCAGGGCCGACAGCGGCGTCTTCGGCCTGCTGTCCACCATCGACACCGTGGAGACGCAGGGCGCCAGCGAGGTCGTCTTCCACCTGAACACCGCCGACGCCACCTTGCCCTTCAAACTGTCGACACCCGTCGCAGGCATCGTCCATCCCAGGAAGTACGCGAAGAACAGACTGCGGAACGGCTTCTCGGTCGACGGATCCGGCCCTTACGTCCTGGATGCCGACGTCTCCAAGGGCGAGATGACCGACGCCGTGTTCACCAAGAACCCTCGGTACAAGGGGGCGGTGACACTCAACAACGACAAGGTGGAGCTCAGGTCCTTCGCGGACTCCCACGCCATGGGCGCGGCCCTGGCCGAGGGCGGCATCGACGTCATGAGCCGCACCATGTCGCCGGAACAGATCCGCAAGTTCTCCGACACCGGCGACGGCAGCATCGACCTGGTCGAGACGCCCGGTCTGGACATACAGTTCCTCGGCTTCAACACCGAAGCCGCCACGGTGAGAAGCAGGGCGGTACGACGAGCGATGGCGCAGCTCGTCGACCGCAGCGAACTGGTGGCCAAGGTCTACGGCACCCAGGCCGAGCCTCTGTACTCGATCATCCCCGCCACCATCACCGGCCACTCCAACTCCTTCTTCAACAAGTACGGCGAGCCCAGCGTGGCCAAGGCCAGGGCGATCCTGGCGAAAGCGGCCATCACCACCCCCGTGAAGCTGACGCTGCACTACACGACCGACCACTACGGTCCGGCCACCGGCAAGGAGTTCAAGATCCTGCAGCGGCAGCTCAACGCCAGCGGCCTGTTCAACGTCTCCGTCCAGGGCACCCGATGGGGCGGGTTCAGACCGGCCGAGAGCAAGGGCGCCTACGACGTCTACGGCTTGGGCTGGTTCCCCGACTTCCCCGACGCCGACACCTACGTCGCTCCCTTCCTCGACAAGGACAACACGCTCAACTCGCCGTACGTCAACAGCGAGATCCGCCACGTCCTGCTTCCGAGGACACGTCGTGAGACCAACCGGCTCGACGCCGTCGGGAGCCTGACGCGCATCCAGGACATCGTCGCCGACGACGTGCCGATACTCCCGCTGTGGCAGGGCAAGCAGTACATCGCCGCCCGCGACGGCATCACCGGCACCGCCTATGCCATCAACTCCTCGGCCGCCCTGAGTCTGTGGGAACTCAAGCGCGGTAGGAAGAGCTGACGAGCGGCCGACGCCCGGCTGCGAAACGGGTCAGGACTTGTCGTGCGAGGCGTTGGACCGGGCAGTGGTGACCAGGCAGCGGTGACCGGGCTGAGGAGAACCTGGTCGCGTAGGGCGGATGCGCCGCGCCGCTTCGCCGTCGGCGTCACGCAGCGGTCGTCTCCCGCCCGCGCGCGGACCGGCGCCACCTGCCCGTGGCCCGCGAACACGTAGTCCTCGGGTGAGCATGACGCGTAGCTCCCTGGATTCTGCGCGCAGGGCGGACGCGCAGGAAGCGGGGCCGAGGGGCCGAGCATGCCTGTACGGACGGCCCCGGCCCACCCGGCGAGTCTGCCCGACGTCTCCGCCAGGCGACGCAAGCGCGGGCACACGTGTCCGCGCGTTCCCCGGCACCGCGCGTCAGCGCACCGGGACCGGTCCGCCCCGGTCGCCGGATCCGGCGTCCAGCGCGTCCCGCAGTTGCGCCCGCGACGTCCCGCCCAGCTTCGGGAAGGCTTGGTAGAGGTGGAAACCCACCGTCCGCGGCGACAGCAGCAGCCGGTCGGCGATCTGCCGCTTGGTGAGCCCTGAGGCAGCGAGCCGCACGACCTGGCTCTGCTGCGGGGTCAGCCGGTCGAGCAGCCGTCCCCGGCCCCCGTCCTCGGGCGGCATCGCGGCGCCACAGGCCCTCAGGCCCTCAGGCCCTCGGCAGCCTGTTCGGCCCACGGCCGGGCACGAAGCTGCTGGAAGGTCGCGAGGGCCTGCGCGCACAGTGTCCGTGCCTGCACCATTCTGCGCCGCCGGCGCAGCCACTGGCCGTACTCCAGGGCGATCCGGGCCCGCTCGAAGGGCCACTGCTCGCCCTCCGGGTCGGCGAGCGCGGCCTGGAAGTGCTCGCCGCTTTCGGCGTCGGACGCCAGCAGGGCGCGGGCCCTGTGAACCTGCATGGCCAGCCGCACCGACGCGTCCCCGCCGGCCAGCCGACCAGCAACAGACCGCAGTACCGCGGCGGCCTCGGCCTGGCGGCCGACACAGACCGCCTCGGCCGCCAGGTCGCCGACGTGGTAGAGCGAGGCACGGTAGTGCAGGGGTTGGGGGTCGGAACCCACGGTGAACAGGCCCCGCAGGTGTTCGAAGGCCAGGTCGTGATCACCCTCGGCGCAGGCTGCGGCCCCCCGGACGGCCAGGATCGCAGCGTGGAGCGCACTGATCTCGAGCGGGTCGGCGCCCGCCGCGGCCGGGCCGCGAGCTCGCGGGCCCGGCCGGCTTCGCCACGCAGGGCGAGCATGGTGGCCTTGACACACATCGCCGACCGCCTGGCAGGGTCGAGGCCTCGCAAAAGCCTCACCGAGCATCGAGAACGACCGTAGCGGTCGCCGGCCCCGCCGTCGACCGCACGGGCTGCGTACCGGACGCTGCACCTGGGGACTTCCGGCGGCCGGCACGAAGTGAAGCGGCCGTCGTCATGCGGCCGCACGTCGTCCGGCAGCGTGCCGGACAGTCCACGAACAGGTCACGAGCCCGCCACGTGTCACCGATCACCTCTGTGCCAAGGTACTTGATTCACCGGGTCACACGTGTGCCGAATGGGAGTGCGTGGTGTTCGGGGTGGGTTCGTTCGGTCTGCGACACGGCGGCGGGCGGGCGGTGATCGTGGGACGCGCGGCCGTCCACACAATCTCCACCGGTATCGTCGGCAGGAACTCGGGTCCGGCGCGCCGGACCCCCGCCGAGGACCGTGTCGGTCGGCACGGACTGTCGCTGGCGAAAAGAACGTGCACCTGAACGGTGCTCCCTCGTCTCGTCCCAGGAGGAAATGTCATGACCACCGAGGAATTCGGAACACTCGTCGTCCTCGTCGCGCGCATGCAGGCGCGCCCCGGCAGGGAGGAGGAACTCCGGGCCGCATTGACGCCCCTGGTGGCGGCCACCCGGCAGGAGCAGGGCTGCCTCACGTACGTGCCGCACCAGGGCCTGGACGACCCCGGTCTGCTGGTGATGCACGAGGTCTGGCAGAGCGAGGAGCATCTGCGGGCGCACGCGCAGAGCGAGCACCTGCGGGCGTTCGCCGAACTGGCCGGCGAACTGACCGACGGGGGCATCCGGATCGAACGGCTCAGGACCTTGGAGGTCTGACCGGCGGACCGACCCGGGTCATCCCTCCCGCAGGACCGCGAGCAGGCCGTCGGCGAGGATCGCCGGCACCGGCGCCGGCCCGCAGGCGCCCGGGCTGTCGCCGGCGGCCTGTGTGCCTGGACCCGACGCCGCTACCACGGCGCGCAGTTGGGCCCCCGGATAGGTGGCCGCGTACCCATCGTCGTGGTCGGTGGCGTAGGCGTGGGCGAGCAGCCCGCCGAGTGCGCGGGCGTGTGCCTCGGCGAAGGCCTCGGCGTTCGCGGTGGCGCTCAGCTCGGCGTACCGGCGGCCGTACTCGTCCGCCTGCTCCGGCGTGTGCCCGTTGGCCAGGGCCCAGGCGGCTGCGCCCGCCCGCGCCACGGCGCACGCGGCCGGGTAGTCGTAGGACGAGCGGTACAGGCGCCGGAGTACCGGTGTCAGGCCGGACCGCCAGGTGTCCGGGGTGATCCTGGTGACGGCTGCCGTGCGGTGCAGTGCGTCGAGACGGTCGAGCTCCGGGGACGGCTTCCGGGCCCAGGCCGTGGCCAGCAGCGGCAGGACGGTCCGGGTCTGCCACGCGTGCACCACCCGCAGCCCGGCCGCGGGCGGCCGGGTCCGTAGGACGTACCGGGCTTCGCGGGCCCAGTCGTCCTGCAGGGCGGCGGGCAGCTGCTCGTGTGCGGCGACGAGCAGCTGCCGCAGCCACTGCGGACGTACTTCCTCCAGCCAGTTCGCGGCGGACGCCCGGACGGCGTGGACCGCGCTCGGGGCGGCGGTGAACACAGCTCTGCCGGCGTTGTCGGTCATGGGCGCCTTCGCTCGTAGCGGGGAGGTGCGGCCGTCAGGACCGGGGCCGGGTGCCGTCGATGGCCACCCGCCGGCCGTACCGGGTGTGCGGGAAGTAGTCCCAGACCGCGTGGTGCTGCACGCAGCGGTTGTCCCAGAAGACCAGGGTGCGCGGCTGCCAGCGCACCCGGCACTGCAGCAGCGGCGTCCGGGCGACGTGGTCGTAGAGCATCTGCAGGAGCGCGTCGCTCTCCGGCCGGGACAGCTGCGTGATGTGCGAGGTGTACGGCCCGTTGACGAACAGCAGCTTGCGGCCGGTCTCGGGATGCCGGACCACGACGGGGTGCTCGGTGCGCGGGACGTCGTACTCGGGGGGCGGGGTCCGGCCGGCCGCGGTCCACGGCAGGGCGCCGTCGTGCAGGGCGGTCAGCCCGTCGAGGAAGGCGCGCATGTCAGGGGACAGCAGTTCATAGGCCAGGTGCATGTTAGCGAACAGGGTGTCGCCGCCGCTGCCGCCCTCGGGGACCGTGGTGATCTGCAGCATGGAGCCGAGGGACGGCTCGGCGTCGGCGGTGCCGTCGGCATGCCAGCCGTTGCCAGCGACCGCCCGGGAGTCTTTGTCGGCCTTGATCTCCAGTACGTAGGGGTCGGCGTCCCCGGCGGCGAGGACGACCGGGTGCAGCTCGCCGAAGAGTGCGGCGAACCGCTTGTGTTGCTCGGGCGTGAGGTCCTGGTCGCGGAAGACCAGGACGTGGTGGGAGAGGAACGCGTGCTTGAGTTCCTTCTCCTGCTGCGGGGTGAGTTCTCCCGACAGGTCCGGACCCGAGACCTCCGCGCCGATCAGCGGGGTGATCGGGGTGACCGAGAGGGTCTCGTACTGCTCGGGCGGGCGGGTCGTCAGACGTTCGACGGCCTGCAGGGCGTGGTCCTCCATGGGTGCCTCCGGGCAAGTGGTGGTCGGTCGGGGGTGGCGGGTGGGGCGACGGTCCGGGGTGGGGCGCGGTCTACAGTCCGCGGTCGAGCAGTTCGGCCACGAGCAGGCGGCCGAAGGCGAGGTTGCCGTGGATGGTGTCGCCGGCCTGACAGAAGGCGGCGCGCTGCAGGCCGGTGGCGTCGGTGACCCGGGCTCGCACGTCGACGACCTCGACGCCCCGTGCGAGCAGTTCCTGCCGGATGACCTCCTGGGCCGCGAAGAAAACCCGCGGGTCGGACATCTCCGGCACCCGTTGCGGGGGCATGAGGGCCAGGACGCGCATGCCGAGTGCCGTCGTGTGGTCGTAGAAGGCGAGCGCTCCGCGCACCGTGGCCCTGATCAGGGAGGCGAACAGTTCGCTGTCGAGGAAGCCGGGGAGGTAGTCGCCCCGGTCGTCACGGTGGACGGCCCAGTTCTCCGCCGTGGCCACCGTGTGCGCGGCGAACCCGAAGGTGCACACCAGCGGCACCTCCAGCCGGTCGAGCACCCTGATGCCCAGGGCCTCGAGGGCCGAGCGGTACAGGCGCTGCGCCTCGGCGTCGCGCAGGGTGACGCCGGTGCCGCGCACGTCGAAGAATGGGCCAAGGAAGTCACGTCCCGATCCCACGGGGCCGCCGGCGAAGGACAGGTGGGCCGCTCGGGCCGCCTGCCCCACGCACGCCGCGTGCGAGTCACCCAGCAGGAGGAACCGGGCCGGGGTTGTAGTAGTCGAGGCTGGCGTCGTCACACGACTGGTCCTCTCCGATGACGGTGGGCTGGGATCGGGCGGCCGGCTGCCGCGGGGAGGTACGGCCGTGCAGAGCCTGGAAGAAGTGCCGCATCACGAAGGCGACGCCGTCGGCGCTGACCGTGCGCAGGTTGGACTCGTAGGAGGCCGCCCGGTAGGGGTGTCCGGTGACGATCTCGTACGACGGGAAGTAGTCGACGTGGTCCAGCCGGTCGGCGAGCTGTCCGGCGGCCGCTCGCAGCACGGACTTGGAGTAGGTCGTCGCCACCAGCGCGTGGCGTCCGGTGGCGGTCGCGGTCAGCGGCACCGGGGACACCGTCAGCACGGTCTTCAGGCCGGGGTTGGCGGCTCGGGCCAGGGCGACGGCCGCGGCCAGGTCGTCGTGCGCCTGGGCCGCCGTGTGATTGACCAGGACGTGCCGGCTGGGGTCGAAGGTGCCCCGCACCGTGCCCGGGCACATCGGCAGGACGGTGCCGTGGACGGTGTCCTGCCATGCCTCCGTCAGACCGAGGGTGAACACCAGGACACCCGCCTCGGACAGGGCACGGCGGATCGCGGCCAGGGTGGCCTGCCGGGCCAGCAGCACCTCCTCGGGCGAGGCGTACCCGTCGGGCTCGACGGTGGGCCGGTACGGGTCGTGGCAGCGCCCGTCCTCGTCGTGCCACACCTCGTCGGGTGGACGCTCCTCGGTCAAGGCCCAGGCGAACCACTGGCGCAGCGCCGCCGCGGTGTGGATGTTGCCGGTGCGGAAGGAGAAACTGCCGTATCCGCGGGCCTGGCGCTGCTCTCGGGTCAGCCCCGCAGGCGCCGGTTCCGCGTCGTACCAGTGCATGCCCTCCTGCAGGAGGGCGGGGCCGATGTGACGGGCGAAGCAGGAGCCCGCGGTGATGACCGGCTCGTCCTGTCCGATGCCGAACTTCGGCGTCCACAGGTCACCGGCTTCGGCCGGGTCGGCCTCGGCGACCGCGGTCCGCCAGAAGGACCGGGCGGGCAGGCCTGTGTAGGGGTGCTGCACGGGGTGAACCTCTCTCAGTGGTGGTCGGACAGGACGGACACGGGGACCGGCGGTCTGTCGGCGGCCGACCCGGCGAGGTCCGCCGCGACGACGGCCGCGATCGCCGCTGTGTGCGGTGGGGCAACGAGCCCGTAGTGGTCCGCGTCGACGCGGTGGATCCGGAGCGGGGCGGGCAGGTGGGAGGTCCACTCCCCCGCCGGGCTGGGCTGCGGGGCCAGGGCGGTTACATCCGCGACGGGACGCTCGGCCAGCCACACGGTGGCGGGGGTACGGGCCAGCCGGGGCAGCTGGTGCACCGCCATAGCCGCGAGGTTGGCCCGGCAGCAGCGGGCCAGCCGGGCGGCGTAGTCCCGTCCCCGCTCGCCGAGGTCACCGGCCCGGTTCCCGCCCAGTTCGCGCGCGAAGACGGCGTCCACCTGCCGGTCGTCGTAGGCGGCGGCGAGAGGGCCGGCTCCAGGCGGCGGCGGATCGAGCAGGTACAGACGGTGTACGGGCGGGCCGGACTCCTCCGCCGCGGCCGCCATCGACAGGGCCGTCCACGCGCCGAAGGACCACCCTGCCAGGTTCAGTCGCCGGCCGGCACGGGGGAACGCGGCCCGGACCGCCGCCAGGTAGTGCTCGGCGCGCTCGGCGATGGACCAGGTGGGTGTGCGTGCGTCGCGCAGGGCGGGGTCGGCCACGAGACAGACCGTCAGCCGGTCGTCGAGTGCCGACACCAGCGGGCGGTAGGCCCGGATGTCACCGCCGACGGGGTGCACGAGGCACAGCACGTCCGGGCCTGTGCCGTGCTGCCAGACCTCGACGTCTACGGACGCACCCGCCTCGTGCCCGGCTCCCCCGGCGGTGACCAGGTGGCCGAGGATCTCGTCGAGACTGACGCGGTGGCTCAGCCGGGACAGCTCGATCTCGGTGCCGTAGCGCCGTTTCACCTCGGCGACGAGTTCCAGCAGGGCAAGCGAGTCCGCGCCCAGGTCGTACAGGGAGGCCGCCGGGTCGACCTGCGCCACTCCCAGCAGGTCGCACACGGCCTCGGCCAGCCGGGCCGCGACGTCGCCGCCTCCCGCTCGACGACCGACCGCGCCGGCTGGGCCGTCCTGGCCCTCGGCGCCGGACGTCCCACGGCTCCCCGCAGCCGTGCCGCCCGCCCGCCGTGGTCCCGCGGCCGAATCGCCCGGCAGCGGTTCGTAGAAGCGGCGCGCCTCGGTCACCGGCGTGGTGTTCACCAGGAGGTGGGGCAGTTGCAGGGTGAGGGCCTGCCGGAAGACGGCGGCGCCCTCGTCGGGGGTGAGGGCGACGGTGAGGTGCGCGCGGTGGCGGGCGTCCTGGACGGCCGCGTCCTGGGCCATGCCGAGCTCGCGCCAGGCGTCCCATGCCACCGCGGTGCGCACGGTGTCCCCCGCCGCTTCCCCGGGGGCGTACTGGGCGAAGGCGTCCAGGCAGCCGTTGGCCGCGGCGTAGTCGAACTGCCCTATGCCGCCGAACTGGGCCGCCATCGACGAGCAGTAGACGACGTGGTCGGGGCGGTACGTGGCGATCAGGCGTTCCGTCAGCAGGGCCCCGCGCAGTTTCGCCGCCGTGGCCCGGCGGGCGGCGCGGGGGTCGCGCCGCACGAGCAGCGCGCCGGCGGCGGCGCCGGCGGCGTGGACGATGCCCGTCAGGTCCCGCAGGTGCGGTGCGAGGCGCTCGGCGATCAGGTCCAGGTCGTCCGTGGCGAGGTCGGCCGGCACCAGGGTGACACGGTCGTCCCACCGCGCGAGGGACGCGGGCATCGTCGCCTGCCGGGAGAGCAGGACTACGCGGCTGTCCAGGTCGTCGCCCAGCAGGGCCGCGGCGACGGTGCGGCCGATGCCTCCGGTGCCGCCGAGGATCAGATGGGTCCCGCGGCCCGTCACCCGGGGCTCGGCCGGGGCGGGCACGGGCTGGACCGTGCGGTGCCACCAGAAGCCTTCGCGCAGGGCCAGCACGGCAGGGGCGGGCGTCTCGTGGAGCAGGAGCCCGGTCAGGAACGGTGCCCAGGCGTCCGGGTCGGTCCCGGGCAGATCGACCCACCGCGCGCTCAGACCGAGCTCCTGGCGGGGCACCTCGGTCGCGGCGGCCAGCAGGGCCGCCTCCGGGCGGCGGATCACGCCGGTGACCGCCTGGGCCTGCTGGGACAGCAGCCACAGCTGCGGCCGGATGTCGTCCGCCACGTCCGCCAGCGCCTGCAGGAACGCGGCCACCGTGTCCAGGCAGGCCCATCGCGCGCTGTCCAGTGCCTGTTCGCCGATCCCGCCGCCGATGGTGAGGGGCAGCGCGTGCAGCCAGTCGACGCCGGCCCCGGAGGCCGTGACGTCGGCCAGTACGGCGGTCAGGTGGGCGATGTCGGCCGGGTCGGCCTCGTAGTGGCCGTCCGGGTGTCGCACCAGTGCCGCCCCGGCACTCACCCATACCACCCGGGTGTAATGCCGCTCCAGCACCCGCCAGGCGGCCCAGTCCGTTCCGGCGCCGGTGACGACCACGGCGGTGCGCCCCCGGGCGGGCGCCTGGGTGCGCGCCCGGCGCAACCGCGTCCACACCGGCTGGTGCAGCCACTGGCCGGGGGGCAGCCGTCGCGGAGGGCCGGCGGGCGCGTCCGGTGCGGGCGGTTCGGCCGGTACCGCGCGTTCGAAGTCGTAGTCGGCCTCGTCCAGGGCGGGCGGCGGGAAGTCCCAGGGAGCGCTCGCGGGACCGTCCGGCCACACGGCGGCGTCACCGGTCGTCCACGCCTCGACGGGCCCGGGCGGGGCCGTGCCGTCCGGTGCCGTCCGGTACCCGTCGCCGGGTGCGGTGACCGGGAAGGACGAGCGCAGCCAGGCGACGGCCGTCCCGGCGTCGGGGCAGAGGGCGGCGGCGCGGTGGGCGAGCGCGGGACGTCCGGCCTGGAGGTGGCGCAGGACCCGCGGATAGGCCTGCGGGTGTGCGCTCAGGTAGTCGGCAATGCGTCGGGCGTCCGCCCGAAGGGCGGCCTCGGACGCGGCCGACAGGGGCAGGCAGGAACCGGCACCAGTGGCGGGCGCCGGCTGCGCACCGGCGCCCTGCGGGCCGTCCGGCTTCTCGACCAGCAGGTGGGCGTTGGTGCCGCCGATGCCGAAACTGCTCACCGCGGCCACGCGCGGGACGTCGTGGGGCCAGGGTTCCGCCGCCGTCGGGACGCGGAAGGGGCCGTCGTCGATCTCCGGGTTGAGCCGGTCGAAGTCCACCGTGGGCGGGATGACGCCGTGGTGCACGGCGAGCACCGCCCGGACCAGGCCGACGATGCCCGCCGCCGCGCCCAGGTGCCCGAGCTGGCTCTTGACGGACGACAGCGCAAGGTGCGCGTCGTCCGCCAGACCGTAGGCCTGGCGCAGCGCGGCCGCCTCGACCGGGTCGCCGAGGCGGGTGCCCGTGCCGTGCGCCTCGACGTAGCCGACCTCGTCGCCGCCCCGGCCGGCGCGGTCCAGGGCGGCGCGCAGTGCGCCGCGCTGTCCGGTCACCGAGGGGGCGCTGTAACTCAGTTTGGCCGCGCCGTCGTTGCTCAGCGCGGAGCCGGTGACGACGGCGTAGACGGTGTCGCGGTCGCGGCGGGCGGCGGACAGCGGCTTGAGTACGACGACCCCCACGCCGCTGGCGCCGACGGTGCCGGAGGCGTCGGCGCTGAAGGGCCGGCAGTGGCCGTCCGGGGAGAAGATGTGCTGAGGCCGGTAGGTGTATCCGTCGCTCAGGCCGGGATCGACGAGGACGCCGCCGGCGAGCATCATGTCGGCCTCCCCTTGCCGCAGCAGTCCGGCGGCCAGGTGGACGCCGACGAGCGAGCTGGAGCATGCCGACTGCACGGTGAACGCCGGGCCGGTCAGACCGAGGTGGTAGGCGGCCTTGGTGGCCAGGAAGTCCTTCTCGTGGTGCAGGGCCAGCCGGAACGGGTCGGGCAGGGCCGCGGGGTCCGCCTCGCGGAGCATGGCCTGGAAGTACGTGTTCTCCCCGCAGGCCGCCACCACGCCCACCCGCCGCGCCGAGGGGTCGGCGCAGCCGGCGTGGGCGAGCGCCTCGACGCAGGCGCTGAGCAGGTGCCGCTGCTGGGGGTCCATCAGACGGGCGTCCTGCGTGCTGATGCCGAAGCGCCCCGGGTCGAAGGCCAGCGGCCCGTCCAGCCGGCTGCGCGCGCCCACCCGGCCCTCGTCCGCCGGGAAGTGCTCGATGCCGCGACGGCCGGAGACGACCAGGTCCCAGAAGGCCGCGAGGTCGCGCGCGCCGGGCAGGCGCACCGCCATGCCGACCACGGCGACGGGCTCCTCGGCGGACCGTGAACGCCCCCGTGTCCGGTCGCCGGCGATCGCCCGCGGGGCGTCGGCCCGCGCGGACGACAGGCGCGCAGGCGCCGTCGCGGCGGGCGCGCCGTCGGTCTCATCGGCAGTCGCCCGCCGGTCCAGGAAGCCGGCCAGCGCCCGGATCGTGACGTGCTCGAAGAGATCCGGCATACGGAACGCCAGGCCGTCCTGACCCGAGCAGCGCAGCTGGAAGCGCATCAGGTCCAGGCTGGTGACCCCCGCGTCGAAGAACCTCTCGGCAACGGCGAGGGATGTGCCGGTCACCTCCCGGAAGAGGTCGGTCAGTCGCTGTTCCAGCGGTGACCGGGCCGGACCCGGCTCGTCACCGGCGAGCAACTCGCGGCCCCCGCCGGTGAGCGCGGCCTGCCGGTCCAGCTTGCCGCTCGGCGTGCGGGGCAGCGCCTCGAGGCGGCGGAACCGGCCCACCCGCACATGGCGGGGCAGCAGCCTGCCCAGATGACGGGTGATCTCGGCCGGGTCCGGGTCCTCGCCGCGCAGCTGCAGGCAGGCCACCAGCACGCCGTCGTCCACGACCGCGACGGCGTTGGCGACACCGGGGTACTGCAGCAGCGCGGCCTCGACCTGGCCCAGCTCCAGCCGGTGTCCGCTCAGCTTGACCTGGGCGTCCTCGCGTCCGGCGTAGTGCAGCAGCCCCTGCTCGTCGAAGCGGGCGAGGTCTCCGCTGCGGTAGAAGGTGCCCGCCTCCGGGTCGTCGGTGAAGCGGGAGTGGTTGAGGGCGGCGTCGCCGAGATAACAGCGCCGGGCCATGACGCCGCCGATCAGCAGATGCCCGGTGGCACCCGGGGGGACGGGCAGTCCGCCGTCGTCCACGACCCGCAGCACGGCTCCGGACACGGGCCGCCCGATTGCCGGGCGCAGCGGCCACGCCGCGGGATCCCCCTCCAGGCACAGGCCGCTGACGACATGCGTCTCGGTGGGGCCGTAGTGGTTGAACAGACGTGCCCCGGGCAGGTGGGCGAACCAACGGCGGATGGCGTCGGTGCACACCAGTTGCTCGCCCGCGGTGACGACCTCGCGCAGCCGCGACGGGTACCGGCCGGTGCGTACGCCGTGATCGGCGAGCAGTTGCAGCGCCACGTACGGCAGGAACAGGCGCTCCGCGCGCCCGCTCTCCAGCTCGTCCAGCAGCGCGGGTACGTCGTGGCGCCAGGCGGGGTCGACCAGGCGCAGCAACCCGCCGGAGCACAGCGTGCCGAAGATCTCCTGGAAGGAGACGTCGAAGGACAGCATGGAGAACTGCTGGGTGACGGCGGGAGCGGTCAGGCCGCCCTCCGCACGCTGCCAGGTCAGCAGGTTGCACAGGGTCTCGTCGGGTACCTGCACCCCCTTGGGGACACCGGTGGAGCCCGAGGTGAACAGCGTGTACAGCGGCCGCAGCGCCCGGTGCGGCGGTGCGGCGGGCCGGGACGACGGCCGCGGCGACGGCTCGCCGGCACAGCGCAGCAGGTGGCGGGGCAGTCCCGGCGGTGCGACGGCGTCGAGCGCCTCGGCGCTCTCCGGGGTCGTCAGCACACACACGGGGTCGGCCTGCCGCAGCACGTGGGCGAGCAGCGCCGGCGGATAGGCCGGGTCCAGGGGGACGACGGTGAGGTTGAGGCGGGCTGCGGCCAGCAGGGCCACGATGTGCTCGACCGACGGCTCCAGGTACAGGGCGAGGGCCGCCGGGGCCGCCGGGTCGTCGGGGACCCGGTGGCGCAGCTCCGCCGCGGTGGCCTCGGCCCAGGCGTCGAGCCGGGCGTAGCTCAGCACGGTCCGCCCGTCGGTCACCGCCGGTGCCGCAGGGGTGCGCCGGACCTGCCGCGCGAAGCCCTCGGCGACGGTGGTGAAGTCCGGTGCGCTCACCCGCCCCCGCCCCGGCTCTGGCAGGCCGCGGCGGTAGGGCAGGACCAGTTCGCGCAAGGTGGCGTCCGCGCCGTCGGACAGCCGGTCGAGGGCCTGGCGGAAGAGGCGGGCCGCGGCCCGCACCCGGTCGGCGCCGAAGTCGTCCCGGTACTCCCACAGGCAGTCGAAGCCCGCGTCGTGCTCGACGACCGACAGGGTGAGCGCGCACTTGGCGTCGAGCGGACGCGGCCAGAGCGGACGCACCTCGCATCCGGGCAGGCCCAGTGCCGAGAAGTCGGTGTTCTCCAGGACGAACATGAAGTCGAACAGCGGCCCTGCCGCGCGGAAGGAGTGGTCGGCCAGGACGTCGGCGAGGGCGATCTCCTGCCCCTCCAGTACGGAGCCGGCCTGTGCGGCGTGCCGTGCCAGGTGCTCGCCCACCGGCTGGTCCGGGTCCAGTCCGAGGGGCAGCAGCACCGTGTTGGCGAACATCCCGACCGTCTCGGCGAACTCGGGCCGGGGCCGGTTCGCCACGGGTGCGGCGACGAGCGGCCGCGTCTGGCCGGTGACGCCGTACAGGCTGCAGGCGAACGCCGACAGCAGCAGGTGGAACCGCGTCTGCCCCCGTTCGGCGGCGAGCCGGTCCAGCGCGCCGCGTCCGACCACGTCCACAGAGGTCCGCAGCAGCCCGGCCCTACGAGGCACAGGTGTCTCGGACGCCGGCAGGGCGGGCGAGAGCTCGCCGCCTGCTTCGTAGTGGTCGCGCAGCCGCGACCGGTGTCGGAGGTAGGCGGGGGACGCGCGCCACTCCCGCTGCCAGCGGGCGAAGTCGAGGGGGGTGACGGCCCGGTCCGCCGGGCCGGGCGGCGCGTCACCGGCGAGCGCGGCCGCGTAGCCGTCGGTGAGGTCGCGCAGGAGGAGGTTCACCGACCAGCCGTCCACGGCGACGTGGTGCAGGTGCAGCAGCAGGAGTCCGCCGCCGGGTCCGCAGGCGTCCGCCGCCCGGGACGGGACCCATGCGGCCCGCAGCATGCGGGAGTCGCGCAGGAGGAAACGATGCGCGAAGAAACGATCCGCCGTGGTTTGCCAGGGCTCGCCCTCGACGGCCCGGCACGACTGCCACGGGTCGTAGGGCGCGTCCACCTGCTGCAGCAGGCCACGGGGCGTGGGCATGAGCCGGGTGCGCAGTGCCGGGTGGCGTGCCACCAGCCCGCGCAGCGCTCGGCGCAGCGCGGCCGGGTCCACGGTTCCGTGCACCCGGAACACGAGCGGTACGTCGTAGGAACGGTCCTCGACTTCGCGTTCGTGCAGCAGCCACAGCCGCTCCTGCTCACTGGTGGCCGGTGCCGTCGCCTCCGCTGATGCGGCCGGCAGGGGCGGGTGGTCACCACCGGTCGCGTCCGCGGCGCGAACGGCCTCGGCCAGCCGCGCGAAGTCGGCTCGCAGCACCAGGCCGGACGGCAGGTCGGCACCGAATCGGCGCAGCACCTCGTGGCGGAAGCGCAGGGCCCTGAGCGAGTCCCCGCCGCTCGGTATCCACCGGTCGTCCGGGCGCAGCCCGGTGACCGCCAGCACCTCCTCCGCCACCTCGAGCAGGGCCCGCTGGGCGGCGGTGACGGGCAGGCCGGTGCGGCGCTCGCCGCGCCAGGGGGTGCGGGCGGCGCCCAGCAGGGCGGCGTCGTCCACCTTGCCGTTGGCGTTGCGGGGGATGTCGTCGACGAGATGGGTGTGGTGCGGGCGCATGTAGGCCGGGAGGACGGCGGAGAGGTGGCGGTCGTACTCCTCGAAGGAGAGCCCGCCGCCCAGGACGACGAAGGCGAGCAGTTCGTGGCGGTCCGCGTCCTCGCGGCGGGTGCACACGCGGGCCCGGCGCACCTCGGGGTGCGTCAGGATCAGCCGCTCCACCTCGCCCGGCTCGATGCGGAAACCGCGCACCTTCACCTGCCGGTCGGCGCGCCCGACGAAGGTCACGCGGCCGTCGTCGTCCCGGCGGACCAGGTCGCCGGTCCGGTACCAGCGCTCCTCGCCGCCGTCGTCGGGCAGCGTGACGAAGCGCTCGGCCGTCTCCGCGGGCAGGTTGCGGTAGCCGAGGGCGAGTGCGGGCCCGGACAGCAGCAGTTCCGCCACTTCACCCGGCTCGGCGACGCCGCCGTCCTCGGTGCGCAGCAGGCAGCGGGTGCCGGGCAGCGGACCGCCGAGGGGAACGGCATCGCCCTCGAAGTCCCTGGGTATGGCGTACGACAGGGCGAAGGTGGTGGCCTCGGTCGGGCCGTAGGCGTTGTGCAGGACGGTACCGGTGCCGGGGTTGGCCTGGTACCAGCGCCGTACGACCCGAGCGCCCAGCTGCTCTCCGCCGATCAGGACGTGCCGGGCACCGGTGAAGCAGCCGGGCACCTCGTCGACGACGGCGTTGAACAGCGACACGGTGATGAACAGCGTGTCGACGGCACGGTCGCGCAGGGCGGTGGCCAGTGCGTGCGGGCTCTGCACCTCGCGGTCGCCGAGGATCACGCACGTGCCACCGGTCAGCAGCGGTGTCCACACCTCGAAGGACAGCGCGTCGAAGGCGGGGTTGGACAGGCAGGCGTAGCGGTCGCCCGGCCGCGGGGTCAGCCGGCCGGGCCGGGCCAGCCGGAGCACGCCCTCGTCGGTGACCTCGACACCCTTGGGGCGACCGGTGGTGCCGGAGGTGTAGAAGACGAACGCGGCGGTGGCCGCGCCGGCCCGGGGGGCGTCCTGCGGGACGTGCACCTCCCCGGGGGCGCGCCCGCTCCGCCCGGCCCCGTCTGCGCCGGGTGTCCACCTGTCTGCCGTCCGACCGGCCGGCGTCCCATCGGCTGCCGTCCCCCCGGCAGCCCCCGTCGCGTCGGCCGGCTCCGGGCCGCCGGGCTCCGGGCCGGCCCCGTCCTCGTCGGCGATCAGCAGGCTCGCGTCCAGCGCGGTGAGGTTCCCGGGCAGGTCGAGCGAATCAGCAACGTCGTGGACGACGGCGACTGCCGCCGAGTCCTCGATGATGTGGCGCCGGCGCTCCGGCGGGCTCAGGCGGTCCAGCGGCACGACGGTCGCGCCGGCCCGGCGGATGCCGAGCATGACGCAGACCAGCCGCCATGACCGGGGCAGACAGACGGCGACGGACTGGCCGGCCCCGACCCCGTTCGCGCGCAGCCGAGCGGCGACCCGCGCGCTGGCCCGGTCCAGCCGGGCGTAGTCGAACACGGCGGCGCCGTCGACGACCGCGGGTGCGGCTGGGCAGCGCCGGGCCCGGGCGAGTACCGCGTCGGCAAGGAGGGAGGGCGTCGGGCCGTGGGGGGCCGCGGCCTGGACAGCGGCGCACCGGGGGCGCGCGTCTCCCGCCGCTGAGTGCGCCGGACCCGCCATGTCGGCCGCCTCACCGGCGGAGAAGCGGTCGTCCATCACGCGCTCCCGGACGGCAGGGCACCGGCGGGCGCCGCCGCGGCGGCCACCGGGCCACCGTGGTGGGCGAGTTCGGCGGCGATCACCGCGGCGACCCGGGGAAGTTCGGCACTCTCGAGCATCTCCCAGTGGTCGCACTCCACCGGCTCGACGCGGAAGTCACCGGTGCAGCGCCCCCGCCAGAAGGCGCGGACCTGCGCGTGCTCGGCGGTGTCGGCACCGTCGGGTACGGCCTGCGCGAGCACCAGGCGCGCCGGGGAACGGCCCGGGACGTGGTCGCGGGCGGTCATGCGGTTGTGGTTGTAGACGCGGAAGTACCGCTCGACCTGGATGTCTTCGATGCCGGGATACATTCCGTTGAACCTCACGAGCTTGTCACGGAACTCCGCCATGTCCGCCGCCGTGATGGCGGCGCGTGCGGCGGGGTCGTCGGTGGCCTGGGTGTCCAGCAGGACGACACTGACGTCGGTGCGGCCCGCGAGGGCGAGCAGCCGGCCCATCTCGTGGGCCACGAGGCCGCCGTAGGACAGGCCGGTCAGCACCAGCGGGCCGGGTCCCAGCGGTTCGAGGAGCTTCAGATAGGTCCGGGCCATCGCCTCGACGCTGGGCAGCAGTTCCTCACCGGGATTGATGCCGGGGGACTGGATGCCGTACAGGCCGACCGTTTGGGGCAGGTACTTCGCCAGCGGCAGGTAGCAGAAGGCCGTGCCTCCGGCCGGGTGCACGCAGACCACACGTGCGGCGGTCCCGGCACGGAACTCCACGACGCTGCCCGGGCCGCTGCGCACACCACCCTCACGCAGCAGCGCGCCGAGGGCCTCGATCGTCGGCCTGAGCATGATCTCGGCCACGGGCACGGACCGGCCGAAGGCCCGGCCGACGGCGTGGGCCATCTTGATGGCCGACAGGGAGGTGCCGCCGACGTCGAAGAAGTTGTCGTCGATGCCGATGTCGGGGTGCACCAGGATCTGCCGCCAGATCCGGTACAGGACGTGCTCGACGTCGTCCCGCGGACTGGCCGTGTTGACCTGGTGCGAGGACTGCGCGCGGGCCATCTCCAGCAGCGCGGGACGGTCGAGCTTGCCGCTGCGGCCGAGGGGGAGGGCGGGCAGATCGACGAAGACCGCCGGGATCATGTAGTCGGGCAGCCGCCGCGCCAGGGCGGCGCGCCAGTCCTGGGCGGAACGCGCCCCCGCCTCGCCCCGCCCTATCCCGGCGACCAGCCGGGGCTGTCCGGTCCCGTCCCGGTCCACCACGACCACGGCTTCCCGGACGTCGGGCAGCCCGCTCAACGCGGCTTCCACCTCCGCCGGCTCTATCCGGAACCCGCGCAGTTTGACCTGGTCGTCGGCGCGGCCGGCGTAGTGCGCCTGGCCGTCCGGCAGGCGCCGGGCCAGGTCGCCGGTGCGGTAGATCCGCTCTCCCGGCCGGAAGGGATCGGGCAGGAAACGCTCCTCGGTCAGATCCGGGCGGTTGAGGTAGCCCCGGGCGAGGCAGGCCCCACCCAGGTAGACCTCACCGACCACGCCGGGCGGGACCGGTTGCATGCGCGAGTCCAGGAGATACATCCGGGTGCCGTCCAGTGGCCGGCCGATGGGGCACGGCCGCTCCAGCGGGCGGGGGCTGTGGTAAGCGGTGCTGTAGAGCGTCGCCTCGGTCGGGCCGTAGCCGAAGCAGACGGCGAGGCCGGGCAGGTGCCGGGTGAGGCGGTGCAGTGCGGCTTCGGTGAGCGATTCCACTCCGGTGAGCAGCGTTCTGAGGGACAGCCCGCTCAGTCGGCCGGCGGGGTCCTCGTCGATCCACTTGACGTAGGCCGGCGGCAGGAAGGCCTGGACGACGGCGTGCTCGCGCATCCATCCCATCAGCGCCTGCGGATCGCCCCGCAGCTCCTCGGGAACGATGTGCAGCGCTCCGCCGGTGGTGAGCGGCAGCAGCAGCTCGTGCACGGAGGCGTCGAAACCGATGCTCGACCATGCCGAGCCGACGTCACCGGGGCGGGAACCCATGCGTTCCTGCCAGTTGGCGAAGAGGTTGAGAACACTGCGGTGCTCCACCGCGACGCCCTTGGGCCGGCCGGTGGACCCCGAGGTGAAGATCACGTAGGCCAGCCGGTCCGGTGTGTGTCCGACGCCGCGCGGCGGATGCGCGTCCGTGTGTCCCTCCGCCTCCACGACGGGCAGGCTCAGCCACGGTCCGGGACGCCGCTCGTCCTCCACGTCGCTGAGCACCACCGGGCAGGCCGCGTCCTCGACCATGTCCGCGAGCCGGTCGCGGGGCTGGGCTGGATCGAGGGGCAGGTAGGCGGCGCCCGCCTTGAGAATGCCGAGGATTCCGACGGCCAGGGCACACGAACGGGTCACATGCAGCCCGACCACGTCACCCGGACGCACGGCCCGGGCGGTCAGGGCGTGGGCGAGCCGGTTGGCCCGGCGGTCGAGCGTGGCGTAGTCAAGGGTGCCGTCCCGGCAGACGACCGCCGTCTGGTGGGATCGTGCACGCACCTGCGCCTCGAAGAGTTCGACGAGGCCGCTCGCGGCGAGGAACGTCTGTGGCGAAGGCGTGGGGAGCGCGTCCGCCCCGGCCTCACCCGGGCAGGCGCCCGCCGCCGCGCCTGCGACGGCGTCCACCGCCGGACCGGGCCGCGCATCACCCGCCTCACCGGCACGGAGGTCCGCCGGACCGGGCAGGGCGTCCGGCTGTGCGTGCCGGCCCGCGTCCCAGTCCGTGAGCAGACTCAGGCGTTCGTCCGCGCTCATCAGCTCCAGTGCGGTGATCTCCAGGTCGGGATGGAGCGCCAGGTCGCGCAGCAGGTGCTGGAGGTGGCCGCTCCAGCGCACGACCGTGGACCGGTCGTACAGGGACGTGGCGAAGTCCACGTGCCCCGTGACCCGGTCTCCCGACTCGACGGCGACGAGGGACAGGTCGAAACGGGCGGGAGCGTGCGTCAGCGGCAGGGGCTCCGCCCGTACACCGGGCAGGTCGAGGAGGCCCTTCCGGTCGGGCTGCCAGGCCAGCATCGTCTGGAACAGGGGGGTGTGCGCCGCACTCCTGGGCGGATTGACCAGTTCCACCACCTTCTCGAAGGGGAGGTCCTGGTGGCTGAGCGCCTGGCGAACGACGGTCCTGACCCGCGCGAGGGCCTCGGCCCCCGTGGGCGATCCGGAAAGGTCGACGCGCAGGGCCAGGGAGTTGACGAGGAAGCCGATCTGCCCGGCGGCCAGGGGGCCACGCCGGTTGGCGACCGGAGTGCCGACAACGATGTCCGTACGTCCCGACAGCCGGGAGAGCAGGATCGCCCAGCCGGTGAGCACGGCGACGAAGAGGGTCGCCCCGTGCCCGCGGGCGAGCGTACGCAACGCGCTCGTCGTCGCCGCGTCGACGCCGAACTCCACCCGGTCGCCGCCGTGGCGCTGTTCCGGCGGCCTCGGGCGGTCCGACGGGAGATCCAGCACGGGCGGGACTCCGTCGAGCGTGTGCCGCCAATAAGTCTCCTGGTCCGCCAGGTCGCCGTCACCGACGGCCCTCAGCTGGGCGTCGGCGAGGTCGGCGTACTGGATGGTGAGGGGCGGCAGCGGATCGTCGCGGCCCGGCGCAAGCGACTCGCGGTAGAGCTGAGCCAGTTCGCGCAGCAGGACGTTCATCGACTGCCCGTCGAAGACCGCGTGGTGGAAGGTCAGCAGCAGGACGTGGCGGTCCGGTCCCATGGTGATCAGCCGACCGCGCCCGAGCGGTCCAGCGGCCAGTTCGAAGGCGGTGGCCGCCTCCTCCTCCTGCAGCGCCGCCAGGCACGCGCCGGCGTCGGGACACCTGGTCAGGTCGTCGACGGCCAGGGCGAATCCGGCGCCGGGTGCATCGACGCACTGGAGTACCCGGCCGTCCCGCTCGACCAGCCGGGTCCGCAGCGTCTCGTGCCGCACGGTCAGCGCGTCGAGGCATGTGCCCAGGACGGCCGGGTCGAGTGGACCGCTGAGCAGGAAGGCCAGGGGCTCGTTGTACGCCGCGTTCGCGCCGGGCAACTGGGACAGGAACCAAAGGCGTTGCTGCCCGAATGAGGCCGGACGGAGACGCTCCCCCGGTGCGTACCCGCCGGGCGCGGGCGGTGGTGCGCTCATGGCGGACGCGTGGGCGGCGTGGAGCACCGGCGTTACCTGGCCTTCCCGTTGAGTGACCGTCTGCTGGATGGACGAGGGACTTGGTGGAAGCGGGACCGCACTGCACGGTGAGACCGAGGCAGGGTCTCGCCAGATGGCGGGCGGGACTCGGCACTCTCGGCGGTGAGCGTGACGGAGACACAGCGCCGTAGCGCGGCTTCCGCGGTGCGCGGAATGCGTCGGCGTTCCGGCGTCCGCCTCGACTCGTCGGCAGGTGCGATGGTCCGCCACTGCCCGCTGGGATCCGGGGCGCGGACACACCCACGGAGGTCCGAGACATCCGCGATGATCGAACAGGGTGTCAGGCGCTGTCAACAGTCGTCTGGTACGTAATCGGAAGCCATCAGGAACAGGCACAGGCCGGGGGCCGGGTGACGCCCTCTCGAGCCACTGCGCGGTAGCATCGCCCGGCCGGGTGGTCCGGACGGACCCGACGCACATGTGTCGGATGTCACCGCATACGTATGCTCGGATCAAGCGACGCGCACATTGCTCTGGCGAACCGTCTGCGGTACGAAGAGAACCGTAGGCAACCGTCCTTATCCGTGCAGCGCACCGAACGGCCACTCACCATGCTCAGCTTGGACCTGCATCCCATCTTCCGGAACAACCGGGACATCGAACTCGCCCTGCGTCAGTTCATCTTCAAGGCGCAGCAGTCGGGTGAACCGGTCGCCGAGGTCATTGCCGGCAAGGGAACCGGCCAACTGAGGGAGCGCGTCCTGGCGTTCCTGGCCCAGAAACACATCAGGCGGCTGTACGACCGGGTAGAGGTCAGCAGCGGCAACCCCGGAAGAGTGCTGGTGCACTTCGCCCGGCGCTGACCTCGTGAGCCGGGCCGCGCCGCGCCCCACTCTTGCAGGACACCCAGGCACGTGTGCCCACCCGCCACGCTCACACCCACTCCCGGCTCGAACGACCACCAGAAATCGACAGAGCAGTCAAGAACGGGCGCGGAGCGTGTCAAGTGAGGAGTCACAGTGACGGAGAACGAGCCTTTCGGTTCACGGATTCGCCGCCTCCGTAGGGCGGCCGGACTCTCGCAGGAGGCTTTGGCCCAGCCCAATCTGTCTCCCAGCTATGTCTCACTCCTCGAAGCCGGGAAACGCGTTCCCTCCGAGGAGGTCATGGCGCAGCTCGCCGAACGGCTGGGATGCGACGTCGCCTATCTGTCCGGACCGCTCGCCAAGCCCGACGTCGTCCGCCTGGAGGTCGAAGTGCGCTACGCGCAACTCGCCCTACGCAACGGCGACGCGGACACGGCGCTCGACAGGTTCACCGACCTGCGCGCCGAGTTGTCGGCTCCCGAACACAGGGATCTCCTGTTCACCGTGGACCTCGGCATCGCACAGTGCCTGGAACACAAGGGCGAACTCGAAGAGGCCGCGACACGCTTCGACTCGCTCAGCCGGCAGTGCGCTACGCAGGGACGAGCGCTGGACCAGCTGAACGTGGTCATGTCCCTGTGCCGCTGCTACCGCGTACTCGGCAACCTGTCCCGAGCCGTAGAGGTCGCCGAGGACATGCTGGCGCAGGCCGGTGAGCTGCCTCCCACCGTCGAGTACCTCGAACTGCTGGCCACGTTGATCGGCGTCTACTGCGAGCGCGGCGACCTGCACCGCGCCGGTTTCCTCGCCTCCCAGGCCATAAGCCACGCGGAGATCCTCACCGACCGCAGGGCGCTGGGCGGCGCCTACTGGAACGCCAGCGTGGTCCTCCACCGTCAGGGCCGGTCGAGCGAGGCCCTGACGCTCATCAGGAAGGCGGTCGCCATCTACGCGGAGGGGGACGACGAGCGTGCGCTGGCGCGGGTCCGAAACGCGCACGCCACCGTGCTGCCGCAGTCCGAGGACGCCAACCCCGAAGCCGCCATGGTCCCCCTCGAACAGAACGCCGCCACCCAGCGTTCCCTGGGAAGCAGCATCGACGTCGCCTACGTCGAGACGGCCATGGCCCGGGCCGACGTGATGCTCGGTCAGCCGAAGAGCGCCATCGAACACGCCCAGCGCGCCCTGGACCTGCTGGGCCCCGAGCACCGGCTCGACAGCGCGCGCGTGCAACTCGTGCTGGCCGCCGCGCATTTGCTGCGCGACGACCACGAGGCGGTACAGGCCGCGTACGAGCGGGCCGCCCTGCTCCTCGAAGCCTCGGAAGCCGGACGCCAGGCGGCCTTCGCCTGGTCCGAACTGGCCGAGATCCTGGAGAAGAGCGGCGAGAGCGAACGCGCCGTGTGGGCCTACCGCCAGGGCATGCGTCGCATGGGGCACCCCAGCACCCTGATCTCCACCCCGCACCATGACATGAGCCAGACCCAGGCAGTGCCTCCGACGCAACGGTAGGCACCCGAGCCGGCTGAAGCTCCATGGGGCTCGTGGCGGAACATTCGCCCACCCTCGGCATGCGTCTCCGGCACTTTGGCCCGGCAGTGCCGCGGCCGCGTAAGTCGGCAGCCCCAGCGCTTCCACCCGCGAGCCTGCACGGCGCCGGTGCCGTAGCAGCACCGCCGACGCGGCGCCCGAGCGGACTCCCGTCGTCCGAGCAGGGCAGGACTGTGTGGGTTCTCCTGCACGGTACGCCGCCAGCTGGTTCGCTCGTCTACCGGGCCGCACGGGACACCGGCAGGCAGCGAATGAGTCACGTGTTTCCGGCCGCGTAAGTCGTTAGACGGATCCCCGGGCCGTCGTCTCGGGGTGAAGGTGGTGTCACTCGGCACGGCGCGAACGCGCCGACTGCCCCTGGCGGGGGACCGCGTCCTATCGTCGCCCCCGTCCGAGGACACTGCCTCTCTGAAAGGGAACACCATGCCGTTCATCACCGTCGGCCAGGAGAACAGCACCGACATCGAGCTGTACTACGAGGACCACGGCACCGGCCGCCCGGTCGTCCTCATCCACGGCTTCCCCCTCGACGGACACTCCTGGGAGAGGCAGACTGCGGCGCTCCTCGACGCCGGCTACCGCGTCATCACCTACGACCGCCGTGGGTTCGGCCAGTCCAGCCAACCCACCAGCGGCTACGACTACGACACTTTCACCGCCGACCTCAACACCGTGCTGGAGACCCTCGACCTCCACGGCGTCACCCTCGTCGGATTCTCCATGGGCACCGGGGAAGTGGGGCGCTATCTCGGCACCTACGGCTCCGCTCGCGTCGCCAAGGCCGCCTTCCTCGCCTCCCTGGAGCCCTTCCTCCTCAAGACTGACGACAACCCCCTCGGCGCCGCCCCCATCGAGTTCTTCCAGGGCATCGCCGACACCGTCAAGGCGGACCGGTACGCCTACTACACCGACTTCTACAAGGACTTCTACAACCTCGAGGACAACCTCGGCACCCGCATCAGCGAGGAAGCCGTCCGCAACAGCTGGGCCGTCGCGGCCTCCGGCGGCTCCTACGCCGCCTCCGCCGCACCCCTGACCTGGTTCACCGACTTCCGCGAGGACCTTCCCAAGATCGACGTGCCCACCCTGATCCTCCACGGCACCGCCGACAACATCCTGCCCATCGAATCCACCGCCCGCCCCTTCCACAAGGCCGTCCCCCACGCGGACTACGTCGAGATCGAGGGCGCCCCCCACGGCCTGCTGTGGACCCACGCCGATGAGGTCAACGAGGCGCTCCTCACCTTCCTCGCCAAGTAATCCCCCCCGGCTCCACTCCAGCGGGCCGGGACTGGGCGCCCATCGAAAGGGCCGGGGGGAGTGGCGGTGTTCGAGGGTCGGCCGGCACCCCGGACGAGCACTCGGGCCCAGCCTCGCAAGGCCGCCCTGGCCGTGGCCAGGGCGGCCCGCTGTCTCGTCGCGCGCACGGTGACGGACAGGCCGGCGATGTCGCAGGGACCCTGGTGCCAGGGCCCGCCGCCGAAGAGGACGGAGTGCCGGGCACGCAGCTCAGGTCCGTGGACTCCACGACCGCGAGCGCCGAGGTCCCCGTCGGCGCAAGCCCGGCCAACTCCGCGCCGACAAGGGCTACGACTGCATATACCGATGGTTAACCAATCGGGGCATCCGGCACCGCATCGCCCGCAGGGCATCGAGACCTCGCAGCGACGCCACCGCTGGACCATTGAACGCAGGATGGCCTGGCTCGCCGCCTGCCGCCGCCTCCACCGCCGCTACGAGGGCAAAGCCGAACACTTTCTCGCGTTCACGAGCATCGCTCGCACTCTCATCTGCTACCGCAGACTCACCGATTGAGATGACCTCTCAAGCACGTACTGCAAAAGGGCTTCCTTTCGCAGAACTCTCCGGTGGATGAGCAGCGGGTCCTGTGTCGCCCCTTTGGTGTCCGAGCGGACCCGCGGCTTCTGTACCGATGGCGATGACGGGTGCGTCATCGGGCGCTGACGTGGGCGGAAGCCGTCGACCGGACCGACGACGCCCTTCGCTTGCTCGACGGTGGACACCGGAGCGACGGCAAGTTCCAGCGGCATGGTGACGCCTGCGGAAGGCGGCGGACCCATGCCCTGATGTTGCGGCGCTTCCGATACTGCTCACGCGTCCGGTACCCCTGTCCGTGCCGATGGCCTCGTCGCCGTCGGCACCTGCGGTTTTCTCCGCGACCCCGCTCGCGCCATGCCCTCGCGGAGCAGCCGCGGGCGTTCCGCTCCGCGCAGGCCACGCGGCGAGGTCGGCGCGGCCCGCGCGAGGAGATCGACACCTCGCCAAGCCAAGGCCTCGGCGCCGTCCGGGCCGTCCGGGCCGTCCGGGCCGTCCGGGCCGTCCGGGCCGTCCGGGCCAACGACTGTGCTGCGGACGTGGCCCACCTGCACCTCAGCGGAACGCGGGACCGGAGATTCAAGGTCCCGGCCGTAGCAGCGGACCACATCGGGTACGGATCGGGCCCGCGGGCGTCGGCCTTGGCGTCCCGGCGAGGGCCGCGCACCGACCACGCCAGGGGAATGGGCGGAAAGGCTGGAGGCCGCCGTCCCACCGCCGCAGAGGCACAGAGGGGCTCGTGAGGGGCTCGGCGGTGGCCGCCTTCCCCAAGGCTTGATCACGCTATCAGCGGCCTTTACGCCCAGATCCGGCGGAGCACCTCACGGGCACCATAGACAGTCGTTCTACCGATGCGTGACCGGGTTGCCACGCCGAACATGACATAGACCGGCAGGAAACAGCAGACCGAACAACGACCGCAAAAGGGAGTCCACCACATGAACACCGACAGACCGCACACGGGCCACGAGGCGTCGGCACAGTGCGGCCCGCCCGTGCTCCTCACCACGCTGCGGCGGCTGTTCCACCCCAACAGTCCCCACCACCTGCTGTGCCGGATGCGTTACGCCGTGGACGACCCGTACGCGGTGGCGGTGGATCTATTCGGAGATCCGGACATCGACCTGTGTGTCACCTGGGTGGTGGCGCGGGACCTGCTGGCCCAAGGAACGCGGCGGCCAAGCGGCGAGGGCGACTTCCGCGTCTGGCCCTCCTACCGGCGCCCCGGCGAGCCCGCCCGCCTCTGCTTCAGCCTCATCAGGCCCCATGGGCAGGTCACCTTCGAGGCGGACCTGGCCGACATCCGACACTGGCTCGACGCCACGTACGCGCTGATCCCCTCGGGCACCGAGCACCGGATGATCGATTGGGACACCCTGACCGCACACTGGTTCGACCGGACGTGACCTCCTGAAACCGTGCGGCGCTGCCCACTCCTTCTCCGCGGACTCCACCGGCCTGCACGCTCACGCCGGTATGGCCGCGTAGGCATGCCGGTGCAAGCCGGCCTGCGATGAACGGGGGCCCGGACGACTCGCGGGTTCGGGCCGCCCTAGAGGCCTCTGTCGCAAAACAAGCGTCAGCCGGATGCAAGACTCATTCAGGTCGAATGACTTATGCGGCGTGGACCGACCTCGGCCTGCTCCAGCCCGGGACCGCCCGCGCCACGGACGCGGTGGGGACCGCCCGGTCCGGCCAGCCGAGGCGCTTGGAGACGCTGGCGCAGGCGGCCCTGGTGGCCAAGCGCTGGGACCTGGCAATCCGCACCCTACGACGCGCGGGAGACGTCAGTCCCACTCCGGCCGAGCGCACGCGCCTCTACACGACTGCGACCCTCGCGGCCGCGCGCAGCGGTCAGCCGCACCTGGCTCTGGCACTGAGCCGCGAATTCGGCCCCCGACCGCACGGGCGCGATAGGCGTGGTGCGGGCCAGCGCCCTCTTCGCCACCGAGTTTCACGCCGACGTGAGCAACGCGGCCCTGACCGACGCCCTCATCGCGGGCGATGTAGCCGGTGACATACGGGACTGGTGCGCGTTTCAGCTTGCGACCCTGAGCTCGGTCACCGGCCGGCCGGAGCCGGCGCGCGCGGCGTTGCTGGCCCTGCGGCGGCAGGACACGACAGGCGACCCGCTGCACATCGCCGTCACAGCGCATCTGGACGTGGTGGGACGCTCGCGGGAGATCCACGCAAGGCTGACAAAGGCCGCTGTCCGCATTCTGAAGACGCCGGGCAGCAGCCACCCCTATGAGCTGAACTGGCTGGCGGACGCCGCATGGCAGATCGACGAGACCGTTCTGGCCGACCGGCTGCTGGCCACCGTGCTGCGAGGCACGGACCGCGGAGAGGGCGCCCACCTCCCGTACTGCTGGGGGCTGCGTGCGGCCCTGCTGACCGCAGAGGGCCGCTGGCAGGAGCTGCACGAGTTCGTCGGCGCCCGGCTGCCCGGCCTCGAGAAAGAAGGGATGGGCCACCTGGCCACAGTCCTGAAGTCTCAACTTCTCCTGGTCTGCGCCTACCAGGGCCACCGGGATCAAGGGCATGCACTGCTGCGTGAAATCCGGCAGTGGGCACAGACCAGCGGTTCCACCCACCATCTGCGACTCGCTGCGTACGCCGCCCACTTGCTGGCCCAGGAGGAGGATGAGCCCACAGCCGTCCGGGAAGAGGTCTGGCCGGGAACGAACGACGGAGCGCGAGACCTCATCACCCGGCGCTCGCACGTCGACGCCATCCACGCCGCACTGGCCCGGAACGACGTGGCCGGTGCACATGCGCACCACGACCAGGCTGTCCGCGGCGGGCTCGCATCCTTCTCACCGACCAGGACGCTCCTGATGCGTCATGGACAGGCGCTGCTGTCCGCACACACCGACGAGTGCGACACTGCCGACCTGTTCAACCGCGCTCAGGTGGCGGCCCCGGCTTCCCCCCGGCCCTTCGACCGCGCGCGACTGGCGCTGGATCACGGCACCTGGCTGCGCCGTCGGCGCAGCTTCTCCGCAGCCCACACATATCTGCGCAGCGCCCACGGCGACTTCACTCGTCTCGGCGCACACCCCTGGCAGTCACGCGCACGCGCCGAGCTTCGCGCAATCGGGGTGAGCGCACCAGGTGAGGCCGCCGGCCCTGCCGCTGACGGCATGTCGTCCCTGTCCGCGCACGAGGAACGCATCGTGCGACTGGCCGCCCGGGGACTGTCGAACCGGGAGATCGCGGACCGCCTGGTGATCTCTCCGAGGACGGTCGCCTCGCACCTGTACAAGGTGTTTCCCCGCCTGGGAATCAGCTCCCGCCGAGAACTCGGGCGGGCTCTGCGGGACTCCGCGGAGCCGTCCCGCGATCCGTCCTGGTGGAGCATCTGGTGACCCGGTCGCAGGCCATCCTGAGCGACGGCGCCGAGTCCGGAAGGCTCTTCAGCCTTGCGCTCTCGGTGCCGGAGGCCGAGGCGGTCCGCTACGAGCGGGCCCGCACCCGCATGGCGTTCGGCGAGTGGCTTCGCCGGCAGCGGCGGGTGCGGGAAGCCCGTGACCAGTCGCAGCGGGCACGCGATGCCTTCGACTCGCTGGGCGCGCGAGCATGGGTGCGCCGCGCGGACTCCGAACTGCTGGCGACGGGAGACGCCTCGCCGTCCCCGCAGAGGCTGTGGGCCACCAAGTTCGGGTTGACTCCGCGTGAGGACGAGTTAGCGTGGCTGGCTGTCAGCGGGCTGAGCAACCAGGGCATCGGCTGGCAGCTCGGTCTGACCCACCGGACCGTGGCGAGTCACCTCTCACACGTCTACGTCAAGGTGGGGGTCAGCTCGCGCAAGCACCTGCCGTCCGCACTGGAACCGTGAACGCCTGGAGTCGAACGGGAAGCAAGGGCTTCCGGCCCCAGTCCCCCCGTGGCGCCGGACGCGGCTCACCCGGCCGTGCCACCCCTCAGCGCGCTCCTGCACCGGGCCCGCAACGCGAGGTGCAGTCAGTCGGATCACCGATGCCGCGGCCCTTCGCCGGTGGCAGGCTGAGCGCAGCACGGCCGTCCCCGGCCGCACACCCGTACCCCTACGCCCACCCGCGGCGAGTCGTCCCCCGACCGACCATGTCCGGACGAAAGGAAAGCGCGAAGGTGACCAGCTCGACCACGGCCTCTGCGCCGATCGGCCTCATCATGATCGACACCGTCAACGAGGTCTTCTCCGGAGGGGGGCAGAGGCTCGCCACCTCAAGGCGGAATTTGAGCGGGTCGGCACAGTGGACAACCTCAGGCGCCTCCTCGTCGGTGTGGGACAAGGGCTTTCCCGCCTTCCTCTCGCCCATGTCCCACACCGACGAGGAGTACGACAACTGGAAGCACCCGTCCGGGATCCACGCATGATGTTCGAAAACCGCATGTTCGAGGCGGGCGGCCGAGATGCGCAGTTCCACCCCGACTTCCAGCCTGGCCCCGGTGACGTGATCGTCGCCCCGCACAAGAATCTCGACGTCTTTGCGACCACCGACCTGGACATCCAGCTCAGCGCCGCGGAATCGAGCAGATGGTGCAGCGCTATGCGCTTATCTCCCACGAGGTCGTCACCACGGACGATCTGCTGTCGGGGGCGCCGTTCTGAGGGGTGGCCGCACGCGGCCGTCGTCCCTGGTGCCCTGTCAGCCTGCAGTGAAGAGGCCGGATGCCCGGCGTACGACGCCCTGTCACGGCGTGCCGGGCGTCGGCGCCGTGGCGTCCCACCGCATGGCATGGCAGTGGGCGGATGCCTTGCCATGTCACCGTCCGCGCACACATGTGCCGCATACGTCACAGATCACATGAGCCTGGCGCGAGACACCTGCCAATGGCATGCTCGGCACATGGCTACCTCATTTCCTGAAATAGGCGAGCATTCCGAGGATCTCATGACGGTCGCGGCGTCCCGGCTGACCGAGGAGCAGCTCACCCGGGCCCTGGGCTACGCGAAACCGGAACAGGTCGCCGCCGGACAGGTCCTCTTCGACATCGGGGACGACTCCGGTGACCTGCTGCTGTGCGGCACCGCCCACCTGGAGGCCCTGTGCCCCTCCGAGGCACCCGACTGCGAGGACGTCTTCTTCAGCTACGGTCCCGGGCAGTTCGCCGGGGAACTCGGTCTGCTGACCGGACAGCGGCGGGGCCTGACCATACGGGTCACCACCGCGGGCACGATCCACCGGGTGGACGCGCGGTCGTTGCGGCTGCTGATGAAGCAGGAGACGGAACTGTCCGATGTCTTCCTGCGCACATTCCTGGCCCGCCGCCGCCTGCTGCGCCTGGCCACGGAACAGACACTGCGGCTGGTGGGCGACGCCGGCTCCGCCACGGGGATGGCCCTGAGAACCTTCCTGGCGCGCCAGGGAGTCCCCTACTCCTGGCTGCCGGAGGACTCCGCGGAGGGTCGAGGGATCCGCTCGGCGGCCGACCTGAACCCGGCCGACCTGCCGATCGCCCTGATCGGCCGCGACGTGCTGCCGCGGGTCACCCCTGGGGCACTCAGCGAGCGGCTCAACCTGGCCTACCGCCGCACCGGCCGCGGAACGTCGGACCTGGTCGTCGTGGGCGCCGGCCCGGCGGGTCTGGCGGCGGCCGTCTACGGAGCCTCCGAGGGGCTGGAGACCGTGCTGCTCGATGCGGTCGCCACTGGCGGCCAGGCGGCCACGAGCGCGCGCATCGAGAACTACTTGGGTTTCCCGTTCGGTCTCAGCGGTGCCGATCTCGCCGCGCGCGCCGCGGTCCAGGCACTGAAGTTCGGCGCCCACATCGCCAGTCCCTGCCCGGTGGTGGCCCTGCAGACGGACCGGGACACACACCTGATCACCCTCGTGGACGGCACCCAGATCCGTACCCGGGCGGTGGTGCTGGCCACCGGCGCAAGCTATCGTGCGCTGCCGGTGGACCGGTGGGCCGAGCTGACCGGCAGCGGCATCTACTACGCGGCCACCGATCTGGAGGCCCAGTCGGTGGCCGGACGCCCGGTCGTCGTGGTCGGCGGCGCTAACTCCGCCGGACAGGCGGCGCTCCACCTGGCGAGGCACGCCGCCGGTGTCACCCTGGTGCTGCGTGGCGACGACCTGGGCGCCCGCATGTCCTCCTACCTGGTGGACCGCATCGTGAGCGACCCCCGCATCACCGTCCGCACCGGCACCGAGGTGACCGGACTGCACGGGGAGTCCCGCCTGGACAGTGTGTCTCTGACCGAGCGCGGAGGCGGGACGCGCCGGATCCCGTGCGCGGGCCTGTTCTGCTTCATCGGAGCGGAGCCGGCCACCGGCTGGCTGACCCATGTGGCACTGGACGACAAGGGTTTCGTCCCGACCGACCGCGCGCTGACACCGGCGATGCTGGGGCCGCTATGGGAGAGCCTGGGCCGCGCCCCACTGCCGTACGAGACGAGCGTGCCGGGCGTCTTCGCCGCAGGAGACGTGCGGACGGATTCGATGAAGCGGGTCGCGGCGGCCACCGGCGACGGCGCCAGCGCCGTCCGCTCGGTGCACCAGTACCTCGCCCTGGTCTCCCAGCCCTGACACGGCGCAGTCCGCGTCTCAGCGGTGGAATGCGTCTTGCTGCCGACGTGCCGCCCGGAGCAGATTGTTGTGTGCTCGGCGAAGATACTTGGCCACCGCACAGGGCATCGTCTCGGCGCCGCACTGGCGGCAGCTCCGCAGATGCTCCTCGTAGTCGTCGGCCGCCTGGGCGAGGCGCTCCTGAGTGGACATCATGGGCACTCCATGAAGAACGGCTGCCGCGGGTGGGGCAGGAAAGAGGTGTGACCGCAACGGGTGTCGCACGACGGCCACACCTGCATTGTGATCTTGTTACCTCTGGTAGGGCAACTGCAGCCAGATCACATGTGCGTCTCCGGGCGGACCGCCGAACTCTCGTCTAGCATACGTTTCAACAAGAGGATAAACATGTCGCGGCCACTGCGTGACGAGGACATCGTCCGCGTCGACGATCAGGTGTTCCTGGTCACAGGCAGCAACACCAACTGGGTGATCGTCAAGAGCGGCAGCGACGCCACCCTCATCGACACCGGTTACCCCGGCGATCACACCAGGGTTCTCGCCTCGCTGGCAGCTGTGGGGGTGGAACCGCAGGACGTGACAGCCATTCTGGTGACCCATGCCCACAACGACCACATCGGCGGAGCCCAGCGCATCCGCTCGGCGTACGGCACCCCGGTGCTCATGCACGAGCAGGAGGTGCCGCCCGCCCGGCGTGAGTTCCTGGACCAGGTGTCGGTGGGCCAGGTGCTGGCCAATGCCTGGCGCCGTGGAGTCGTGCCGTGGGCCGTGCATGCCATCCGCTCGGGCGGGACGGCACACGTGCCCGTCGCCGTTCCCAGCACCCGGCCCACGGGACCTTCCCGGCGCACCCGTACCCGTCCACACACCGGGGCACACGGGCGGCCAATGCGCCTATCATCTGCCCGGCCTCGGCGTCCTCATCAGCGGGGACACTCTGGTGACCGCCCATCCGACCTCGCGCGTCTACGGGCCGCAGCTCCTACCTGGCATGTTCCACACCGGCCGCGAGCAGGCGCTTGCCGCCCTAACGCTGCTGGAGCCGGTGGACGCCGACACCGTCCTGCCCGGGCACGGCCCCCTGCACCGCGGCACGCTGAAGGATGCCGTCGTACACGCCCGCGAACGGGCCACGAGGTACCCCCCGTTACCTTCTTCAGGCCCTGCTCTGCCTCGCCAGACGCCGGGCCGACGTTCTGTTCGCGATGCTCCGTGACGGAACCCTCTACGAACCGCAACCGTCGGCCTCAGTCACCTGACCTGCGGTTCTGCGAGGAGAACGACTCGATCGGCCTCGACATCGAAGCCGCGCACCGGATGGCCGAAGTCGCCTTCCGGGTCCATCAGCACCGGCTTCCCCAACCACCGCCCGATCTCCCGAAGGAAGCCGCAGAACACATTCAAGTCGATCCGGGCCCTGCAACTCCCTCAGGTCGACGTCGAGGTCGACTTCATCGTCGGCATGAAAACGGAAGATCGCCAGCACATCGTCAGCCGGCCAAACCCGCAGGTTCGGGCACTCGGCATCCGCCGGGCGGGCCAGCACGGCATCCGCCCCAGGCACCGGAAGCTCTGACTCCCCCACGGAGTACTGGCACTTCCAGCCCTTCTCCGCGACAAGCTCGAGGACCGCTGGCCAGTCCTCCACCGAGGCATTTGGGACACGCACGTCCGGCAACGACCCCATCAGGTCCGGGTCCAAGAAGGAACTCACGTCATCACAGCAGATCAGCCACCCCGTCATGCTGCCCGGCTCACCGACGCAACGCGCCCCCGTTTCCCTTGACCGAAGACATAGGGGCACCCCCCAGACTGGACCGTCGGACCGACCGGGGCTTCACGAAGGCCCACAAACTATCCACAACGCGGGGGGACGCTGGGAGGGCGGCGCTGACGCGACACCCCGGCCGCGCAGAAGACCAGGCCCGCGCTACCCAGGGGTCGGGGAAGCCGACGTCCACCGTCCGATCACCGCCGTCGCCGGCACAACTGGTTCGGGAGCCGCCCATGGCCACGTACCGGGCCCGAAGCCGCCGTCGCCGGCCGTCTCCACGTCACGGAACGGGCACCGGCACGGTGGTCCGGCAGGTGCGCATCCGGGTCGGGGCCCGCGGCGTCCGCCCCACCGGTCATCGTCCAGCCCCGTGCGACGGCGGACCGGTGGCCAACGGCACCCTGTCCGACCCGGTCACGTCAGCCGATCTTCCGTGCGGCCGGTACCCCGGGCTCCCTTACCTGCGCACCTGCCACACCGGCCGAGAGTCGGAACGGACGGGAACCGGCTTCCGCGCAGGCAGCACCACTCGACCGCTTGCCGCCCGGCGCACCGGGCGCACACAGACCGACCGCACACCACCCGATGACAGGAGTCACCCATGACCACCTACCTGGCCGACTCGGCCGAGACGCGCCATGTCGACGGACCCGACGGCGAGCGCTTCGCCTACCGCCGTTTCGGGCGCGAGGGGACCCGTCCGCTCGTCATGCACATGCGGCTGCGGGGAACCATCGATCATTGGGACCCGGCGCTCCTCGATCTGCTGGCCGCGGAGCGCGAGGTCATCATCTTCGACAACCGCGGCACCAACTTCTCCACCGGCAAGCCGCCGGTGACCGTCGACGAGCTGGTTCAGGGCTCTCTTGCCTTCATCAGCTCTCTGGGCCTGACCGACATCGACGTGCTGGGCTGGTCCATGGGCGGCATCGTCGCCCAGGGCGTCGCCCTGGCCGCCGCGCCGGAGCTCGTGCACCGTCTGGTGGTGGCCGGCAGTTCCGCCGGCGGTGTGCCCGACCTGCCCGCCCCGCCGGAGCGTGTCGCCCAGACCACCGGCAAACCGGACAACGGCGACGACGACTTCCTCTACCTCTTCTTCCCGGAGACCGAGAAGGCGCGGGCGGCCGGCCTGGCGTCGCTGCGGCGGCTGGACCACCGGCTCAAGCAGTCTAACGCCGCGGTGAGCGCCGATGCCTTCCGCGGTCAGTTGGCCGCCCTCGGCAGCTTCAAGGGCTACTGGGACCGCCAGGAGGAGCTCACTCTGCCCGTCCTGGTAGCCAACGGGGCCCACGACGTGATGATCCACGCCTACGCCACCTACGCGATGTCGCAGCGACTGCCGGACGCCAAGATCATCCTCTACAGCGACGCCGGACACGGATTCCTCTTCCAGCACCCTGAGGACTTCGCCCACGAGGTCAACCGCTTCCTCTCCCTCTGAAGCCGGCGCCGCCAGCGTCGGGTTTGTTCGCCGT
This sequence comes from Streptomyces sp. NBC_01176, assembly GCF_045039825.1. Lineage (NCBI taxonomy): Bacteria > Bacillati > Actinomycetota > Actinomycetes > Kitasatosporales > Streptomycetaceae > Streptomyces > Streptomyces sp. NBC_01176. The sequence continues at coordinate 247,037 of NZ_CP108601.1, read as the reverse complement.
CGGAACACTCTTCCCCCGGTGGCAGGGGCCGCGGAAGGAGGGAACAGCTCCGCCTCCACATGGGGGTGTGGAGGCGGAGCTGCCCAGGGTCGGGGCCCGGACGGCGGCCAAGGGGGGAGTGGAACTCGAACCGGCCGTCCTTCTCCCGTCCTTCCGCGCTGAAGAAACGCGGTCCCTCACTGGGAACAACGAGAAGGCTCGCCACCGGGTTCACGGTCGGACGACAACAGGCTGCGCGAACGAACAGAGAACGACGACATGACATCCACGCTGAAGGTCGCGATCCTCGCCCTCGAGAACGCGAGTGCCTTCGACCTCGCGGTTCCCTACGAGGTGCTCAACGCCGTACGCCTGCCCGACGGCCGCCGGCCGTACGAGCTGCTTCTATGCGCCCTGGAGCCCGGCGTGCCCGCGCAGCGTCTCACCGCGCGCGGCTGGGAGGAGTGGGGAGTGCTGCGGGACTCGCACACGGTCATCGTGCCCGGCCGGCCGGTCGACGGGGAGTCGGTCTCCCCCGACGTCCTCCTGGCCCTGCGGCGGGCGGTCCACACGGGCAAGAGGATCGCCGCGTTGTCGACGGGGACGTTCCTACTCGCCGAGGCCGGGCTGCTGGACGGCGTCCCCGTGGCCGCCCACTGGTCCCTGGCGAACGAACTCGTCCGACGGCACCCGTCCGTGCAGGTATGCCCGGACGCCCTGTACGTCGACAGCGGGTCCATCGTCACGTCCGCGGGCGCGTCCGCCGGCCTGGACCTGTGCCTGCACCTCGTCCAGCGCGACTTCGGAGCGGAGGTCGCCACGCGTGCCGCGAGGCAGTTGCTCCTGCCGCTGCAACGGCCCGGAGGGCAGGCACCCTTCGCCGTCCCGGACCATCCGACGCTGCCCGGCACATCGCGTTTCGCGGACCTGCTGACCTGGATCAACGACAACCTGTCCGCGGACCTGAGCCTATACGCCATGGCGGAACGGTGCGGACTGAACGTACGCACGCTGAGCAGGCAGTTCCCCCGGGACATCGGGGTCACCCCCCAGCAGTGGGTCACCCAGGCGCGCATAGGCAGGGCACGCGAGTTGCTGGCGTCGACCGACCTGCCCGTCGAAGGCGTGGCGAAGGCGGCCGGATTCACCTCGCTGTCCAACTTTCGGGCGCGCTTCCGCCAGGTCGTCGGCCTGACGCCGAAGGCGTACCGGGCCTCGTTCCACGACCGGTGAGGCGCGATCCCTCACCCGAACCGCCGGCGCCACACGCGGCGCTGCCGACGGCTCCTCACGCCTTGTACAGTTCCCAGAAGCGGAAGATCGTCGAGGGGTCGAGACAGTACTCGTAACCGCGGACGTCGTCTCGGACGACGGCGTACTGCTTGCCCTGCCACACCGGCAGTACCGGCAGCTGCTCGGCCACGATGTCTTGGAGCCGCTCGAAGTCCTGGGTGGTGGCGGCGCGGTTGGTCTCGGCGGCGGTACGCGGCAGCAATGTAGTCGTGATGGTGCGGTTGGAGTAGTTGTTCTCCAAGACGTTGCCCTTGCCGAAGAAGGGGGACGTGAAGTTGTCGGCGTCGGGGTAGTCGGGAACCCATCCCTTCACGAAGACGCCGAACCTGCCCGCGGCCACCGCCTTCTCGTACTGGTCGAAGGGCAGCGAGCGCACGTCGGCCCGGAACAGACCGCTCGCGTTGAGCTGGTCGGCAATAGTGGAGAGCTCCTGGTCGGTGGCCGGGCCGTAGCGCGAGGGGGTGGACCACAGCGTCAGCTTCACCTTTCCCTCAATGCCTTCGGCACGCAGCGCGGCGGCGGCCTCCTTCTTCGAGGGCAAGAAACCGTAGCGGTCCAAGAACGCGGTATGGTGCCCGCCGATCCCGGCGGGGATGAGGGAGTACAGCGGGATGGCCGTGCCGTGGTACACCTGCTTGATCAGCGCTTCCCGGTCTAGTAGGTAGGCGATGGCCTTTCGCACCCCGAGATTGCCCGCAATCGGGTCCTTCATGTTGAAGACCAGATGCTGCACCTCGGCGCTGGTTCCCTCGACGACATCGAGGTCCTTCTTGCCGATCTGCTCGTCGATGTCGGCGATGTCCTGCACGTTCAGTCCCCGATAGGCGACGTCCACTGCGCCTTCGACCACGCTCTCCTTCAGGGCGGTCTGGTTGCCGTGGAAGAACCTCAGCGTCACGCCGGAGTTCTTGGTCTCGGCTAGTCCCTTGTAGTTCGGATTGACGGAGAAAACGGCCTTCTGCTTGTCGAAGGAGTCGAGCTTGTACGGCCCTGAGCCGACCGCCGTCGCCTCCTTGCGCAGTCCATCCGGGTCGTAGACACGGTGGTCGACGATGGATCCCGCACCGGAAGCGATCTTGCTGGGGAAGGTGGCGTCGGAGGCCCTGAGGCGGAAGACGACCGTCCGGTCGTCCGGGGTGTCGACCCGGTCCAGCGACTGCAGCAGCACCGCCGGGCCGGCCGGGTCGTTGATGCGCAGCACCCGCTCGAAGGAGAATTTGACGTCTTCGGCGGTGAGCGGGTCACCGTTGCTGAACTTCAGTCCGTCCTTCAGGGTGCACTGGTAGGTCCGGGCCCGGGTATCGGTGAAGAAGCACTTCTGCGCGGCGTCGGGCTCCGGCTCGGTTCCCCCGTTGGGAAAGGTGAGCAGGGACTGGAAGACGTTGTTGAACAACAGCCAGGACCCCGGGTCGTAGCCGGAGGCGGGGTCCACTGCCAGTACGTCGTCCGACATGCCGACCACCAAGTGGGGACCGCTGTTCCAGGCCCCTAGCCCGGTACCGCATCCCGTCAGCAGGGAGGACAACAGCGTCAGAGAGGGCAGGACGAGCCACTTCTTGCGTGGATTCACTGCACGTGCCTTTTCTGCAGGAGGGAGGACAGACGGGGTCGACGGGAAGGTGCTTCGCTGACACGCGTGCGAGCTCTCGGGAGGGACTGTGCCGTACGGCGTCCGAGGTCTCCTGTGAGGTCGGGACATGCGAGACACGTATGCCATGAATGGTGTCACAGCGAGACTAGTCAGCCGGTGCAAGTCGGCGCCGCGACGACGTTTTGGCGCCGCAATTGGAGCGAATGCGCCCTGAACTGCGGTAACCGGCTGAATATTTGAAGGCTTAGGAGCGTTTTGGGCGCCCTTCGCAAGGTGCGGGCGTACCCCCACCCGGCGGTCTGACGACGGCCTCCCTGCCCCAAAAGGCAGCAACGTTGCACTCGTTGCCCGGAGGCACGCGTGCACCGAGCGACCGGTTGCGACAGTGACGGCAGGTGAGCAGCGGTCCCACTCGCACGGGTGGTCACGGTTCGACGAAACCGCAGGTGAGCGGATCCATCGGGCCGGACCTCGCCCCGGGTTCCGCCAGGACACCGGCCCAAGGAAGGGGGCGTTCGTGACCCGCCGCGCCGGGCACACGTGTGAGGTGATGCTGCGCCTCCATCCGTGCACACGTGCTCGCATCCTGAGATACGATCCGCGACGGCAGCGTGTCGTCGACGGCTCTACGTGAGACGGAGCGCCGGACGGTGGGCGCGCGTGCCGTGATCTGCCCGTCCTTGCCGGTCCCACCGGCCGCGGCGCGTCGCGCCGTGTCTCCCGCTTCGGTCGTCCCCCGCCCGCCGAGAGCGGTCGGGACCCGGGCGTGGCCGGATCCGGCGGGGCGGCAGCTCGCCATCGTCCTGCCCAGGAGCGGGTTCTGCGTGCGCCGAGCACCCTCGGCGCACGGAGCCGACGGAGGCCGTCATGGATTACTGCGAATCCTGCCGGCGCCAGTTGAACGGCGCCCTCAACTGCCCGGGCTGCGGGACCGTCCACCGGACCACGATCGCGAACGCGCCTGCCCCGGAAGCAGTGGGCTCACCCGCGCTCCCGGCCGCTGGCACCGAGGAGCACCCGGTGCCAGCCGAACGGACCCGGCCGGCACCGGCACGGGCGCGCCGCCCGGAGCGGCGCGGTCGGCCCCCCTCGCGGCACCGGCGATCGCCGTACTCGTGGTGGGAGCCGCCGTCGGCGCGCTGCTGATCGAGTCACGCCTCACGGGAGACCGGAACCCGATGTCCGTGGACGCGCTCCTCCCGAGCCGACCGGCCGACACGGTGGTGGCGCCGCTGCCGGCGGCCGGAACCGCGTCGCCGTCCACCCCGGCCGGTCCCGCATCGGGTGCGGGGACTGCCCGGGCGCACCCGCGCCGACGGCGGGCACGGCCTCGGCAGACGCCTCGCCGACGCCGAAGACGTCCGGCAACGGGGCGACGACTCCTCGGTGGTGGCCTCCGACGGGATCTGTCTGACGGCCGGAGGGGCCGCCGCGTACGACGCGGCACCGCGGTCGCGCTCGCCGCCTGCCGCGGAACGGACGCCCAGCACTGGCAGACACTGTCCGACAACCCTGCGCGACGCCACCGGTGAGCGGTGCCTGGACATCGTCGACGCACAGACGGCCGCGGGTTCCGCCGTTCAGTCGTTCGCCTGCAACGGCACTCCGGACCAGGTCTGGGTCGCCAACGCACAGCAGGAGTTGTTCAACCCCCAGTCGGGCCGGTGCCTGGACGGCTCCCGCATGACGATCATGGACTGCACAGGCAAGGCCGGTCAGCGGTGGCGTCTGCCCACGGGCTGACGGCTCCCGGTCACGCTCAGCGGGGCCCCGCATCCCGCGGGGACGCGGCACCGTACCTGCGTGGCGGGGCCGGGCCACCCGTGCAGACATCCTCGAGCCGTTCGACAGCTCGTCGCCGTAGACGACTTCGGCCCGATCGACGCGGAGCGCCTGCGCGAGGCCCGCCGCGTGCTGGATGCGGGCAAGGCGACCGGCAGGAACACGCCGACCGGCTTCTGAGCACGGCCCCTCGCAGCGGGACCGCTCCGGCAGGTCCGGGCGGCGGCCTGGCCGAGCCGATTGACTGACACCGCCGACGTGAGCACAAACATTCCACTGACCGTTTCTATGGTGGCACCGGACGCACTGGAATCCGCCACCGCGGCGCGGACCCCTCGGGGGCTGTGCCGGGTGGCGGGGCCGGCGTTCGCACCGGGCCGGTCGCATCGGCGGACCGCCCGGCCACGGTCCGCCCACGTGAACGGAGCAGCGCGGATGCTGTCGATCGACGTCTTCACCAGCGACTACAAGCCCATCGCCACCACGGTGCCGGGCTGGGATACCCGGCAGCGGGCCACCTGGCCCGCCAGCACGGCGACACTCGTGCACGGGCCGCGCGAGGCCGCGCTCGTCGACGCGCTCATCACGGCCAAGGAGGCACACGACCTGACCAACTGGATCCGGGCCACAGGCAAGGTCCTGACCACGGTTTACGTCACCCACGGCCACGCGGACCACTTCCTGGGGCTGTCCGTCGTCCTCGACGCCTTCCCCGACGCGGTGGCCGTGGCGCTCCCCGAGGTAGTGCCCCTCGCCGAGGAGCAGCTGAGCGGCCCCTACCTGGCGTACTGGGAGTCTCTCTTCCCCGGGAGCCTGCCGGACCGGCGGGTGGCTCCCCGCCCCCTGGCCGACGACGTGATCGACATCGACGGCCACGAGCTGAGGCCGGTGCGGGTGGGTCAGAGTGACACCGACCCCTCCAGTGTGGTGCATGTGCCGGACCTGGACGCGGTGGTGGGCGGCGACGTTGCCTACAACGGGATCCACATGTGGCTCGCGCAGACGGACCGGGCTGCGCGCAGCCGCTGGCAGCGCGCCCTGGCCACCGTGGAGGACCTGCGTCCCCGGCGGCTGGTCGCGGGGCACCAGCACCCCGGTGTCGACGAGACAGACGTCGCCGGGATCATCGCGGCCTCCCGCCGCTACCTCACCGACTTCGACGCTGCGGTGGAGGCCGGTGACAATGCCGCCGACGTGATCAGGACGATGACGGCGGCGCACGGTGAACGGGGCAACCCGTACACGCTGTACGTCTCGGCCACCTCCCAGTACCCGGCCAAGGCAGCGGACGGCTCACGCTAGCGGTGGTTTGTTAGACCAGGATGCAGAGGTTCAGGGGTCTGCCGGTGACGACGGTGTTGATCAGTTCTTGGAGTGCTGGGGGCGGGGGCTTCGCCGTCCAGGCCCGCCAGTAGCGTTGCAGCATGGCCCGGGGCGTCAGCCAGCCACGGACGGCCCGGATGGCTTGGGGCCAGCAGGCCGGTCGGGGCTGCTGGGACCCAGGTTCTCCCCCTCTCTGCCGGTCCTGACGGTGCGCCAGACTCGGGTGGTGAGCCGACCGGAGCGGACCGGGGTGGGTCCGGCGCGAACCAGGTGTTCCAGCAGAAAATGAACGCGCAGTTCACGGAGGGCCTGGTGGCGGCGGATCGCGGTATCGGACCTGGAAGTCGGCCCAGCCGAGTTCGTCCTTGACCTGCTTGTAGCTCTGCTCGACCCAGTGCCGCAGCCCGTAGAGCCGTACCACCCCGGTGAGGTCGGCGGCCCGGTGCCGGCTGCGCTGCTCGCGGGGTGATCCGGGCCGGGGCAAGTTGGTGGCCACGTACCGGGTGGACGTCTCGGGCAGGGTGGCCGGGTCGGTAGTGGCCCCCACGAGCCGGATCACGCCCTCCGGTCCCCACCAGCCCAGCTGGGCGTCGGCGGCCCACCAGGTCGCAGTGCGTCCGTCACGGAAGTTGCGGGTCACCAGCTGCCAGTCGCCGCTCTGTTCGGGGCCGTGCCAGGCCAGTTCGCGGGCGGCATCGACGGGCCGGAAGGCGTCCTTGTACCCAGGTGCCATGGCCGCGTTTGAGGGCCATCACGAACGGCAGGCGGGCGTCGGACAGTTCAGCGCGGAAGGTGTTGTGGTCGCCGTAGGCGCAGTCCGCCACGACCGCCCGGAACACCACGCACACTGTCTTCGCCGCGCGGGCCAGAGCGGCCCCGATCTGCAGCTTGGTGCAACAGGCCGGGTCATTCTTCCCGCCGGGGAAGTGGTGGGCGGGGGTGTAGGGCACGGCATGCACTGGGTAGCAGAGGCGTTCGTCGGCCCAGCAGGTGGTCACCGTGACCACACCACGGTCGATCTTCCCGACCGAGCCGAGATACTGCTTGCCCACATGCGCCGTCGCGCTGCCGTCCTTGCGGTCCCCGGAATCGTCGATGACCAGCACCCCGCCGTCATGCGGCGCAGTGGCCGGGTGGGTGATGGCGATATTTGAAAATCCCCACCCCATGCTCAGGGTTGGGGCAAACCTGCTCAGTTGATGGGGCCTCCCCCTGAGTGGTGGACACGCTGATACTGGATCTGCTTGATCCGGAGGAAGCGAGAAGACCGCCGATGGCGATGAAGGACTACTCGGACGAGTTCAAGGCCGATGCCGTGGCCCGGTACGAGTCCACACCCGGGGCGACCTACAAGAGCATCGCCGCCGACCTGGGCATCAACCGGGCCACCCTGCGCGAGTGGGTGCTGCGGGACCGCGAACGCCGCGGTGTCACCGCCACGGCTGCAAAGCCGGCCGTCCAACCGGGGGCGGCAGTGCCGTCCGACGCTCCGGACGAGCGGATCCGGCAGTTGGAGGCCCGGGTGGCCGAGCTCGAGGCAAGTGAGCGCAAGCTCGCCACCGAGCGGGACATCCTCCGCAAGGCGGCCAAGTATTTCGCCGGAGAGACGAACTGGTGATCAGCCGCTTCCAGTTCGTCGACGACCACCGGGACACCTACGAGGTGAAGCGGCTCTGCCACGTCCTGGACGTGAACCGGTCCAGCTACTACAAGTGGCTCGCCGGCGCCGAGGCCCGGGCCGCCCGGCAGCACAAGGACCGGATCCTGGCCGAGGAGATCCTCGAGATCCACGGCGAGTCCGGCGGCGCCTACGGCTCCCCGCGAGTGACCGCTCTCGGTGACGCCCAGTCGGCGATCCAGTAACCCTTCTCTGCTCGGTGACGTGAGGAAAACGCCCGGTGCCCGGATGGGCGGCCCTGCCCGGGGCGTACGGCACTGAGCCGGCATGGACGTGCGGTGGCGCGGGACCCGGGTCGCGGTCGCTTTCCGTGTCGCGGCTCCCGGCCCGCCGATCACGCCGGGCATGTCATGCGCGTCGAATCCGTCTTACGACTGCGAAGCGGTCACCCCGGACGTCGGCAGCGGGCCCGCGGGCGGCCGAGCGGTGGCCGCACACGGGGCACCCCGCCGGATGCGGGAGGCGGCACACGGCGAAGGGATCTGCTGCTGCACGCCCCCCGCAGCCCCGGAGGAGCGAGGGTCGCCACAGGCCGGGGTGGGGCGACCGAGGACAGGCGCTTCCACCGGCTTCGATCTTCCGTCGCCGGTTATGTCGATTGACGGATGGCGCGGACCTCGGCGGCGCATAGCCTTGTGCCGTCCCGATGCGCAGGCCCGTGCTGCGGCCTCGTGACCCACGCCCGCGAAGCATCTTTCCGAGGGCACCGAGGACGAGTACCCGTCACCTCCACCCGACCGACCAGCGGCAGAAGGCACTGACATGCTCACCCCACCCGCCAAGCCCCACCGAACCGGTGGAGGCCGCCCGTTGCGGCACACGCGGTATCCTGCTGCGCGGCCGGCTCAGGTCCTTGCGCGCGGGCAGACCTCGGACCGGCTTCCCGGTCGCCCGGCGAGCGGCCTCCCTCCGTACCACACTTCCCCGCCGTGCGTCCGCGGACTGCTCCGGTGAGGCTTCGACGGCGCACAGCAGGAACTCGGTGATGGCTCATGCAGGGCTACTTCGCGCAGGCCCCGGAATCAGCGGCCATCCTCCCGGGCGGATGGCCCCGCCTGACATCGGAAGCCACCGTGCTCGCAGCGCCCTCCGGAACCCGAGAGAGCGGTCCGCCGACCCGGGCACTCCCCGTCACCCTCACGCTGGCGGCCAGTGACGCGCTCACGGAGGAGGGCGCCCAGGTGTGTCTGAACGCCATGGAAGGTGTGCGTGTGTTGCCCTGGGCCGAGCGGCAGGAAGCGCAAATCGGCCTGGTCCTGGCACACGAGGTCACCGCGGACACCCTGCGCGTCATAGAGGAGGCCGACGGCAGCCCGGGCGGCCGTCGGCTACCCGTCCTGCTCGTCGCGGACGCGGTCAGCGAGCGGCACCTGGTCCACTCCGTCTCACTCGGGGTGGTCGGGGTGCTGCTCCGCGCGGAGATCCGCTTCGCCGACCTGGTGGCGGCCGCCCGGGACGCCGTGCTCGGACGGTCCCCTATGCCCGCCTCCATGATTCGCACCGTGCTCAACAGACTCCAGGTCCTGGAATCGCAGCGCTCACGCGCTCCCGAGCTGACCCCGCGGGAAGTGAACGTGCTGCAGTTGGTGGCCGAAGGACTGAGCACGGCGGAGGTCGCGGCACACCTGAACTACTCCGAGCGGACCATCAAGAACATCCTGCACGAGATGATCACGCGGCGGAACCTGCGCAATCGCACCCAGGCGGTAGCCTGGGCCATCCGCAGCGGGCAACTGTAGGCCAGGTGGAACGGCCCGGCCCGCCGAGTGGACCGCCCGCGCCCCGGAAGGAAACGATGGATGACCATGATCTCCCGGGAAACACGTGTGTCCCGCAACCGCTAGGCTGGGGCGAATGGACGTCCCCGCCCAGCGGGCCGGAAATCCCACCGTGCCCGCCGTCTGGCGGCACCCGACGGCGGGAGCGCACGCTCAGGTGCCTGCGGTTTCCGTGTCGGGCGACCGACTCCCCCTTTGCCCACCCCAATCACCCCGGCATCCGCGTGTACGCTCCGCAGCGTAGCGCAGGCCGCTGCCAACAGGGTGCAACGAACGACAGGAGCCACCCACGTGTCGGCTCCCGCACCGGCTGCCCCGTCTCCCCTGCCGGCTGCCACACGATCACGACGCGTGGTGGTGCGCGGACCACCACCCGTGCCGCCACACTGGACGACCATGAGCTCGTCAACGCGATGCACGCGCGCTCCAGTCCGCAGTCGCCCTACAGCCGCTACCAGAGCGCCCGGCGCGGTCTGACCTTCGCCGAGTGGGCCGCTCTCATCGACGCCGGTCGCGGCCTGAGTCGGGTCACCCGCGCCCGGGACGCCCCGTCCGGTGTCCCGTCTGCTGCTCACGGACACGGCAGGCGTGGGTGAACTCGACATCCTGGTAGAGGACGCCTGGCAGAACCTGGGGCTGGGGACGGCCCTTGTGCGGTATGCCCTGGACCAGGCAGCACCTGGGTTTGCACACCGTCCTCGTGGTTACCGAGTCGTCCAACCACCGGATGCGCAGGATCTGCCGCACCCTGGGATCCCGTACCCTGCGTGTCGACGGCGACGTCATCGACCTGGCCCGGCCGGTCGCCGATCCTTGCCTCGTCCAGGAAGCCGACCGCCGCTGCCGTGCGTCCGCCCAGCATCTGGTCATTCCGTGCCCAGCCCGGTCGAGAAGGTGACCGAAGGGCTTCGCCAGCCATCCCCTCCGCACGGCCACTGGCCCCGGTCACCCGTCCCGTCCCGGCAACTCAACGTCCTGGCGACACACAGGCGACACACGCCCTGACGACACACACGTAAGGATCCGTACATGCCAGCATCGCCCTCGCGGGTGCAGCCGATCTCGTCGGTGCGGCCGCACGACAGTCACGGCGCGAGCGGGGCGCCCGCGGGCGCCGTCAGCCGTTGTTTCCGTGACCGGGTTGGACGCCCGAGCTTCGCAGGCACGCCGACAGCTGTCCGGACGCGGCGCGGATGACCGCCGCCGGTGACCCACGACCGGGCCTGGACGTAAACCCGCGCTGGCTGCGGGCCTTCCTGGCGGTGGCGCAGGAACGTCACTTCGGGCGGGCCGCAGCCCTTCTCTCCATGGGGCAGCCCTCGCTGAGCCGGCACGTGCAGCAGCTCGAACGCGCCCTGGGCGTGCAGCTGTTCCACCGCGCCGCCCACGGTGCGACGCTGACCGAGGCCGGTCGTCTCGTCCTTCCGGACGCCGAGAACATGCTGGCACAGCAGAGCCGTCTGCTGTGGACCGCTCGCACCTACGCGAGCACGGCCCGGTCGGCCCTGACCGTCGCGGCCCCGCTGCCGAGCGCCGCGGGCGGGCTGCTCGCGGAAGCGATCCTCCGGTTCCGGGTCGCCCGGGGACACGCCCGGGTCGCCGTCCTGGACCTGGGCGACGAGGAACAGGCCGGAGCCCTGGTGCAGCACCGGGTGGACGCGGTACTCACCTGGGGTCAGCCTCCGCTGGCCGGTCTGGCGGCCGAACCGCTGGTAGAGGAGCCGGTGATGGGCGTGGTCGACGCCGGTCACCCGTTGGCGTGCGACACCCTGATGCCCTGGTCGGCGCTTGCGGAGGATCCGTTGCTCTTCCCGGTGCGGGAGCGGCAGTACTGTTGGTCCGTCCTGAGCGCCAGGGCGAACGCGGCCGGTACGGAACTCAATCCGGTGCCCACCGCGCCGACCGCCGCTCTGGCCCTGGTGGCCGCTGGGCTGGGCAGCTCGGTTGTGCCGGCGTCCCAGGGCCTGGACGTCTCGTCCCGGCTGGCTTTCGTGCGCCTGCCGGAGCTGTCCGTACGGATGAGCGTCATGTGGCGGCAGGCGGACCAATCGGCGGCCGTCTCCGCTTTCGTCGCGGCCTGCCGGTCCGCCGCCACGCACTTGACGCGCACCCGCCCGGACATCTGGTCCCCGGTCCTGTCGTCGACCGATGGCTGACAGCCCCCGCCCCGGCCGGGGCGGGGTGTGCACCTGCTGACGGCGGCACCGTTGCTCCCGTCGGTGCCTCGCGGGTGTGAACCGTTCGTCGGCCCTTCTCGTGTATCCAGTGAGGTGGGCGGGCCACCACGACCCCACGGGGAGGGACATGCACGCATCGGCGGGGACGGCGTCCGCCGGGGCCTACGGGCATTGCTCAACCCGTCGCGACCTCCACCCGATGGGCGGGCAGCAGGCCGACACGGCGCCGCAGGGTGTTCAGGGCGTAGTGCTGACGTGATTTCACCGTACCCTGCGGGATCCCCAGTCGACGGGCCGTCTCACGCACCGTGAAGCCGTAGAGACACACGTGGACGAGCACTTCACGGTGTTCGCTGGACAGGCCCCGCAGCAGCATGAGGACCTCCTGGGACGCCAGCACCTCGTCGGTGTGGTCGGGTTCCGGGAGGTCCCGTAACTCCTCCACGGCGCTCTCGTACCGGACAGCCGCACTGCGCGCGCGGTCGATGACCAGGTTGCGCGTCACCTTAAGCAGCCAGTTACGCACGGAACCGTCACCCGTGCGCAGCTTGTCCGCATGGTGCCACGCCCGGATGAAGGCCTCCTGCACGATGTCCTCGGCCAGGTGGCGGTCCAGCAGCAGACGCTCGGCGTAGGCCACCAGAGCAGTTCGGTACTGCGCCATCAGACCCTGTACGTAGAGCTGTTGAGCGGGGGGTGGGGACGAAGGCGACGCCTTCGGAGCCGGGTTCATCTTCATGCTCGTCTTCTCCTTCGTGGGAGCGGCAGGCGGGTCAGAAGTTGACCGTCTCGGGGCCGCTGCGCAGCCGGCAGGACGGCTGACGGGAGCCGTCCGCTGTCGGGTCCCCGCGACGCCGGCGGCGCGGGTGTCGGACCGGGTGCGCGCTCGGTCCGGGCGGAAGAGGGGTCCTCAGGAGCTCGGCCGGGGCAGCGCCGTCACCGGACGCTCAGCGCCGGTGCACCCTGGTCTCCAGCGTTCCGGGCACCAGCTCCAGCAGACCCCGTTCGGGAACGCGCTGCCAGTGGGGAGCGGGCTGCGGCCACCCGGTCGAGGCGACGACGACGGCGTCAGCGGTCTTGCGGTAGCGGAGATGGAAATAGTCGGCGCCGCGACGGGCGATCACCTCGGAGTCGGGGTCGTGCTCGGCGTAGGCCAGCAGCGCGTTCGGGGTGAGCAGCAGGCAGTTGAGGCTGGCGGAGCGTTCGGCATGCGCCCTAATGTCGTCGGCGGCCTGGAGCACCGCCTTGACCGGATCCATGCCGTCGTCCGTCCTGCGGCGGATGGCCAGATGGAAGCGCTCACTGTCGGTGTCGCCCTCGGCGGCCTCCGGCAGTGCGGGGACGACTACGTCGTCCAGCGCGTTGACCGGGAAGAAGTCGCCGTTGTGCGCGAAGGCGCTGCGGTAGTCGCCGAACGGATGGGTGTTGGCGAGTGTGACGCCGGATCCGGGAGTGGCCATGCGCAGGTGTAGGAGCGCCGCGTCGGTGACCGTGGTGTCGAGCAACGGGCGCAGGCGGGCGTCCTGCCCGGCGGGGCGCGGGTCCTTGATGATGCCGACGGACCCGTCCGCCGTACGCCGGGCCACGCCCCAGCCGTCGGCGTGCTCGGTGGCGAGGGCGAGGAAGGGATCGAGATCGGGAGTGAGGAGGTCGGTGAGAGCTGCGGGTCGCCGGGCGACCACGCCGAGCAGTCGGCACACGTCATAGTCCTTCGTCGAGGCTTGCCGGGGAAGGGGGCGCGGGAGCCCCCGGGCACCGCTCGCCGCAAGGGCGGTTCAAGTGGCGCCGGGAGCCGCACCGGGGCACGGGAGGGGGCGGGACGGCATGCCCGCCCCGGCCTGCGTGATGCCCGTCATGCGGTGGGGACCGGGAGCGTCAGCGTCTTCCGGGCGTCACGGCGGTTGCGCCGACGCGGCGCCGAAGCGCGTCCGCGGCAATCGCCAGCGCGGTGTTGACCGCCACGAAGACCAGGGCGACCACCAGATAGCTCTGGACGATCGTGTGGTTGTACTCGCCCAGTACCTTGGCGGAGTTGAGCAGTTCGAGATAGCTGACCACGTAACCGAGCGTGCTGTCCTTCAACAGGCGGACCAGCTGGCCCACCAGGGCGGGTGAGGTCAGCCGTACCGCCTGGGGCAGCACCACCAGTCGCATCGCCTGCCCGTGCGTGAGGCCGAGCGCCTGGGCGGCCTCGTGCTGGCCGCCCGGCAGTGCCCGTATGCCAGCACGGAAGATCTCGGCGAACACGGCCGCGTTGGTGAGCACGATCGGACAGACCAACTGCCAGAAGAGCGGCATCCGGACGCCGATGTCCGGCAGGCCGAGCAGGAAGGCGTAGATCAGCAGCAGCAGCGGAACGGCGCGCATGACCTCCACGTACCAGCCGGCCGGCCGGTGCAGCAGACCGCTGCCGGACACCCTGGCCAGCGCGAGCACCGCCCCGATGGGCAGGGCCAGGACCCCGGCGACGAGGGCGACCCGCACCGTGGCCCACAGGCTGAGCAGCAGGTATCGGACGACCGGCCACTGCGTGAACAGCCGCCACTTGTCGGCGTCGAGCTGTCCGTGCACGGCGAACTGCCGTGCCGCCGCGCCCAGAAGGACCGTTAGCAGCGTCACCGAGGCCGCGGTGGCCCAGGCGATGCGCCGCCGGGTGCGCGGACCGGGAACGTCGAAGAGCCTGAGGTGCTCGGCCTCACCCTGCCCGGGCCGCGGCCGACGTGCCCGCCGGCCGGGGGTCTCGCTGGGCGGTCCGGCCGGACCGGGCTTGCGGGCGCGCGGCTGCGACGGTGCGGTGGTCATCGCCGCACCGCCAGACGTCCGTCGAGCACGGCGGCCAGGCGGCCGACCGTCCCGGTCAGCACCGCGTAGCAGGCGGCGGCGGCCGCGAAGGTGACCAGGGGCTGCGCGTAGCGCTGGTCGAGCAGCACCGTCTGTCCGGTCAGTTCGTCGGTGACGCCGACGGCCGCCGCGAGCGAGGAGTTGAGGATCACGGCGATCAGCAGCGAGGCGAGCGGCTGGAGCACGGACCGCAACGCCTGCGGGAGGATCACGGACGACAGGACCTGACGGCCGGTCAGCCCGAGTGCGCGGGCCGCCTCGATCTGCCCGGTGGGCACGGCACTGACACCGGCCCGCACGGTCTCGCAGAAGAACGCCGCCCAGTAGGCGCCCATCGCCGTCACCACGGTCCACAGCAGCGAGTACACGACCCCGGCCTCCGGCAGCCCGAAGACGAAGAGGGTGAGCAGGACGAGCAGGGGTACGCTGCGCACCGCGGTGACGTAGCCGGCCGCGAACCAGCGCAGCGGGCCCACCGGGCTGATACGGCAGCAGGCCAGGAACAAGCCGGCCGCCGCCGCCAGCAGGAACGTCGCGGCGCTGATCTGCAGTGAGGTCAGCAGGCCCTCGGCGAACACGTCCAGGTGCGAGGTGACGACGCCCATGGAGGTCAGCCGATCCTCGGCGGTGCCGGTACCGGGCCGGGTACCTTGGTGCCGATGGTGTGCTTCCACACCTCGGCCCAGGTGCCGTCGGCCTCGATCTTCGTCAGCCAGGCGTTGGCGAACTTCTTGAAGTCGGGCTTGTCGAGCGGCAGGCCGATACCGTAGGGCTCCGAGCTGAACTTCTCCGCCAGCACCTTGACGTCGGGGTTGGTGACCGCGTTGCCCGCGAGCACACCCTGGTCCAGCACGTAGGCGTCGGCGCGGCCCTGCCGCAGCGCCTGCAGGCACTCGGTGTTGGTGTCGAACAGCTGGATCTTCGCTGAGGGGGCCTTGTCCTTCAGCACAGTGGCGGCTGTCGACCCGGACTGGGTGGTGACGGTCTTCCCGGCGAGGTCCTTCAGCGTCTTGACGCCGTCGTTGCCCTTCTTGACCTGGATGGCCAGGCCGTCCTCGAAGTAGGGGCCGGCGAAGTTGACCACCTTAGCCCGTTCGGGCGTGATGGTGTAGGTCGCGAAGACGGCGTCCACGGAGTGGTTCTTCAGCAGCGCCTCGCGAGTGGCGGCGGTGACATTGACCAGCTCGGTGCGCGGCGTGCCGATGATGTACTTCGCCAGCAGCCGGGACAGGGCCGCGTCGAAGCCGTGGACCTGGCCGGTGGCAGGGTCGAGCAGGGAGAACAGGGCGGCGGTCTGGGTGCCGCCGACCATCAGGGTGCCCCGTTTGCGGATGGCCGCCGCAGTCGATCCTGCGGGCAGCGACGCCGCGGCGGCGGGCCGCTCCTTGGCCACCAGCGTGCTGATGGCGTCCGCGCCTGGCCCGGCCGTGGGGGCGGCCGGGGCGCCCGGTACCTTCGCGGCGTCCGACCCGGAGCCGGAGCAGGCGGAGACGAAGGTGGCGGCGAGGGCGACGAACGCCGCCGCTGCGCCACGGCGGCGCATGTGCTTCGGGGTTCTCGGTGCAAGGGGCATGAACGACTCCGGTGGTGGGCGAGGCATGGGCGCAGGTGTGGGGGATGCGTGCCACCGCCCCGCGGCGGGGAGGTGTGGTGCGGGGCGGCGGCACGCTACGGGTGGCGCGCTGTCCATCGCGGCGCGCGCGTGTTCACCCGTGGTCGGGAGGTCAGCGTCTGAGGACCTTGGAGAGGAACTCGACGGCACGGGGGTGCCGCGGTGCGGTGAAGAACGCGTCGGGGGACGCCTCCTCGAGCAGCCGGCCGCCGTCCATGAACGCCACCCGGTCGGCGACCTCCCGGGCGAACGCCATCTCGTGCGTGACCACGATCATGGAGGTACCGTCCGCGGCCACGGCGGCCAGTACGTCGAGCACCTCCTGCACCATCTCGGGGTCGAGCGCGGAGGTGGGCTCGTCGCACAGCAACACCTTGGGGTCCATGGCCAGGGCGCGGGCGATGGCCACCCGCTGCTGCTGACCGCCGGACAGCTGGGCCGGGTGTGCGCGCGCCTTGTCCGCCAGGCCGACGCGCTCCAGCAGTTCCGCGGCCCGGACCCGGGCCAGGGCCCGGGACATGCCGCGGACCCTGACGGGGGCCAGCGTGATGTTCTGCTCCACGGTGAGGTGGCCGAACAGGTTGAAGGATTGGAAGACCATGCCGGTGTCGGCGCGGAAGCGGGCCAGTCCACGGCCCTCGGCGGGCTGGGGCACCCCGTCGACCAGCACACTGCCCCTGTCGAACCGCTCCAAGCCGTTCACGCACCGGCACAGTGTCGACTTGCCCGAACCGGACGGACCGACCACCGCCACGACCTCTCCGGCCGCGACGTCCAAGTCGACGTGGTGGAGCACCTGGTGCTCACCGAAGTACTTGTCCACGCCCTGGATCCGTACCAGCATCCGCCGGTCACCGCCGGCGCTGGTCCCGCGCGGTACGGCCGGGCCGGCCAGAGGTGTGATGATCACCGTGAACTCCTGCGGATGAAGCGTGCTGTGCGTGCCAAGTGCTCCATTCTGACCGGACGTATGAGCACGGTGTCCAACGAAGATGTTTTCTGCCATGTATTGAAGTCACTTATGGTGGCTGCATGTTGGACGTTCACCAGCTTCGTGTGCTGACCGAGGTGGCGCGTACGGGCTCCTACACGGCGGCGGCCGCCTCCCTGGGGTACACCCAGCCGGCTGTCAGCTACCAGATGCGCCGCCTGCAGCAGTCGGTCGGAGCGCCGCTGGTGGTGAAGGCCGGCCGTGAGCTGCGCCTCACCGAGATCGGCACGGTCCTGGTCCGGCACGCCGATGCCGTGTTCTCCACCCTGCGCGCGGCCGACCAGGACGTCGCCTCGGTCGTGGCGCGTGGAGGCGGACTGGTGCGGATAGCGGCGTTCCAGAGCAGCTGCGTGACGCTGGTTCCCGAACTCGTCGCCCGGTTGCGCACCACGCACCCGCATGTGCAAGTGACCGTCTCCCAGGCGGAACCTGCCGACGCGCGGCGTATGGTGCGGGCGGGCGAGGCGGATCTCGGTCTGCTGTGCGACTGGGATGGCGACGACCTGCCCGACGGCGAAGGAGCGATGCTGCGCACCGAGTTGATGACCGACCGGAGGTGCGTGCTGATGCGCGAGGACGACCCGCTGGCCACGAGCAGCACGGTCGACCTGGCAGACCTCGCCTCCCGGGAGTGGGTGATGGAGTCCTTCCGGGACCGTTTCCTGGCGGCCTGCACCAACCTGGGGTACCGCCCGGTCATCGCCGCCACGATCGACGACGTGAGCGCGATCCAGGCCCTGGTCGCCTCCGGCCTGGGCGTCAGCCTCATGAGCGAACTGGCCTTGCACGCGCACCTGGCCCCCGGGGTCGTCCACCGGCCGCTGCGCAGTTGGCCGCTCCGGCACACCTATGCCTTGCTCTGGCCCGACATGGCCAGGGTGCCTGCGGTCGCCACGGTGCTGCGCGAGGTCCGCTCCGTGGCCGGTGAGCTGCGCGAACGCTTCGGCGGACCGGGGCCCTGACGGGCCGTGGGCAAGCCCCCGCCCCGGCGAGCACGCGACATCACAGTGCCAGACGCTGCACCTATGTTGAACGAGCCACGACGACCGGCCACGGAACCCGTACACACCTGTCTCCACACCCCCTCCGGACACCTGAGCTCGGCATGTCGGTTTTGGTAAAACCCTGACGTGGACGGCTGTTTCGATGCCAGCCACCTGTTAGGTTTCTCCCAGCACATGTGTCACAGTGCGAAGGCGCGGGCGTGGCCATGCCTGCTCTAGTTTCCGACGCTGGGCGACACCCTCCCCGTTCCCCGGCGCCGGTCCGTCCCGTGGTCGGCGGACGTGTCACCCACCGCGCGACACGTCCGCCGACCACGGGGTCACGGGCACGGGAGACCTGCGGATGAAGGCGAGTTGAGCCGACCATGACCGTTTCGTTCGGCCGAGTGCACCGGTTCACGCTTCGCGGCACACGACCGCGTCACCCGCAGCCCGCCAGTCCGTCGGCGCGGACCGCCTGATGGTCCGGCGGGTCAGCAGGGCGCAGGAGAGGACCCCGGACGCCCCCGCCGGCGCGCAGGCCGCCGCCTTCACGGTGACCGGGGTGAAGGGCGTCCACTTGGTGCACCGCGAGGAGGATCTCCCGGAGGCGCTCGCCGAGGCCGCCGAAGCGCTGCACGACGCTCCCGGGCAGGCCACCGTACTCGTCGGTGCCCTGCCGGCGGACGAGGAACTGGATGCCTTCGCCCGCGCTCTCGCCCCCCTGGTCGGCGGACTGCGGGCGAGGGGCGTACGGCTGGTGCGCCTGGTGATGTCCCAGGGCGCCCTCGATCGCCGGGCGGCGCCCTCGCCGGCCCGGCGGCTGTGCGAGGACTGGGGACTGGAAGTGATCGCGCCGAGCGGACCCGCGCTCATCGTGCCGGGGGGTTCGCTGTTCTCCCCCGACGGCAGCACGTCGCTCGGCGGTTGGTGGCTCTTCGTCCCCGGCGCGGTGCCCCGCCGGATCGGCGCGCGTCTTCCGCGGCCCGCCTGGGAGAGCCACCTCGCACGGGTGCCGGCCGTCGTGGCCGAGGACTACGTCGTGCAGCAGATGCCCGCGGGGCTGCTGGTCCGGCCGGTGTCGGCGCCGTCGGGCGGCCCCGAATCGCTCGGCTTCGCCGTTCCGGTCGATCCCGGCAGGCCCCTGCTGCTCGTGGGGGCGCCCGACGCGCCCGACGCGCCGGAAGTGAGCGCCGACGCCGTCGCCGACGTCCTTGCGGCGCTGCCGAGCCGCGTACGTGCGAGCGTGAGGCTCGTCCCGGCGAACGGGCGCGACCTGCTCGCCCTCGGCCAGGAGACCGCGGACACACTGGGGCTCGATGTCGACGTCACCAGCGGCCTGCCGGTGCTGCTGGCGGCGGACCCGCTGGACGGCACCGCGCGCACCGTGATCGTCGGCCCGGACGGCAGCCCGGCCTGGGAGCCCTACGTGGAGAGCGTCACCTGCTCTCCGGCCGGAGCCGATCGGACGCCGGAGCCGCGCATGGGCAACCTGCGCTCCCCCGCGGCCTGGCTGAAGGAGGGTTCCGAACCCGGCGTCTTCCTCCTCGACGACCGCTGGCAGACCACACTGACCTGGTCAGGCCTGTGGGTGGGGCGCCACGGCGACCGGCCGCCCCTGACCGCCGCCAGGCCGGCCGACGGCGACGTGGTGGCCATCGACCTCGGCGGACCGGGCCGGGCCATCGACGACTCGCTCTGGCCGTCGCTCGATCGACTGTTCGCGTCGCTGGAGGACGAGGTCCGGGAGCGGGCCATGATTCAGGTGCACGGCAACACCGGGGCGACCGGCCAGCGCACCCTGCGGCGCCTGGCGATACGGCACGGCATGGTTCTCGCGCCCAAAGGCTGGTCCAGCGCACGTGCGGACACCGCCCAGGTGCTGCGCGTCCCTCTCGCGGACCACCCCGGGCAGCCCGCCGCGCCGACCCCCGGCCCGCACGCCGGGCCGCCCCTGCCAGAGGCCCCGCCGATCGCACCGCCCGTCCAGTACGTCACCACGACTGGGGGAACGGGCCCGGCCGAGTACTCGCTGAGCCCCGACCCGCGAGCGGGCGCCCCCGAGCCGGACTCACCGCACCTCCCCGAGGCGCGGCACGCCACCACGGCCGCGACGCCCGCCTCCACGCCCCAGGCGCAGGCGTCCTCGCCGCTCCTCGACCCGCACACGAGCGGCACCGCCCGTCCGGGCACCGGCGACGCGGTGCCGACCCGGGCCACGGCCGGTGACGCCGCCCCCGTCCCGGCTGGCCCCTCCGCGCCGCACCCCTCCGGCGGCGACCCGCACTCCGCGGACGGGCCGGCTCGGGAAGAACACCCTTCCCTCCAGGCCCCCATACCGGCCGAGCCCTACGCCGCGCGGGCCACCGACGGTGACATGAGCGACAGGTGGGCCGGCCCAAAGTCCGCCAGCCCCAGCGTGCCGACCACGTCCACCACACAGACCGCGCGGGCCACCGACGCTGACGCGGACGACGTGCGGGTGAGCCCTGCACCGCAGACTCCCGGCCCCAACCCGGCCGATCCCCAGGAGGGCGCCATCCGGTCGGCGGAGCCCGTGGCCGCGTGGCCACCGCCCGACCCCCTCTTTCCGCCGTCCGCACCTCAGCCCACCGGGCCGCTGCCGGAGCCTGAACCTTTCACCCCCCTGTTCACCTCCTCCACCGGCTTCGAGCCGGGCGACAACTCCTGGTCCCCCGACGGCACGGCCCCGCAGACCGCGGCAGCCGACCCGGAGGAAGCGCCATCCGCGTCGCCCGAAAGCCCCTCCGAGGCACCTGGACAGGCCGTTCTGCGCGAGGTGACCTACGTGCCCGTACTGCCCAACCACCGCAGCAGCGCCGCCGAGCGGCAGGGTCTGCGCTCCCACGTGGGCGCGGACTGGGAGCGCCACACCAGCGCTGCCCAGCGGACCCTCACCACACTGCCGGGCCTGCGCCCGACGGGAGGGGAGGACGGTGACCCGATCGCCGATCTCGCGGCCCTGTACGCCTACCTCGGCGCCGGCGAGGGACGCCTGGGCGAACGGGAACTCGCGGCAGCTCTGGACCGCCGGGATCCCGACGCGGTGGCCTACCTGGCCTGCCTGGCCTCGGGACTGCGCAGGCTCCCCTCCTACCGGGGCGCGACCGTGCTGACCGCCGGCGTCTTCGACGACGGCACCGCGATGCTCCTGCCCGGTGAGGAGGTCGGCGCCACCGTCCCGGTGATCAGCCGCGCGGTGGGCGAACCCTGGTACCCCACGCTGGCGGACGACCACTACCTGATCTGGTCGTCGACCGGACGCAGGGTCGGGTCGCTCAGGGAAGCCGGTCCGGCCGCGTCGACCGACGTGGTCTTCGGGCCGGGCAGCCGGTTCAGGGTGCTGGAGGTGCGCGACCGCGGCGAAGTGAGCGTGGTGGTCCTGCGGGAGGTCCCCCCGGGCACCCCGCCGACCGCTCCCGGCATGCTCAACACGGCAGACGTCCCGGTCCTGGAGCGTCTGCGCGCCCTGGCCGACGAGCCCGCCGGGCGGGACGGCGACCCGGTCTGGGCCGCCGGACGACGTGGCGTCCTGGGGATCATGCCGGACGCCTCGCCCGCCGCCCCTGGCCGGTGACTCTTCCCGAAACCCCGTCCCCACCGCGCCGACGACGAGGTGCGGACGGTCTGCCCGAAAACACCTCCCTTCGAAGGAGCACGGATGTCATCGACGTACCCAGCGTCCTCTGGCGCCCCGCCGTCTGCGCCGACAGCTGACGCGCGCGGGATCCGGCGCGCCGTGGCACTGCCGTCCGCGGACGGCATCGCCGCACACCCGCCCCTCCCGGAGAGCGCACCGGCCCGGCCCGGGACCGTCTACGGCGGAGACCTGAGCGCCTCCCGATCCCTGCCCGCCCCGGTTCCCGCAGTATCCGGCCCCGCCGGCGCACGCGGGCCGCAGGCGGAAGGGTCCTCCACCGGCTCTGACCTGACTCCGCCCGCCCCCCGAGCCGCAGCCGCCGCACCCGGCAACGAGGAGTCGGAAGCCGAGGCTGAGCAGGGCCTGCGCGGCATGCTCAGCGCTCCCGGACGCGCCACCGGCCCTCGCGCGGGCCGGGCACCCGCCGGCCACCGGACCGGCAAGCCGTTCCTGATGGCCGCCGCCTTCGCCGGGGCCGTCCTGGCGTCGGTACCGCTGATCTCGCATCACGGCGGCCGGACCTCCTACGAAGGACTCGGGCGGCAGGTCCCCATCGCCTCCGAGACTCCGGGCGCGGCCGACGACGGGACGGCGACCGTCACCGACGGAACACCGAGCCTCGAGCCGCTGCGGGACCCCGCGCAGGGCACCGCCGGGCCGGTCCTTCCACAGGTGGCGCCCTCGCCGGCCGCGGAAGGGGACGACACCCACGGTGCCGTCCCCACGCCGGCGCCGGCGGCCGGGCCCAGGATCGTGCACAAAACCTCCGACGGCGCCGCACCCCGCCCTGCCCCGGCCGCCTCCGGCACGCACGGCAAGCATGCCGGGCTGCTGCGTCCGTCGGCCGGCAAGGCCGCGGCCCACGCGTCCGGGGCTTCCGGGGCCGGGCTCGGCCTCCTGACGGGCGCCGGGAATACGGCGTCGGCCACGCAGCGCACCGGGGAGCGGAAGCCCTCCGCGCATTCGGGCACGGCCGCGGTGTCGGCTGCGGGCAAGCCGACGACGACGGCGGCCAGGACGTCTGGCACCGCGACGACCAGGGCCACGCCCGCCAAGGCCGGGACCACCACGGCCGGCCCCGCCGCGACGCCGGTGCGGGCCACCGCCAGGGCCATGCCTGCGACCACCAAGCGGGAGTGGAGCACGCGCGTGGTGAGTGCCACCACCGTCCTCGGTCCAGGGGAGAGCGTGGCGTCAGACCGTATGAAGGTCACCATGCGGACGGACGGCAACCTCGTCATCACCGACGAGAACGGGACGGTCCGGTGGTCCTCGCACACCGGAGGCACCGGGTACAAGGCCGTCTTCCAGGACGACGGTCACTTGGTCGTCTACACGCAGGCGAACGGTACGGCGTGGTCGTCCGGCACCGCCGGCAACCCCGGGGCGCAACTGGTGATACAGGCCGACGGCAACGTCGTCATCCAGTCCGCCGGCCACGCCGTCCTGTGGTCGGCCGGTACGCAGCACTGACCGCGGGACGGAGGGACGCTGCGCACGCGGCGGACCGCCCCCGTCCGCGGCCCGGGCGTCCAGGTGGCCCTCTGGACGCCTGAGACGCGAACGCCCAGCCGGCTCCGCCCGGCCGGGCGTTCGCGTCACCATCCTTCTCCCGGCACGATGTGTGCAAGAAGTGCGCCACAAACTTTCCACATGTGACGGTCATGCTCGTCGCGTGGCACCGAGCAGTCGGGCAGACCCGGCCGGCCGCAAGACCGGGGCCAGGCGTCGGCCCACGTTCGTGACCCGGCGCCCACACACCCGGTCCGCACGCACATACAGTCCGCCAGGGAGAAGCGATGGCCTCAGAGACGCACCACACCGCCCCCACGCAGTTCGCAGAGGCGGACGGCGTCCGCTACGCCTACCGCCGGCTCGGCCCCGAGGGCGGGGTACCACTGGTGATGCTGCAGCACTTCACCGGCAACCTCGACAACTGGGACCCCGCCCTCGTCGACGCGCTGGCCGCTGAGCGCGAGGTCATCCTGGTCGACTACGCCGGTGTATCCTCCTCCACCGGCACGCCGGCGACCACCGTCGCGCAGATGGCCCAGCAGATCATCAGCTTCACCACGGCGCTGGACCTGGAGCAGATCGACCTCCTCGGCTTCTCCATCGGCGGTTTTGTCGCGCAGGACATGGCTCTGGTCCGGCCGCGGCTGATCCGCCGCCTGATCCTGGTCGGCACCGGTCCCAAGGGTGCCCCGGGCATGCACGGCTGGCGCAAGGACATCGAGACGCACGCCCGTGCCGCGGTGCCCACCGGCGAGGACCTGCTCTACATCTTCTTCGCCCACACCGAAACCAGCCAGGCCAAGGGCGTGGAGTTCCTGGGCCGCTTCCTGGCCCGCACCGAGGGCCGGGACGTACCCAGCAGCCTGGCCTCCCGCGACGCCCAGTACGACGCCGTGCTGGAGTGGGGCATCCCGGACCACGGCGCGCTGCAGCGGCTGACCGGCATCCAGTGCCCGACGCTGATCCTGCAGGGCGACAACGACCTGATGATCCCGACACGGGGCAGCCACCTGATGGCGGGCCTCATCCCGGACGCGCAGATCCGCATCTACCCGGATGCCGCCCACGCGTCGCTGTTCCAGTACCCGACCGAAGCAGCCAAGGACGTCAACGAGTTCCTCAGCTGACACCCACCGCACCGCCACCAGGAGACGCACCGTGTCCGACCTTCTCAACACCATCTTCGACGCCTACGGCGGCCGCGCCCGCTGGGAAGAGGCCGACCGGATCAGCGCCCGCCAGTTCTTCGGCGGCGCCCTGTGGGGCATGAAGGGGCATCCCGGGGCCCTCAACGACGTGGACGTGACCGTCGGCCTGCGCCGGCAGTACGTACGGCAGGAACCCTTCTTCGAGGACGGCCACCGCGTGACCTTCACGGGGGACCGGGTCGCGGTGGAGGACACCGAGGGCAACCTCGTGGACGAACTCCTCGACCCGCGTGCCTCCTTCGCCGGCCACGATCTGATGACCCCGTGGAGCAGGCTGCAGCTGGCCTACTTCTCGGGCAGCGCCATGTGGACCTACCTGGCCGAGCCGCTTTCGCTGACCTTCCCCGGGGTACGCACCGAGGAGATCGGCACGTGGACGGAGGACGGTGAGAAGTTCCGCCGCCTGCACGTGGTCTTCCCCGACAGCATCGCCACCCTCAGCTCCGAGCAGACCCTGTACGTGGACGGCTCCGGGCTGATCCGCCGGCGCGACTACAGCGTCGCGATCGCCGGCGACACCCCCGCCGCCCACTACATCTCCGGGCACCAGGAGGTGTCCGGCCTGGTCATTCCCACCACCCGGATGATCTACAGCCGCGACGAGAACGGCCACAAGGTGCCCGAGCCGCTGGTCGTCTCGGTGCACCTGGAGAACGTCACCGTCTCTTGAACATCCCGGCACCCTGTCGTGCGACGGGCGGCCCCGCCGTTCCCGTCCGGCCGCTACGCGCGGCGGGGTCGGTTGTCCCCGGCGGGCGGCCGCGCGACACGAACACGGATCGCGGCGCTTCACGGTGCCGTCGGGCCACCCCGACCGCGGGTGGCCCGAACGAGAAAGGCAGACAGCAATGAGTAGCATCTCAGCGGCGTCCTCCGGGTCGTTCACCATCGGCGGTGACCTGAAGGTCAACCGACTCGGTTACGGCACGATGCAGCTGACGGGGCCGGGAGTGTGGGGTCCCTTCCCCGACCAGGACAGGGGTGTGCGCGTTCTGCGCCGCGCCGTGGAGCTCGGCGTGACGCTCTTCGACACCGCCGACTCCTATGGACCCGGGACGGCGGAGGAGCTACTGCACAAGGCGCTGCACCCGTACCCGGAGGACCTGGTGATCGCCACCAAGGCCGGACTGACCCGCCCGGGCCCCGGACAGTGGCGGTCGAACGGCCGTCCCACGTATCTACGGGCGCAGGCGGAGTCCAGCCTTCGCCGGCTGGGGCTGGAACGCATCCCGCTCTTCCAGCTGCACCGCATCGACACCTCTGTTCCGTTCGAGGACCAGATCGGCGCCCTCAAGGAGCTGCGCGACGAGGGCAAGATCGCTCACGTCGGGCTCTCCGAGGTCGGTGTCGACGAGCTGGAGCGGGCTCGCCGCATCGTGCCCGTCGCCTCCGTGCAGAACCTCTACAACGTCGCCCAGCGCGACTCGGAGGACGTGCTGCGGTACGCCGAGGCGAACCACATCGCCTTCCTGCCCTGGTTCCCGCTGGCCACCGGGCAGCTTGCCAGGCCGGGCGGTCCCCTCGACCGCGTCGCGGCCCACCTGGGCGCCTCGCCGTCCCAGGCCGCGCTGGCCTGGCTGCTGCGCCGCTCACCGGTCGTGCTGCCCATCCCGGGCACGTCGTCGGTCGAGCACCTCGAGGACAACGTGGCGGCGGCCTCGCTGGAGCTGTCGCCGGCCGACTTCGAGGCTCTGAGCGATCCGTTCTCCCGGGGCTGAGACCACCCCGGCACGAGCCCGAGGCCCCACGGAGACCCCGAAGGGCGCGGGCATCGGTGCGTGCGGCGGGTCTTTCGGTGGCGGGGCTCGCCGACGGCGACGCCCCGGGATGCGGGAGCGGCCGGGGACGGCTCAGCCGCACGAGCGTGATCCGGTCGCGTCGCACCATCGGCGCGGCCGATCCGTCGCGGCGGCGCTGCCGCTGACCTCGCCGACCGCCCGGGAGGGTCGCTTCGAACGTCTCCGCCCGCACGTGGACCCACTCGACCGGACAGGTGCCCTACTGGTACGGCTTCCCCGCCGGGGACGGGCCGGCTTCGCCCGGGGCATGGGGTCCCACCGAAGTCGTCGACCACCACCGACCGCCGCTGTCCCAGCCGGCCGGGGCCGCGCCGGACGGCGTCGGTCGCGTCTGTTCGGGACACGGGATGGCACCGCTGCCGGGAAGATCGCCCGCACGCTGCGGCGGATCCCGGGAATTACGGCAGGGCGGAATCGCTTTGACTGAATCAAGGCGACCGGCCATATTCATTGCGTGGCTACGCCAGTTAACGGCGCAGTCGACCTCGAGGGGCCAGGAAGTACCCAGGCGACCGCGCCCCCGCCGAACGTTTTCGCACTCGACCCACAGGAGCAGAGCATGTCCGAGCAGACCGCCCCCCGCCCGACCGTCGCCGTCACCTACCACTCCGGCTACGGGCACACGGCCGTGCTCGCCGAGGCTGTGCGGCGCGGGGCCTCCGACGCCGGAGCCGACGTGATCTTCGTGGACGTGACCACCATCACCGACGAGCAGTGGCACCGGCTGGACGCTGCGGACGCGATCATCTTTGGATCGCCCACCTACATGGGCGGCGCCTCGGCCGGCTTCCACACCTTCGCCGAGGCCACCAGCGGCCGCTGGGCGGAGGGACGCTGGGCGGACAAGCTTGCGGCGGGATTCACCAACTCGGCCTCCAAGAGCGGCGACAAGAACAACACCCTGGCCTTCTTCGCGGCATTCGCCGCCCAGCACCGGATGCTGTGGGTCAGCCTGGGCCTGGCTCCGGGGTGGAACTCCAGCTCCGCCTCCGAGCACGACCTGAACCGCCTCGGCTACTGGGGCGGAGCCGGCGCACAGACCCCGCTGGACGGCGGAGTCGACACCGTCCACAAGGCGGACATCGCAACGGCCGAGCACCTGGGCGCGCGCGTCGCCCGGCAGGCCGCCCTGATCAGCGCCGGACGCCGCGCCCTCGCCGGCACGGTCTGAGCGTCGACGCGACCTTCCGGGGCGGTACGCCGCCCCCCGACCCGCCCGGACGACCGGCACGAGGAGACGCCGTGAAGCTCTCTGCAGTCACGCCACATCAGACCACTCCCCCACCCCGACGCCCGGCGCCCGCCCGGCCGTCCGGCTCCGGGCGGCCCCTGGCCACCTTCGGCGTGGTGACCGCCTCGATCGCCGTCGCCTTCGGAGCCGGCGCCGGGAGCCCCCTCTTCGTGCTGTACCAGCGCGAATGGGGCTTCCCCGCCTGGCAGCTCACCACGGCGTTCACCGTGTACGCGGTGACGCTGCTGGCCACCCTGCTCGTGGCCGGTTCCGTCTCGGACCACATCGGCCGCCGACCGGTCCTGGTGGGGGCCATGCTCCTGCTGCTGGTCACGAGCGCGCTCTTCCTGGCCGCCGACAACATCGGCTGGATCATCGCCGCGCGGGCCGTGCAGGGCATGGCCACCGGAGCGGCAACCAGCACGTTCACCGCGGCGATCATCGAACTCGCCAGCCCCAGGCGCCGGCCCGTCATGACCGTGCTGACCAGCGCCGCCCCGGTGGGCGGACTGGCTCTCGGGGCCCTCTTCGCCGGCGTTGCCGTCCAGACCAGTGATCACCCGACGGCGGTCGTGTTCATCGGCCTGGCGGTGGTCCTGGTCTATGGCATCGCCTCCGTGCTGGCCGCCCCCGAGACCGCCGACCGCCACCCCGGTGTCCTGGCGTCGCTGCGGCCCAGGCTCAGCGTCCTCCGGGCGGCCCGGGGATGGTTCTGGTCCCTGGTGCCCCTGGTCGCAGCCGGCTGGATGTTCTCCGGCCTCTTCCTCGGCCTGGCGCCGTCCTTCGACAGTTCGGTCTTCGGCATCCACAGCGCGGCCGTGAACGGCGCGATCGTCGCCATCCAGCCCATGGCAGCGGCCGTGGCGGGCATCGCCTTCGGCCGGCTGGCCGCCGAGCGGGCCACCCGCGTCGGCGCGCTTCTCATCTTCGTGGGCGCCGCCCTCGCAGTCGTCGGCGTCGCGGCTGGCAGCCTGCCGCTGGTCATCGTCGGCGCGCTCCTCGGCGGATCCGGGCAGGGCGCGGCCTTCGGCTCCTCCCTGCGCATCCTGGGTCCGCTCGCGGACAACGCCAGCCGAGGGGGCCTCTTCGCCGCGGTCTACCTCGTCGCCTACACCGCGTACGGGGCGCCGGTCCTGCTGGCCGGTATCGCCAGTGACTTCGTCCCGCTGACCGCCACCGTCATCGTCTACGGCTCAGTGGTGGCCCTGCTCGCCGCGGCTGCGGCCCTCTCACTGGCCCTGCGGGCGCGCCGCACCAACCAGCCTCGGCTCGCCGAAGGAACGTGAACGCCCCGGGTGGGTGGAAAGTTCCGGCTGGTCGAGCGCGCCGAGGACGTCCTGCGCCGCGTCTCGGGGCAGCCGGGGCCGGCTCAGCCGAGCAGAGCCAAGGCTCCGTACCACAGCGGTGCGGGGTTGAGGCGACCGGAGTGGCGCTGGATCATCGCGTCGAAGAACTCGTGGGGGGTGGGCTCGCCGGTGAGGAGGTCCTCGACATCGTGGAGGTAGGCGCGGGTCTGGGCGATCGTGTCGGGTGTGTCGGGTCGGGTGCGGTCCTGGTGACCGGCGACGACCGAGTCGGGCTCCAGGTCCTCGACGATGTCCAGGGCGCGCAGCCAGGCGGTGAAGCCGCCGAGGACGCCTTCGCACAGGTACAGGTGGACGTTGTTGTAGACGACGTCTCCGGCCACGACCAGGCCGATGGAGGGGACGTGCAGCACGCTGGAGTCGTCGGTGTCGGTGTGCCCGGTCTCCACCGCGCGCAGTTCGTGCCCCTCCAGAAGCAGGCCCGTCTCGGGAACGGGGGCCGCCAGCACGGGGGTGTCGCCGACCATGCCTGGGAAGACGCGGTCCCACATCTCTGCCCGCTCGTAGGTGGCCTGCCGGTGCATCATCTCGATGGCGCCGGGCAGTGCCCAGGCGCGGGCCGTGGGGAAGCGGCGGATCAGCTCGGCGGTGCCGAACCAGTGGTCGCCGTGACCGTGGGTGGCGTAGATATGCGTGAGTCGTTTGCCGGAGCGCTCGACCCAGTCGGCGACGGTGCGGGTCTGCTCCCTGGTGAGTGGTGGGTCGACCAGGGCGGCCTCACGCTCGCCCAGGATCAGGGTCGTGGTCAGCGGGGACGACACCAGCCGGTTGCCGTCGGGCATGCGCTGGTCACCGGCGTGCGGGACGCCGTCCTGGGCGAGCGTGGAGAAGTGCAGCGAGGCCATGGCCGTGCTTTCTCCTCTGCGGGGCGGGCAGAGGCGTCAGGCGACGGTGAGGACCGTCTTGCCGCGGCCCGGCTTGGCGCTCTGTGCGGCGCCGACCTGCTCCAGCGGGTAGGTGGCCCCGACGGTGGGGACCAGCCGCCCGGTCGCGGCGAGTTCGGCCAGGGCGGTCATGCCGATCCGGTCGGCCTCGACGAACAGGCCCGCGGCGCGGACGCCTCGGCGGGCCGCCTCCGGCAGTGCGTCGGCGAGGGTATGCGGCAGGGTCGTGACGAGGACGCCGCCGGGCTTGAGGCAGTTGAGGGCGCGCACGAGGTAGTCGCCTCCGACGGCCTCTAGCACCACGTCCAGGTCACGGACGGTCTGCGTGAAGTCGGTGGTGGTGTAGTCGATCACCTCGTCGGCGCCCAGCGAGCGTACGAAGTCGGCGTTGCGGGTGGAGGCCACGGCGACCACGTGCGCGCCCTGCGCCTTGGCGATCTGGACGGCCAGGTGGCCGACGCCGCCGGCCGCGCCGTTGATCAGGACGCGGCTGTCCTTGCCGGTACGGGCAGTCTCCACCAGGGCCTGCCAGGCGGTCAGCCCGGCGAGTGGCAGGGCCGCGGCCTGCACGTGGCCGAGATTCTCCGGCTTAGGCACGAAGGCGCGGGTCGGCGCGAGGACGTACTGGGCGAAGGCGCCGTGGCCGTGTGGGAAGGGCAGCATCCCGAACACCTCGTCGCCCGCCTCGTACAGGGTGACGCCGGCACCGACGGCCTCGACGGTTCCGGAGACGTCCCAGCCGAGCACGAACGGTGGTTCGCCGACGAGCACGCCGGCCTCGCGGTTGTAGGTGTCGACCGGGTTCACACCCGCCGCGTGCACCCGGATCAGGATCTCGCCGAGGCCGGGCTTCGGAACAGGGGCGGTGACGGGCTTCAGGACCTCGGGGCCGCCGAGCTCGTCCTGGCTGATGGTGAGCATCGTGTCGTTCATGCCTCCCACCGTCTGTCCTTGGACGATCACGGGCAATGGCCGATACGCCAATACTCGATAGAATTCTGCCATGAACCATTCCGGGTGCGCTCCGCACCGCGTGGCCGTCCTCGCCCTGGACGGGGTCTATCCCTTCGAACTGGGCATCCCGGCCCGCATCCTGGGCGCCGCCGAAGGCCACTACGACGTCCGCCTCTGTTCCGCGGACGGCGGCCAGGTCGCGACCAACGCCGGGTTCTCCGTCATGCCCGAGCACGGGCCGGACATCCTGGAACAGGCCGACACTGTCGTCGTCACCCCGATCGAGCCCACGCGTCTGACCCGCGACCTGCCCGCACCCGTCGCGGCCGCACTCTCCCGGATCCGCCCCGGCACCCGGATCGCCTCCGTCTGCACCGGCGGGTTCATCCTCGCCGCCGCCGGCCTGCTCGACGGACGCCCCGCCACCACCCACTGGGAATGCGCCGCCTACTTCCGCCGCTGGTACCCACACATCCGTCTCGACGAGGGCGTCCTGTTCGTCGACGACGGCGCCATCCTCACCTCCGCCGGCGCCGCCTCCGGCATCGACCTGTGCCTGCACCTCATCCGCACCGACCACGGCAGCGAACTCGCCAACCGCGCGGCCCGCCGCTGCGTCGTCCCACCCTTCCGCGACGGCGGCCAGGCCCAGTACATCGCCCGACCCGTCCCCGACGACCCTGCCTCCTCCACCGCCGCCACCCGGCAGTGGGCCCTGGAACACCTCGCCGAGCCGCTCACCGTCCCTCGACTGGCCGAACACGCCCACATGAGCCTGCGCACCTTCGCCCGCCGCTTCCGCGAGGAGACCGGCTTGCCACCCCGTCAATGGATCATCAAGCAGCGCCTCGACCGCGCCCGCCACCTGCTGGAATCCAGCAACCTCACCATCGACCAGATCGCCACCGACGTCGGCTTTGCCACCGCCACCTCACTGCGCCAGCACATGAACGCGGAACTCGGCGTCTCTCCGCTCGCCTACCGCCGCACCT
This sequence comes from Streptomyces sp. NBC_01176, assembly GCF_045039825.1. Taxonomy (NCBI): domain Bacteria; kingdom Bacillati; phylum Actinomycetota; class Actinomycetes; order Kitasatosporales; family Streptomycetaceae; genus Streptomyces; species Streptomyces sp. NBC_01176. Next base: position 215,401 of record NZ_CP108601.1, on the reverse strand, counting down.
TCCAGGCTGCCGCCGCGACCGTCCGGTCGGACCGTGCCGAGGCACCCGCGTAGCACTCCGGCCCCGATTGGCAGACTTCTGGCGCTAGTTGGCCGTCGCTCCCTTGCCCGGCGTTGGGTCAGGCCGGACCGTGGATGCATGAACAATACGACGCTGACGCACCGTTGCGGTGAGTTCCAGGCGACCGGCACGACGCGGCAGGCGGTGAAGTGATGGCTCTCGGCTACGACGTCCTGGTGACCCTCCCCCCGCCGGCGGTACTGCCCGACGGCACCTCGGTACGGCCGGTCCCGGCCTGGTCTCCGATCGCCTCCACCCTCATCTACGGCGAGCGCGACGCCATCCTGGTTGACGCTCCGCACACCGAGGACAAGGCCCGCGAGGTCGCCGACTGGGTGGCCGCATCCGGCAAAAACCTGCTCGCCATGTATGCCACGCACGGCCACGGCGACCACTGGTTCGGCTTCGCGGAGGTGGCCAAGCGATTCCCCGACGCGCAGATCCTGGGCACCAAGGGGACCGTGGCACTCGCCCAGTACCAGACGACCAGCTTCATGGACTACTGGAACAGCCAGTTCCCCGGCCAGATCGTCAAGGACGTCATCGTGCCGACGCCGGTCGACGGCCACACCTTCGACCTCGAAAGCCACGAAGTCCGCTTCGTGGAGGCAGGCGACAGCGACACCCAGGACACCACCTTCGTCCACGTTCCCGACCTCAGTCTCGCAGTCGCGGGCGACATCGTCTACAACGGCGTGCACCTCTTCCTGGCCGGGGGTGACGCCCAGCGCCGCCGCGACTGGGTCTCAGCCATCGACAAGATCGGGGCCTTGCGCCCGAAGGCCGTTGTCGCCGGGCACAAAGCCCCCGGCAGCGATGACGACCCCCGCCACCTCGACGAGACCCGCCAGTACCTCAAGGACGTCGAAGAACTCAGCACGGTGGCACGGGACGCCAAGGAGTTCGCCGACCTGATGACGGCGCGGCACCTCGCCCGGATCAACCCCACGATCCTCTTCCAGTCCGCCGAGCACCTCTACCCCGGCACCACCGTCTCCTGACACAGCACCCGGTCCCCGTCCGGGATCAGGGCTTCCCTGCCGCCCGTTCCCCGGCTCCCGCATGCGGTCGCAGGCGGGGGCCGGGCCGGCGCCGCCCAGGCCGACGGCGCCAGACTGCACGCCACGGCCACCTCGGACCAGTCCTTCTCCGTGACCGAGGACGTCGCCGTCGCGCCGGGCGCGCTGCGCTCCTGACGGGCCGTCGGCGCCTGGGCCGTTCTCCTTCCACCCGCACGCGCACCCCGTCGGGCACAGGTCCAGGTGCACATGTGTGATGGATCCGGGGCAACATGTGCAGCGGGAACGCACGGCGAGTGCGTTCCGGCGGACCCTCATGTGCAGTCGGCTCGTGGCCACATGTGTTCCTTGGATACCCTCAGAGGTGCACCACCCGAACTGCCGCGCGCATCTCGGCCGCTCAGGGCGGCCCGGCGGCGATACGGGAGTCCGGGCCCGCATCACCGCAGAGGTCCGGTTGCCGGCCGGCAGCCGGAGCCGGAACGACCTGCGGCTGCATACTGAGGAGGATCGGCCGTGGCACGCACGACACTGACCGTGAGCCAGGATGGCGCCGGTGACCACCCGACCATCGCGGCCGCCCTGTCACGGGCCCGCGCGGGCACGGTCATCCGGCTCCGACCCGGCGTGTACGCCGAGAGTCTCACCATCCGCGCGCAGGTCACGATCGTGGCCGACGGTCCCAGGGGGTCGGTGGAACTGGCACCCCGCAACGGTACGGCGGTGACCCTTGCCGCGGACGCCGTCCTCCTGACCGACCTGGTGCTGCGCGGCAACGAGGACGACCTCCCGGTGGTCGACGCGGTCCGCGGGCAGGTGGCTCTGGACGGCTGCGAGGTGCTCGGATCCGGCTGGACGGCACTGCTCAGCCGGAGCACGGGGTCCCTGGCGATGCGCAACTGCCGGGTCACCAACCCGGACGGCGCGGGCGTGGTGGAAACCTCGGCGGTGGGCAGCGTCCTGGAGGACTGCACCCTGGAGCACATGGGCACCTCCGCCATCGTGATCAGCGAGGACGGGCGCATCGTCGTACGGGGTTGCACCCTGCGCGACGCCCGCGGCAACGGAGTCCTGGCCAACGGCCGCTCCGAAGGCCGGCTGGAAGGCTGCGACATATCCTCCACCGACCGGCCCGCCATCGCCCTGGAGGGCACGACCGGTATCGGCGTGACCCGCACGACCGTGCATGACTGCGCGCTCGGCGTCTACCTGGCGAGCACCGCACGGACCGTGCTGACCGGCGTACGGGTGCACGACACGACGGGACACGGTTTCGCCGTGGCCAACCGCTCGGACCCGCAGCTGTCACACTGCTCGACCAGCCACACGGGCGGCAGCGGGCTGTTCCTGACCGAACGTGCCCGGGGTCGGTACACCGACTGCGTCTTCGCCGAAGCCGCGCAGGCGGCCGTGCACGTCGAGCAGTCCAGCGCGCCCCACCTGCTGAACACCGAGGTCGAGGGCGGCGGCGAGTGCGGTTTCCTGCTGACCGACGAAGCCGAGGGGGAGATCGAGGGCGCGCACGTCTCGGGCACGTACGGTCCGGGTGTCGTCCTGCGGTCCGGGGCGCGCCCGCTGCTGCGACGGGTACGGGTAACGGCCGTCCGCGACGCCGGCATCGTCGTCGGTGACCGCGCCAAGGGCCGCTTCGAGAACTGCGAGGTCCAGGACAGCACGGGACCGTCCGTGCGGGTCGAGCAGGGCGGGCACCCGCAGTTCGGCGGCTCTTCCTTCAGAACGGCCGGAAAGGCGGGGGTGTCCGTCGCGCAGGGCGGCAATGCCTCCCTGCGCGACTGCGACGTGACCGGCAGTGCCGGTTCGGGAATCGCGGTGGACAAAGGCGGCGACGTCTCCCTGACGCGCGTACGGGCCAGCGGCGCCCGCGCGCACGGTGTCCTGGTGTCAGCCGGCGGCAAGGGCTCCCTCACCGACTGCGTGCTCACCGGCAACACCGGTGACGGCATCCGCCTGGACGGCACCGCGCCCATCACGGTCGCGGGCTGCACGGTGCACTCCAACCAGGGTGCCGGACTGCGGCACACCAGGCCCGGCCCGGCCCTGACGGTGGAGCGCCTGGACAGTTCGGACAACGGCCTGCCGGACGACTGGCAGACGGCGGAACCGGCCACGGGCGGCGGAGAGACGGCGGGTACCGGTCCGGCCGCGGCACCGCAGAACGGGCCCCCGGTGGAGGGCCCGTTCGCCGACCTGAACGCCCTGGTCGGTCTGTCGGGGGTCAAACAGCAGGTGAACATGCTGGTCAGCCTCGGCCGACTGACCCAGCGGCGCGCCCAACTGGGCATTCCCGCACCGCCGATGAGCCGGCACCTGGTCTTCGCGGGCCCGCCCGGCACCGGCAAGACCACGGTGGCCCGGCTGTACGGTTCGATCCTCGCCCGCCTCGACATGCTGCCGTCCGGGCACCTCGTCGAGGTGTCCCGGTCGGACCTCGTCGCCCAGGTCATCGGCGGCACCGCCATTAAGACCACCGAGGCCTTCCGCAAGGCGCTGGGGGGCGTGCTCTTCATTGACGAGGCGTACACCCTGCTGTCGGACAGCAAGGGCTCGGGGGTCGACTTCGGACAGGAGGCCATCGACACCCTGGTCAAGCTGATCGAGGATCACCGAGACGAGGCGGTGGTCATCGTCGCCGGCTACTCCAAGGAGATGGAGGACTTCCTTTCCGCCAACCCCGGTCTGGCGTCCCGGTTCACCCGCACCATCGAGTTCGACAACTACTCCGTGGACGAACTCGTCACCATCACCGAGAACATGTGCACGAGCCACAGCTACCGGCTCGACCCGGAGACCCGGCAGGCGCTGCATCTGCACTTCTCCGGCATGCGCCGTGACGCGACCTTCGGCAACGGCCGGGCCGCACGCAAGGTGTTCGAGGAGATGGTGGACCGTCAGTCGCTCCGGCTGGCGTCCCTGCCGGACGCCGGCGAGTCGGACCTGACCCTGATGCTGCCCGAGGACGTGGGGGACGAGGAGGCGGCGCAGATCCGCTCCGGCACCAGCCGGCCCGGTGAGAGCGACGTCCTCGCGGTGATCCGCGCCATGACCGGTCTGGAGGCCGTCAAGCGCGAGGTGGGCGGCATCGTCGACCTGCTGTCCGCCTACCGGCAGCGGGCCGCGGTCGGGCTGCCCACCCCCCGGATCAGCCACCACCTGATCTTCTCCGGGCCGCCTGGCACCGGTAAGACGACGGTCGCGCGCCTCTACGCCGACCTGCTGCGCTCCTTCGGTGTCCTGCCGCGCGGCCAGCTCGTCGAGGTGGCGCGAGCCGACCTCGTGGGCCGCTACATCGGCCACACCGCCCAGCTGACCACCGAGGCGTTTCAACGAGCCGTCGGCGGTGTGCTGTTCATCGACGAGGCTTACACTCTGACACCGGAGAACTCGCCGCAGGACTTCGGCCGGGAGGCGGTGGACACGCTGCTGAAGCTGATGGAGGACCACCGCGACGAAGTGGTCGTCATCGTCGCCGGCTACCCCGACGAGATGGGCCGCTTCCTCGAGTCCAACCCCGGGCTGGCCTCCCGCTTCACCCGCAGGGTCGAGTTCGAGAACTACTCCACGGACGAACTGCTCGCCATAGTCCAGGAGCAGGCCGGCACGGCCGGGTACGAGTGCGCCCAGGAGACGCTGGAGGCTCTGCGCGTCCATCTGGACGCCCTGCCCCGCTCGCGGTCCTTCGGCAACGCCCGTCTGGCCCGGCAGTTGGTCGAACAGATGATGACTCGCCAGGCGGGGCGGCTGGGCGGTGTGGTGAACCCGGATGTGATCGCGCTCACCAGGCTGCTGCCGGAGGACCTACCCTTCTTCGCTGCGACGGCCGCCGAGACGCCGGCCTGAGAGGGCGGTTCGCAGAGTGCGCCCGGGACACCCGTGGATGGGCAAGGTCCACCCGTCCCGCCCGCCGCAGACGACGTGGTCCGTGACCGCCGCTGATGCTGCGGCACACGTGACGGTAACGATCCGCCCTCCGAGTGGGTCGTCAGCCCGTCGGCACCCGCCGACGAGATGACCGATGGTCGGCGATGCCTGCCCGGCATCAGGTGATGACGGATCCGTCTTGGACAGCAGGCGACGCCTGCTGTTCCAATGGGCCGCACCGGCCGCACAAGGAACCCTCCCCCGGCCCGGCCACTTGCCGGGCCCGGCGTCGGACGGCTCACGCACGGCGTACCCCCGACGCCGACGGCTCCCGCACCTCCCCCCGGGGTGCCCGAGCGCGTGAGCCGTCCCCGCCGCCGCACGGCGTCCGCTCCGGCGCCAGGGCCCCTCCGACCGGCAGCCGCATACGCACAGTCGCCGTCCACGGCCCCGGAGGAGAAGTTCCCGGTGTCCGCAGACTCGGTGCCGGCAGGGTGTGCCCGTTTCCCGCATCACCACCGGCAGTCCCAGCACCCGCCATCAGAGGCAGCACGAGCGCCCGTCGGGGTGCCGGCCAGCGGCACCCCGGGCCGGTCCGGTCGGCGTCCCGGGCCGGTCCGGTCGGCGTCCCGGGTGCCCGGAACACCGCTCACGCGGCCGTCATGATGCGCGCGTCGTCCCTGCCGGGTTGGGTCACCTCCAGGTGCTCCGTGGCCCGACGGACGTTCGCACGCGGAACTCCTGCGGGCCGCTGCCGCACCGCGCGGTCGAGTTCAGCGGCGTAGGCGATGACCAAGCGATGTGCTCCGTACCGGTCACGCCGTACGGAGGTCAGAAGCCGGGTGCGTACGAGTTCCCCCAGGGCCACGGTCGCCGCCTGGAGCGACAGACCCGCCGCGGCCGCCAGCTCCCCGGTGCCGAACTCGGCCGTCCGGTGCGAGGGCAGCAGACGGAAGATCCGCGCCGCGTCGGGACCCAGCGTGCGGTAGGACCAGGAGAAGACGGCACGCAGGTCGTTGCCGCGGTCGTCGTCGCTGAACCCGTCGAGTCCTTCACCGGCCGCGGCCAGTTCGACAGCCATCCGGCTCAGCGGCTGGTCCGGACGGCCCAGCACGCGGGCGGCCACGATGCTCAGGGCGAGGGGCAGGCGGCCGCACAGTTCGACGATCTCCTTGACCGCACCGGCGTCCGCGTCGGGGCGGCCGACGCCGACCCGTTGCAGGAAGCACCTGATCGCCTCCGTGCCGGAGGGCACGTCCAGACCGGTCAGCCGGGCCCCGAGGGCTGCGGCGAGTCCGCTCAGCCGCCGGCGGCTGGTGATCACCACCATGCACTGCGAGGCACCCGGCAGCAGCGGGCGCACCTGCTCCACGTCGAGAACGTTGTCCAGCACGACCAGAACCCTGCGGGTGGCCAGCACACTGCGGAACAGAGCCGCCCGGGAGTCCGTCGTCTCGGGGATGCGCCCCCGCGGCAGACCCAGTGCCTCCAGGAACCCGTACAGCACCGCGCCCGGGTCCGACGGGCCCTTGCCGGACGTGAAGCCACCGAGGTCGGCGAACAACTGGCCGTCCGGGAAACGCGGCGCCACCCGGTGGGCCAGGCGCACCGCCAGAGCGGTCTTGCCGACCCCGGGCATGCCGTCGATCGCCAGCACGGGCAGGGCTCCGCCCGTCTCCCCGGCGAGATCCAGTGCCTGCTTCATGGCGTGTTCCCGCCCGGTGAAGCAGGGCAGGTCCGCCGGCAGTTGAGCAGGCACCGGGTGCACCAGTGGCGGGGTCCGGGGCTCCTCTTCCATGGCGGGCCCCGGTCGTACGTCGATACCCGCACCCGTTCCCACCGCGGCGTTCCAGCGCACCGTAGTGTCCGAATCCGTCGCGGTGGCCTGCGAAGGACGGGGGCCTTCCGCCTGGCCGCGCAGGACGTACTTGTGCGCGGCACGCAGCTCCACCCCCGGCTCCACACCGAGTTCGTCCCTCAGCACGGTGCTCACACGCCGGTACATCAGCAACGCCTCGGCCTGTTTGCCGTCCGAGGCGAGCAGGAGCATCAGCCGCGCCTGCAGCCGCTCGTCCAGGGGGTGACGCTGCGCCGCCTGGCGCACGGCCGGCAGGACGGAAGCAGGAGCAGCGCTGCGCAGCGCGGCGTCCGCCGCCTCCGTCACCGCCGCGACGATCTCGAACTCCAGGGTGGCGAACAGCGGGTGATCGCCCACGGCGGCCTCCAGATCGGCCGCACACCGTCCCTGCCACTGCTCCAGCGCCGCGCAGAACCAGCTCACCGCCTCTTGCGTGCTTCCCGCGGTGACCGCGGCCCGAGCCCGTCGCAGCGAGGCGCGGAACGCCAGCAGGTCGAGTTGGTCCGGGCCTACCCGCATCAGGTAGCCGCCGCCCTGCCGTACGAGCCACCTTCCGGGCGCCCTAGCCGGCAGCCCCGGTTCGAGCAGGCGCCGCAGCACACCCACGTACCGGTGCACCGCGTTGGCCGCGCTGCGGGGCGGGTCTTCCTCCCAGAGGAGGGCCACCAGTTCCGTCAGTGAGACGGGACGTCCCGCCCGGGCCAGCAGCGCCGCCAGGACGAGTCGCTGCTGGCGGGGACCGAGTGGCAACTCCGCGCCCGCCCGCCATGCGCGTACCGGACCGAGGACGCGGAAGCGGACGTCGTCACCGCGCGGGTCGCTCCCCGCGGTGGGGTGTGCTGTGATCATGGCGGTCTCCACTCGTTCCTGCGCGGGCCTCGGCATCCCGCTGGGTGCCGGCCCGCCATCGGACCCGGCCGTGGCGACAGTGCGGCACGGACGCTCGTCACGGTGCGGGCACTCCCGGGCCGGACCGGCGGACCTCGGCGCGCCGCGGCCCGTATCCGGGCAACCAGGAGCGCCCGCACGACGGGACCCGGGCAGATGCGCCATCCGGCCGGTCCCGCGGGACAAACCTAGGGTCCGCCACGACATCGGGCATCGGTCGGATGACTCACCCCCGCTCGGAGAGCCTCGTACGTCGGCCGGGACCGGGCGGGCGCGGCGAGCAGCCGGGGCGGGCACGGTGCCCGACGGGCTCCCCCGGCGAAAGAGGCCTGGTGCGGGCCGGTCCGGCGGCCGGTCAGGACAGCTGACGCCGGAACACAAGTCAATCGACGGATGCCAGGCGTCCGGGACAAGGCGATCCTACGGAGTGGGGGTAACCGGGCCCGTGCACGGCGTGGCTCCGGGTCACCGCCGTCCACAACCGGTTCACCTCTGAGGAGGACGCACAGTCATGATCGATTCCCAGGACGTCGTTGAGGACGTCGACCTGCTGGTGGTGGGCGGCGGTAAGGCGGGAAAGACCCTTGCCATGGATCTCGCGCGAGCCGGTCGCAGAGTCGTCATGGTCGAGCGCGGCATGATCGGGGGCACCTGTATCAATGTGGCGTGCATCCCCACCAAGTCCCTGGTGACGAGCTCCCGGCTCGCCCGCCGGGCCGCCGCCGCCCAGTCGCTGGGACTGAGCCTCGGCAAGCTCGAGGTCGACCTGCACATGCTGCGCTCCCACAAGGAGGGCGTGGTCGCGGACATGGTGGACCTCAACCATCGCCAGTTCCTGGACAGCGGGATGGACCTCGTCCTCGGTACGGCGCGCTTCGTGGCGGAGCGGACGGTCGAGATCGACCTGAACGACGGCGGACGCCGGGTGGTGCGCGGCACGGACGTCGTGATCAACACCGGCACGGTTCCGCACATGCCTTCGGTGCCGGGGCTGGCCGATGTGGAACCGCTGACCAGCGAAACGATCATGAATCTGGAGCGCATCCCGGAGCGCCTCGTGGTGATCGGCGGGGGCTACGTCGGCCTGGAGTTCGCGCAGATGTTCGCGGCTTTCGGAAGCCGGGTCACGGTGCTCGACCGCAATCGGCGTCTGCTGCCGCGGGAGGACGGCGACATCTCCGGGGTGCTCGCCGAGTGCCTGCGTGAGGACGGGGTCGAGGTGCTCGCGGGTGTCACCGTCAAGGAGGCCGCCCGCGACGAGGATGCCGTGCGCCTTGTACTCGAGGACGGCCGGATTCTCGTCGCCGACGACGTGCTCGCGGCCACGGGGCGCGACCCGGTGACCCGCGATCTGGGTCTGGGCGCGGCGGGGGTGCGGATCGACGAGCGCGGCTTCGTGCGCGTGGACGACACCCTTGCCACCGACGCCCCGCACACCTGGGCGGTGGGGGACGTGGCGGGCAGTCCGCAGTTCACGCATGTCTCGCTGGACGACTACCGCATCGTGAAGGAGAACATCACGGGCGGTACGCGCAGCACCACCGGGCGCCTGGTCCCGTGGAACCTCTTCACCGACCCGGAACTGGCCCGGGTGGGACTGACCGAGGAGCAGGCTCGCGCCACGGGCCGCGACATCCGGGTCGCCAGGCTGCCCGTCAAGGCCATTCCGCGGGCCCGCACCATGCGCGAGACCCGTGGCCTGTGGAAGGCGATCGTGGACCGGAACACCGAGGAGATTCTGGGCGTGGCCCTGCTCGGCCCCGACTCCTCCGAAGTCCTCACCGTGGTGCAGACGGCCATGTGGGCCGGCCTGCCCTTCACCCGGCTCCGGGACGGAATCATCGCGCATCCGACCATGGCCGAGGGACTGAACGCACTGTTCACCAGCTGGGTGGACTGAGGTGCGTGTGGGGGGCGGACATCGGCCGTCCCCCACACGTCGGCGCCGCGCAAAAAGGGATCAAAAGCCCGGCCAGCGTGCAGCCAGGCGCCCGGAAACAAGCTGTCCCCTGAGTTCAGCGACCGAGCTACTCTTCGGTCGATGAACTCAGGAGACTGCGAAACCGCAGGTCAGAGCTTGCACGCTCACAGGACAGCGACTCAAGCGACCCAAGCCCGGGCATAGCGTCGCGCAGGGACCACAGATTCTGCCGTGATCTCACACGACGATCCCTTCGGTCCCTGCACCGGCACACGGGGTCAGCCGCACCCCGTCGCCACGAGCCGTGCTCGCTCGCTCCGGTCGACGCGTCCGTGACGTTCCAGGCCATCAGCGCCGGCCGGCCGTGCTCGCTGCCCATCCTGGACAGCGCTCCGGTGTCCAGGATGAACAGGCCCCCCTGCGGCGGGCGGCAGACCCAGGTACCGGGCGGTCAGGACCCGCAGCAGATGGCCGTGGGCGACCAGCACCACATCGGCGGAGTCCGCGGCACGCAGCGACTCCGCGACCCGGACGAGCACACGGTCGGCGCGTGCCGCCACCGTGCCGGGGCTCTCCCCAGGCCGGCCGTGGGGTGTCGCGGGCGTGCCCTCGGTCCACAGGTTCCGGTCCGGCCGCGCGCGGTGGATTTCCGCGGTGGTGACGCCCTCGTAGCCTCCGTAGTTCCATTCGCGGAGGTCCGCGTCCTCGGTCCAGTCCGCCAGCCCTGCCAGGGCCGCCGTGCGAAGCGCCCGTTGCGAGGGGCTGACCAGCACCTTGCTGATCCGGCGCCCTGCCAGCAGCGGCGCGAGGGCTCGGGCCTGCCGCTCCCGTGCTCTGTGAGGGGCGCGTCGGTGAAGCTGGTGTGCCGGCGCGAGAGCGTCCACCCGGTCTCCCCGTGCCGTACCAGCAGCAGCTCGCCCACCCCGGTCACCTGGCCCGCTCTACGGCGTGGCCGCCGAACGCTGACTGGGCCATCTCAGACGTTTACTTTGACGGCCTCGCCCTGCAGGGCGGTGGCGTACATCTCATCGGCGTCGAGGCGGCGCAGCTCCTCGGCGATGAGTTCGGAGGTGGGGCGGACCTTCAGGGCGAGGGTGCGCGGCGGCTGGCCCGGCAGGGTCAGCGTGGCCAGCGGTCCCGCGGGCCGGTCGACGACGATCTCGCCGTGCTCCGTGCCCAGCCGTACGGCCGTGACGAACGGCCCGCCGGTCACCACCCGGTCCACCGGGACACCCAGCCGGGCGCCCAGCCAGCGCGCCAGCAACTCGGCGCTCGGGTTATCCGCCTCGGCCTCGACGGCCGCCGACGTCACCTTCTCCCGGGCCTGGTCCATAGCGGCGGCCAGCATCGACCGCCACAGGGTCAGCCGGGTCCAGGCCAGATCCGTGTCACCGGGCGCATAGGAGAGCGCTCGGGTCCGAAGGACCTCCAGTGGGCGCTCGGCGGTATACAGGTCCGTGATCCTGCGCTGGGCCAGCGCACCGAGGGGGTCTTTCACCGGGTCGTCGGGGGCGGCCACCGGCCACCACACGACCACCGGGGCGTCCGGCAGCAGGAGCGGCAGCACCACCGAGTCGGCATGGTCGGCGGCCTCACCGTATGTGCGCAGCACCACCGTCTCACCCTCCGCGCCGAGCAGCACCTCGGCGTCCAGCCGGGAGCCGGACCACGGGCGGGGGCCGTGGGAGGTGTGCCGCCGGATGACCACGAGGGTGCGCGAGGGGTGCTCGCGCGAGGCGTCGTTGGCCGTCTTGAGAGCGTCGTAGGCGTTCTCCTCGTCGGTGACGATGACGAGGGTCAGGACCATGCCGACAGCGGGCGCGCCCGTGGCCCTGCGGCCGTCGATCAGTGCTGCGTTGATCTTGCTTGCCGTGGTGTCCGTCAGGTCTGTCTTCATGGCCGGCGCCAGCTCCGTCCGTCTAGTGCGAGCATCTCGTCGGCCTCGGCGGGACCCCAGGTGCCCGACGGGTACTGGGCGGGCCTGCCGTGCTGGTCCCAGTACTGCTCGATCGGGTCGAGGATCTTCCAGGACAGCTCGACCTCCTCCGTGCGCGGGAAGAGGTTGGCGTCGCCCAGCAGCACGTCCAGGATCAGCCGCTCGTAAGCCTCCGGCGAGGACTCGGTGAACGACTCGCCGTAGGCGAAGTCCATCGACACGTCCCGGATCTCCATCGAGGTGCCGGGCACCTTGGAGCCGAAGCGGACCGTGATGCCCTCGTCGGGCTGGACGCGGATGACGATCGCGTTCTGGCCCAGCTCCTCCGTCGCCGTGTGGTCGAAGGGGGAGTGCGGGGCCCGCTGGAAGACCACCGCGATCTCGGTGACGCGGCGGCCCAGACGCTTGCCGGTGCGCAGGTAGAAGGGGACACCCGCCCAGCGGCGGTTGTCGATCTCGACCTTGACCGCGGCGTAGGTGTCGGTCTTCGACTTGCCGTCGATGCCGTCCTCTTGGAGGTAGCCGGTGACCTTCTCGCCGCCCTGCCAGCCAGCCGCGTACTGGCCGCGCACGGTGTGCTTGCCCAGGTCGTCCGGCAGCCGTACGGCGCCGAGCGCCTTCTCCTTCTCGGCGGCCAGCGCGTCCGCGTCGAAGGAGGCGGGCTCCTCCATCGCGGTCAGGGCCATCAGCTGGAGCAGGTGGTTCTGGATGACGTCACGGGCGGCACCGATGCCGTCGTAGTAGCCGGCGCGGCCGCCGATACCGATGTCCTCGGCCATGGTGATCTGCACGTGGTCCACGAAGGACCGGTTCCAGATCGGCTCGAACATGGTGTTGGCGAAACGCAGCGCCAGGATGTTCTGGACGGTCTCCTTGCCGAGGTAGTGGTCGATCCGGAACACCTGGTCCGGTTCGAACACCTCGTGCACGACCTTGTTGAGCGCCTCGGCCGACTTCAGGTCGTGGCCGAAGGGCTTCTCGATGACCGCGCGCCGCCAGGAGCCGCTGCTCTGGTCCGCTAGGCCGTGCTTCTTCAGCTGCTGGATGACGACCGGGAAGGACCGCGGCGGGACGGACAGGTAGAAGGCGAAGTTGCCTCCGGTGCCCTGCGCCTTGTCCAGCTCCTCGATGGTGGAGCGGAGCCGCTCGAAGGCGTCGTCGTCGTCGAAGGTGCCCTGGACGAAGCGCATCCCCTGGATGAGCTGCTGCCAGACCTCCTCGCGGAACGGGGTGCGGGCGTGTTCCTTGACGGCGTCGTGGACCTCGGCGGCGAAGTCCTCGTTGGCCCACTCGCGGCGGGCGAAGCCGACCAGGGAGAAGCCCGGCGGCAGCAGACCCCGGTTGGCGAGGTCGTAGACCGCGGGCATCAGCTTCTTGCGCGACAGGTCACCCGTGACCCCGAAGATCACCAGGCCCGACGGCCCCGCGATACGCGGGAGCCGTCGGTCTGCGGAATCACGAAGCGGATTGCTGTCGATGCCTCTCATCTGCGGATCCGCCGTCAGGACACGTAGTGCTCGACCACGGACTGCGGCCGGGCCTGCGCGTCGTCGGGGTTCTGCCCGAACTCTGTCATGGCCTTGCGCTGCCGCAGCAGATCCCAGCACTGGTCCAACTCGCGTTCCAGGTCCCCGAGACGGGCCCGCTCGGCGTCACCGTCTCCGTCGCCTGCTCCCAGGGAGTCACGCAACGACCGTTCCTCCTCGGCCATTTCCGTGATCCGGTGCAGGATCTCCTGGTTCTCGTCCATATCGTGTCGCTCCTTCTTCGCGTTGTTCGACGGTGGCCGTCCGCACGGGAGTCATTCCGGTGGAATGGCAACTCCGCCTGGGTGGACTTCAGCAGGTCGGTCGCTCTCGCGGTGGTGACGTCCTGACTGGACCGGGTGCAGGGTGTCGGCGGCGCCGCGGACGTCGGCCGTATTGGTCAAACGAATGGTCTCTTCGACGGCCGCCTTGCGGGCGAGAGGTAGGAGCCCTGCTGGCAGTGGCCGTCGCCTGCGAAACCGCCCTCTGCAAGAGCAGGCTCCCGACCCTCGCGGCCGACAGGCTGCCCGGGTTGAGAGGTCAAGAGGGTCACCTCTTCCCGGCAGCGGTGAACCGCTGGGCGGCGGCGATGGATTCCCGGGCCTTGGCGGCCACGTTCTCGGCAGTGAAGCCGAACTCGCGGAAGAGCACCTTGCCGTCGGCGGAAGCACCGAAGTGCTCCAGAGAAACGATGCGGCCGGCGTCCCCGACGTACTTGTGCCAGGTGAGGCCGATACCCGCTTCGACCGACACCCGTGCCCTGACGGACGGCGGCAGCACGCTGTCCCGGTACCCCTGGTCCTGCTCCTCGAACCACTCCACGCACGGCATGGAGACGACCCGGGTGGGCACGCCGTCGGCCTCCAGTTGCCCGCGCGCCTCGACGGCGACGTGCACCTCGGAGCCGGTGGCGATGAGGATGACCTCGGGGGTGCCGTTCGAGGCCTCGAAGAGGACGTAACCACCCTTGACCGTGTCCTCGTTGGACTCGTACACCGGCACGCCCTGGCGGGTCAGCGCCAGGCCGTGCGGAGCGCCCTTGCCGAAGACCTTGGTGTAGCGCCTGAGGATCTCGCGCCAGGCGATCGCGGTCTCGTTGGCGTCCGCCGGGCGGACCACGTTCAGACCGGGGATGGCGCGCAGCGAGGCGAGGTGCTCGACCGGCTGGTGCGTCGGGCCGTCCTCGCCGAGACCGATGGAATCGTGCGTCCACACGTACGTCACCGGCAGGTGCATCAGCGCCGACAGCCGCACGGCGTTGCGCATGTAGTCGGAGAAGACGAGGAACGTACCGCCGTAGACACGGGTGTTGCCGTGCAGGGTGATGCCGTTCATCTCCGCGGCCATGGAGTGCTCGCGGATACCGAAGTGGATGGTGCGGCCGTAGGGGTTCGCACCCGGCAGCGGGTTGTCCGCCGGCAGGAACGAGCTGTCTTTGTCGATGGTCGTGTTGTTCGACCCGGCGAGGTCGGCGGAACCGCCCCACAGCTCCGGGATCACGGCACCGAGCGCCTGGATCACCTTGCCCGAGGCCGCGCGGGTGGCGACGCCCTTGCCGGGCTCGAAGACCGGGATCTTCTCCTCCCAGCCCTTGGGCAGCTCGGCCGCGGCCATGCGGTCGAACTCGGCGGCCCGCTCGGCGTTGCTGTCACGCCACAGCTGGAACGACTTCTCCCACTCGGCCTTGGCGGCGGCACCGCGCTCGCCGGCCTGGCGGGTGTGGGCGAGGACCTCCTCGGCGACGTCGAAGGACTTCTCCGGGTCGAAGCCAAGGACTCGCTTGGTGGCCGCGACCTCGTCCTCGCCGAGCGCCGAGCCGTGGGCGGCCTCGGTGTTCTGCGCGTGCGGGGCAGGCCAGGCGATGATCGAGCGCATCGCGATGAAGGACGGCTTGTCCGTCACCTTCTTCGCGGCCTCGATCGCGTTGTAGATGGCGTGCGGGTCCAGGTCGCCGTCCGGCTTCGGGGCGATGCGCTGGACGTGCCAGCCGTACGCCTCGAAGCGCTTGACGGTGTCCTCGGAGACGGCCGTCTCGGTGTCGCCCTCGATCGAGATGTGGTTGTCGTCCCACAGCAGGACCAGGTTGCCGAGCTTCTGGTGGCCGGCCATCGAGGACGCCTCGGCGGAGATACCCTCCTGGAGGCAGCCGTCACCGGCGATGCAGTAGATGAAGTGGTCGAAGGGGGACTCGCCCTGCGGCGCGTCCGGGTCGAACAGGCCGCGCTCGTAGCGGGCGGCCATGGCCATGCCGACGGCGTTGGCGACACCCTGGCCGAGCGGTCCCGTGGTGGTCTCCACGCCCTTGGTGTGGCCGTACTCCGGGTGGCCCGGGGTCTTCGAGCCCCAGGTCCGGAAGGACTCCAGGTCTTCCAGCTCCAGGCCGAAGCCGGCCAGGTAGAGCTGCGTGTAGAGGGTCAGCGACGAGTGACCGGCGGACAGCACGAAACGGTCGCGGCCCACCCAGTCGGGGTCGGACGGGTCGTGCCGCATCACCTTCTGGAAGAGGGTGTACGCCGCCGGCGCCAGGCTCATCGCCGTACCCGGATGGCCGTTGCCGACCTTCTGTACGGCGTCGGCGGCCAGGACGCGGGCAGTGTCCACGGCACGCTGGTCCAACTCGGTCCAGTCAAGGTGGGGCGGCGTGGAAGGCATCGTCTCTCCTCGATCTTGTCTGCTATGAAGGCCGACCACGGCTGGCGCGGCGCGCCGGGATGTCGGTGCGGGCGACTCGGACCCAAACCGGTCCGCGTGCCGGTGGCACGTCACATCCGTCCGGCGGCGGAGCGCCTCCCGCCGCCCGCGTCAGCTGCGGTTCTCCGCCTGGAACATCCAGCTCTGCTTCTCGAGTTCGGCGGTCAGCCCGATCAGCAGGTCCTGGGTCACGGGGTCGGACTGACCGGTGTGCTCGATGCGGGCGCGCACGCGGTCGATGAGCACCGAGAATGCCTGGACCAGCGCTTCCACCGCGGCGCTGTCCGCGATCCAGCCGGCCTCGAAGCCGGGGAGGCCGCTACCGACGGTGATGCTTCCCGCCCGCCCATCGGGGCTGATTCCCAGCGCGGCCGCACGCTCGGCGACCTGGTCGGCATAGTCACGCGCGATGGTGACCACTTCGTCGAGTTGCTGGTGGATGGAGCGGAAACGCGGACCGTAGACGTTCCAGTGCGCCTGCTTGGCGACCA
The DNA here is from genome assembly GCF_045039825.1 of Streptomyces sp. NBC_01176. Classification (NCBI taxonomy): domain Bacteria; kingdom Bacillati; phylum Actinomycetota; class Actinomycetes; order Kitasatosporales; family Streptomycetaceae; genus Streptomyces; species Streptomyces sp. NBC_01176. The sequence goes on along the minus strand of NZ_CP108601.1, from coordinate 199,132 downwards.
GGGACAGGTCCAGCAGGTCGACGAGGGTGTCCTGCAGGGCGGCTCCGGTCACCTTGCGTTCCGTCTCGGGAAGCGGACTGGAGATGATGCTCATGCTGCGTTCCTTCGTCGTACGTCTCCGTCCGGCATCGACGTGGAAGTCCTGTCCGGTGGAGAACACCTCTCCCGGCGGCTGACTCGTGCAGCCGTAACCGGGGCCTGTGCCCTCATTCTTGGCGGCCCTCCGACTGCGCTGATCCGTCGTTTGACTTACGACGACGCCGGCAGCCGACGGGATGTCCCGGCGAGACGGGACACAACGCGGGTGTCTCGATGGGTGCCTCCTTCCTCGACTCCCCAGTCGACGACGTGCGCCGCGAGCTGGAAACCAACTTCTTCGGACCACTGCTGGTGACCCGTGCGTTCGTACCGCTCATCGAGCCGAGCGTAACGGCGGGAGCCACATCCTGACCGTCTACTCGGTGCTGTCCTGGCTGGCGGTCGCCGGATCCTACAGCGCGTCCAAGGCCGCACTGTGGGCGCAGACCAACTCGCTCCGTCTCGCGCTCCAGCCCCGCGGCATCTCCGTCACCGAACTGCACGTGGGCTACGTGGACACCGACATGACGCCGAACATCGAGGCCGCGAAGTCCTCCCCACACGACGTCGCGGCACTCGCGCTGGACGGCGTGAGCCCGATGCGTACGAGGTACGAGGTGCTGGCCGACGACGTGACCCGCCATGTGCAGGCGGCCTGTTCAAGGACCTCGCCACTCTCTACCCGCAACTGGCGAAGTAGCCGCTATCACTCAGGGCAGGTAGCCGTACCAGCGCTGGAGCAGGTCGTCCAGCAGTCGGCGGGCCCCTCTGACACCGACCTGGAAGCTGATGAGCGGAGGGGACGATGCCGTCAGATCCCATGGGTCCGCCTCCTGTCCCAGCCCGTGCGGCTGGACCAGCCGCTGCCAGGTCATGACCGCGACGGCCAGATCGGCAGGAGAGAACTGGGCCTGAGGAGAGACCAGACTCTCCGCACACCATCGGGCCCACGCGCGGTCGTCCTCGACCAACTTCCGCAGATCCGGCAGCCGCCGACCGGGGGACGGTCCGGCGTGCCCCATCGGCACCGTCAGCAGAGCGGTGAGGGCCAACACCTCGTGCGTGGCACGGCATTCGAAGGGCGACCACGGCCAGCACACATCCCCGCACTCCAGCAGCCACCAGGCAGTCCCCTCAGCGGCCAGCCAGCCCAGAGGCACCTCGGCTGCTTCGTCCAGCCAGTCATCCGGCATCCCCGGTCACCGCCTGAAGGAGGCGGTGCCGCGGAAGATCACACAAGAGGACACATGCCGTCCCTTCACCGATCGGTGGTCACGAAACACCGCCAGGCGGCAGGCGGAGACCTCCCCGAGCCGGAGAGCACCTCAACTGAGACACGAGAACGATCGGGCACGGGGTTCAATACTCACACGTGTGATACTGGTGTGAAGCCGGAGACCACGTGTTCCGTGATTCCTGACAGCGGGGACCGTGGTCCCGGCGCAGCGCAGCCGCGCCCCGTACGCGTCTCCACCCCACGTGAACGGACGAGAAGAGCTAGACGACATGCCCAGGTTCCGTCCCGTGTCCGGGGTGTTGCTCACCATTCTGGAAAGCGGAGAGATGCTCTTTCACGCTCCGGGCGGCAACTGGTCGCTGTGTCCGCCCGAGGCCACCGCGATGTGGCTCGCGCTGCAGGAGCAGGGCGGGAACGCGCACGCCGCGGCCGACCGTCTTGCGGGTGTGTGGGGGTTGAACCCCGCGGTGATCCACCAAGAGCTCATGCAGCGCGTGGACGAGTGGAACCTGGCGGGCCTGCTGGTCCCCTGCGCCGACTGACGCCGCTTTCCCGGGCGGCCGGTGGCAACGCCCCGCCCGGGAAAGCCGTACCCCAGTCCGACCGGAGCCCGACCTCGGGCGCGGCGCGGCCCGGAACTCCTGCGGTGTCCGGCGTCGCCGCCGAATTTCTGTAGTGGAAGCGGTCAATGTTCGTCTCCCTGAGCAGAGGCGCGTCCGTCGACCCGGCGGGCGCCACATTTGAGGGAATGGAGCCATATGCGCAGGAACCACCGGCGCGGCCCCGACAGCGGGGTGGTGGCTGCTGCACAGGCCGGAGACACACAGGCGCTGGCGGCCGTGGTCGCCGAGTGCCTCTCCCTGGTGTACAACATCGTCGGCCGGGCGCTGAACGGTCATGCTGACGTGGACGACGTCGTTCAGGAGACGCTGTTGCGCATGGTGCGGGGACTGCCGACGCTGCGGGATCCCGGTGCCTTCCGGTCCTGGCTGGTGGCCATCACCATCCGGCACGCCCAAGAACACGTGCGGTCACGGGCCGCCGCCCGGGAACGCGACATCGATCTGAGGGATGCGGACACGATCGCGGATCCCGCCCTGGACTTCGCCGGACTCACCACCTTGCGCCTCGGTCTGACCGAGCAGCGCCGCGAGGTCGCGGTGGCCACCCGCTGGCTCGACCAGGACAATCAGGATCTGCTGTCCCTGTGGTGGCTGGAGGAGACCGGCGAGCTGCGACGCGCCGAACTCGCGGCCGCGCTGGGCCTGTCGGGCCGGCGTGCCGCGGTACGGGTGCAACGTATGAAGAAGCAGCTTAACTCGCTGCCGCGCGCACGGCGTCAGCCACGGGAGTGTCGCCGCCGACCAGTTCCAGGGTGCGACCCGCCACGCCCGGCTCGTCCAGCAGCGCTTTCAGGACGAGTGCCACATCGTCGCGGGAGACGTCACCGCGGGGAGTGGACTCCGCGAGAGTGACACGCCCGGTGGCCAGCTCGTCGGTCAGCGGCCCCGGCTGGAGGATGGTCCAGGCCAGTCCCACCCGGGCGCGCAGGTCGGCGTCGGCCTCCGCCTTTGCCTTCAGATAGACGGCGAACACAGGGTCGGTACCGGCCGGGGGTTCGGTGCCGACGCCTTTCCCGGAGATCATCAGGTAACGGGGCACCCCCGCCGCCTCCGCGGCGTCGGCGAACAGGACGGCGGCCGCCCGGTCGACGGTGTCCTTGCGCGACGCACCACTGGCAGGCCCGGCACCCGCCGCGAAGACCACCGCGTCCACCCCCGACAGGTGGGCCGCGACATCCGCGACCGACGCCTTTTCGAGATCGCACACCACGGGCACGGCTCCCGCAGCACGCAGGTCGGCTGCCTGCTCGGCGCGGCGAATGAACCCGATGACGTCGTCACCACGCGCTGACAACAGACGTTCGAGGCGCAGGGCGATCTGCCCGTGCCCTCCGGCAATCGCAACTCGCATGTTCCGCTCCCTTGGTTCCGGTGCCTGCCGGCACTTCACTTCGATCACCCTGGGCGGCCCCCCGGGCCGTCACGGTTTACCACGTCGGTCGAGCTCGGCCAGGGCGTCGCGCAATGCCGCGCGGGACGTGACGCCCAGTTTGGGAAAGACCTTATACAAGTGGGACCCCGCGGTACGCGGTGAGATGTTGAGCTTGCGCCCGATTTCCTTGTTCGACAGCCCACCGGCCGCCAGTTCGGCGATCCGACGCTCCTGGGCACTCATCAGAGCCGCGTCCCAGCCCTCCGAGACACCCACGGTGACACCCGCCGCTCGCAGCTCGTCGCGCGCGCGCTGAGCCCACAGCGGGGCCTTCAGGTGGTGCTCGAACATTTCCAGGGCCGCCCCGAGGTGAACGCGCGAGGCCGTGTAGTCCCGGCGCCGGCGCAGCCACTCGCCGTAGAGTAGACGCAGCCGGGCGTACTCGTGGGACCACAGTGCGGCGTCCGGGATGGCCAGGGCGGCCTCGTAGAGTTCCCTGGCTTCCTCGTCGGGCGCGGCCACCGCGGCTGCGCCGGCGAGGATGACCGCGTGATGCGGTGATATGACGTCCAGGCGCGCCTGCCGGCCGGCTGCGACGTGAGCACGTGCCTCGTCGATCCGCCCGGTGCGCACGGCGGACTCAACCAGATCGAGGAAGACACGCTGCGCGTGGGGGTAGTGCGCTGGCAGCACCCCGGGCGGGGTCACCACTGCGGCCTGCTGGTATGCCTCCTCGAAGTCGCCCCGGCCGATGGCAGCCCGGGCACGGGCTTCGTTCACCGCTGCCAGCATCAGCTGGAACTTCCTGGGGCCGGCCCATGCCTCGATGACATCGCAATGCCTGCGCAGCGCCTCCTCGTCACCGCGCCCGGCGGCGACGGAGGCCAGTCCGTACGTGAAGAGTATGTGAGTGAAGTTGTATCCGTGCCCCGCCGCGTCGCTGTTGCCTTCGCCAGCGAGCGTCAGGGTGGTGTCCCAGTCGCCTCGCATGTACGAGTCGTGGGCGCGGGCCAGCAGAACGAAGCGCTGGCTGTCGTAGGCATCATGTCCAACGAAGTCGCGCCACACGCTGTCGTAGTAGCTGAAGCAGTCCAGATACAGGGCGGTGTAGATCAGCCAGTTCACCCGCCAGAAGGGGGTGTTGGCGGGCAGCTCCGCCGTGGCCCGGTCGAGGCGTTCTCGCACGTCGTGCGCGGTGCGCGCCGGATCGGCGACACAGTCGAAACACATGCGTGCCATCGCCGACACATGGTCGAGGACTTCGTAGACGGACGGCCACAGATCCTGCCGACCTGCCCACACGGCGCAGTTGAGCAGGACGTAGAAGGCGTCGTCGTAGGCCGCCAGGTCTTCGGGGCGGTCACCGCGGGGGCCCTGCCGCAGCACCGGGAGCAGGAAGCGGAACACCGCGTCGCTGTCCCCGTCCCGGTGGAAGAGGACGTAGGCGGCGGCCACCGCTCCGCGCAGGGTCTCCGCCGAGCCCGCGGCGACCAGCTCGCTGGCTGCCTCCAGCTGGCCGCTGATCCCGGCGGCGAAGGCCGCTTCCTCCAGGCGCCGGGCGCGAGCCTCGCGGTGGGGACTGAGTTCGGCCGCCCGGCGATAGGCCGCCGCCGCCTCTGCCGCTCCGGCCCGCGCCAGAGCACTCTCGGCAGCCTGGGTGAGTTCCAGCGCAACCGCTTCGTCCGGACCTTCCGCCGCGTGGGCCAGGTGCCAGGCACGCCGGTCGGGCGCGTCGCCCAGCACGGCGGCCAGCGCGCGGTGAGCGGCTCGCCGCCGGCCCGCCGATGACATGTAGACGAGGCACGAACGGACCATGGGATGGTAGAAGGCCACCTTGTCGTCCATCTGGTGTATGCGGACCAGCCCGCTGGCTTCGCTGTCCTCCAGAAGCGTGTCCTCCCACTGCTCCCCCGTGGTTGCCCATGCCTCCCGGATCAGCTGGAGGTTGCCGCGCTGTCCGTCGAGCGCGACCAGGAGGAGGAGGAACCGGATCGTCGGGGTGAGCAGTCGGATCCGGTCGGCGAAGACACTCTCCAGGCGCGCGCTGAGCGGCAGGTTGACGGGGAGCGACTCTTCGCCGCGGCGCTGTGCCGCGCTGAGTTGCTGCGGCAGCTCGATCAGCGCCAATGGGTTGCCCTCGGCCTCGTCGAGCAACCGTCGCCGAGTCGTCTCCGCGAGTCCCGGATGACGGTGTTCGAGCAAGGTCCGCGCATCCCCGGCGTCCAGGGGCGACAGGGTGAGTATGGGCAGACCGGCCGGATCGACGAAACCGTTCCACCCGCTGCGGGCGGCCATGACGAACGCCACCCGGCAGCCGGTCAGCCTGCGCGCCATGAAGAGCAGCACCTCGGCACTGGACTGGTCGATCCAGTGCGCATCGTCGGCCACGACGCAAACGGGGCCTTCCTTGGCCACCACCTGCAACAGCGCCAAGGCGGCGGCGGATATGGCGAGCCGGCCGGGGGGTGAACCCTCACGGATGGACAGCGCCTGTTCCAGCACCTGACCCTGGAAGGCAGGGATCCTGGGCAGTTGGTCGAGAAGCGGGTACAGCAGCTGGTGCAGGGCGGAGAACGCCAGCTCCTGTTCCGTCTCCACCCCGACCACGCGCAGGATGGGCGCTCCGTGGTTCCGGGCACAGGCGGCAAGGGCCTCCAGGAGGGCGGTCTTACCGACTCCCGGGTCGCCTTCGAGCAGCAGGGCCCTGCCCCCGACGCTGGCCTCTACCAACACCTCTTCCAGAACACTCAGCTCGGACGTGCGACCCACCAGAGACAAGGCTCCTCCAAAACCGGGGGGGCACGGTGCCCGGACGGTAGGATGAATCCTGCTTGCAGTTGGCAGCAAACACATATGTCAGCTGACTTAGGTCGTCGAAGAAACATATCCAGCCACTCAGCGCAGGAACGCCAACACGTCTTCCGTGAACTGCCGGTGGTGCTGGAAGAGAAAACCGTGACCGGAATCGGGGTACACTTTCAGCTTTGCGTTCGGCAGCGCAGCGCTCAGGAGATGCAACGCGCGCGGGGGTACGACCAGGTCGTTGCCGCCTCCTGCCACGAACACCGGGTGGTCGACGGCCGCCAGTCGCTCCAGGGCTCCGTGGTCGGGGACGCCCCACTCGACCACGGCTTCGTACTGTGCGGCCCAGACCGCCGCCGAGACCGGCGCGTCTCGGTCATGCTCGCGTTCGATGTAGCGGCCCACGAACTCCAGACCACTGCGCTGGCTCGTCTCGGTGTGGTTGAAGAAGGTGTAGAGGTAGTCCTGGACCCCGCGCCTGTCCACGCCGACATGCGCGAGGACGTCGTCCGGGTAGCCGTGTATGCCGGGGCCTCCTCGGGGAGCCGTGGCCGCGAGGACCAAACGGCGCACGGAGTGAGGACGCAGCAGAGCCAGTTCTTGCGCGACGAACCCGCCCATCGAGTAACCCAGCAGGTCGGGCTGCCGCACGTCCAGGGCCTCCAGGAAGACCAGGGTGTCAGCAGCCAGGTCACGGACGGTCCGGCAGGGCCATCCGCTGCTGAGCCCCACGCCGGCGCTGTCGAAGGCGATCACGTCGTGCTCGACGGCGAGGGCGTCGACGAGCGCGGGATCCCAACTGTCCAGCGTCCCACGGAAGTGCGAGAGCAACACGAGCGAGGGAGCGCCGGAGGGCCCGGAGCGGCGATAGGCGTATCGCACTCCGTTGGCGGCCTCGATGGCCTGGTTGGGCTCGTCGACGTACATCTCGATCCTTCATCATGGTGGAGGGCGGCACGGAGAACGCATGAACAAGGTCGAGTGTGCCCGTCCGTTGGAGCCTGGCCATCGGCCATTTGACCGTAGGACAGGCCCTTCCCTCTCCCCGTTTCGACACGCCTCCTAGGTACGTCTCGGCCGGACCCGTCGATGTCCTCGGTGGCGATTTCTTCGGTGGCCCGGTTGTGGATGCTGGTTGCGTCAGCGACCTGGACGCCGGTCACGGCCTGCGGCCGGGTGGTGCCGGTGTGGGAGGGACCCGTCACGTTGTCGAGGTGTCTGATCGGTACGCCTGTCCCGTCGAACAGGGCGACGACGGTGTCGTCCCCGAAGATGGTGGCGTCGTCGGGCAGGAGCCGGCCGTCGTCCCGGACACCGACGGTCTGCGGGGAAGCTCCATGACGAGCGCGCAGGTGCTCGGGTCGAGTGCCTGCAGAGCGTGGGTCACCGCGGTCCGGCCCCCGTCGAGCCGCTGCCACTCGACCTTATCCGGGAGCGCAGCGGTTCTTGTGCCCGCTCGGTCGGGCAGGAGGACGGCGTCCCGTAGCTCCGCCAGGAGCCGCGAGGCCGGGTTCGACGTCTCTGGTCGGGCGTCGGGCATGCATACGACGGCCCGCACCGCGTCCTTCGCGACCGCCGAGAACTCCGTGCCGTGGACGGCGGCCGTCCAGGGTGCGCAGGTGGATGTTGCCCAGGACGTACCGGTGGACTCCGTCAGTGTTGACCTGGAAAAGTCTGCGTTACCGCCGCTTCGGGAAAGACAGCGTTCACCGCTGAGGGATCGGCTGTCCTTCTGGCGCGGGGTGACGAGGAGAAATGATGCATACGATCATGTCCTCGCAGATTCCACCGTCTGTCCCTTCAGGCCTTGCCCCAGGACAACGTGCGCTCCGTCCGGCCGAGTTGATTGTTTCAGCGGCGTTGACAGCGTCCAGTGCGGCCGGATCAGCTTGTCGGCGGTCACCAAGCGGTGGCACTCGGGCGGAACCGAGCGAAAACCTCGGACCGGTCACGCACCGGCGAGGTGCTCACCACCGGGCAGGTCGCCATCCGGCCGGGAACAGGGCGGTACCAAGGGCTCGCAGAAGAACAACACGCTGATGTCTGATTCGCGTGCGCCGTCATGTGGTAAACGGCTCGCTGAGCTGCAGGATCTGCCTGACCACCGTCGTGGACGCCACGCTCTACAGCGACGGCTAACGTCGCATCTTTCCTGGTCGCCGAGGTCTACCACAACGATCTGCCCCAGAACCGGAATCAGCGTGTTGTTCTTCTGCACGCCCCAACTCAACCGACCCAAAGCGCTTCCGGCATCGGAAGGGGGAGGCTCGGGCCGCACGGCCTTTCTGCTCGGCCTCGGCTACGCGCGCCACAGCCAGGTGACGCGTTCGTAGAGCGGCTCCAACCCGGCCCGCAGCATGTTGTGAAGAGATGTGTTGTGTTCGCCGGGGCCTTCCGCTCCGGTCTCGGCGACGGCCCATCGACAACCTGCAGCAAGGGCTGCCCGTGCGCGGGCCGTGAGCAGTGCCGACTGAGCTCCGCGGCCGCGGCTCTCCGGGAGGGTCGCTGCCCCAAACATGTTCGCACACCGTCCGTTGAGGAAGACACTCCCGACCGCGATGATGCGCTCGCCTTCCCACACTGCGTACTGCCGCCAGTTCGGCCTGCCTACACACGAGGCGGCCATGTCGATCAGGCGTGGCGTCGCGAGCCCGAACGTGTTCATCATGACCGTGGCCCATTCGTGCGCATAATGGGGCTCGACCGGGCCCACACGCAGTCCGGGGTCGAGAGCCTCGACGCCGTTCGCCGCGGAAAGTGTGCCCTCGATGTCACAACCCAGTTTGACGAGCCGATTGCCTGGGGTGAGGTTCAATTTGCCGGCGGTTGCGGCCCAGTCGGGAGGCAGCAGCGGCGGCGCGACCATGAACGCCCCTTGGGATACGCCCTGCTCGCGGTAGAAGGCGCACACCTGCTCCAGGACGTCCACGGTGATCGGTTCGCCTGCCCCGAATCCCCCCGCCCTGTTGAAGAAGCGACTCGGGTCTTCGCGGATCGACAGGGCCAGCGCCGGTCCGACCTGCAGCGAGCCGATGCCAAGCGCCTCTCGCACCGGTGCCGCGGCCCCGGTCACGAAGTCCGCGTACGCCCCGATCTCAGTCTGCTCGGCCAGCCCGAACGGCACGGTGGTCGTCATGCCAACTCCCCCATTTTCGTGGGTGTGTACGAAAGTCCAGCACAGCTGCGGCGGACTCGTCGGCTTCCTCGAAGTACCCGAAGCGGCCGCTGCCGCGCATCTCGCACGCAGTACGTCCAGCATTCCGGCGTGCATCTCGTAGGCTAAGCCGGGCAGACGCCCCGTGGCTACCGACGGACGACTCCTCGTCGGCGGCCCTTCACTCTGCGTGCCTCTTCCACTGCGTTCCAAGCCTTGACTGCTGTGATGGCCCCCGGAGGATCAGGCCGGCGTCGAACGACGGCTCCCGTCTCTTCGGCCGCCGTCTCCATGCCGTCGTCCGGTACGGAGTCAGCGAGGCGCCTGTGCCGGGCCATGGCCACGGGGCCACGGGCCGGCCGCATCCGGCCCCGTGGGACTCCGATGCGGTGCAGCCCTGTGGCAGCCGTACCGCCGGAACCAGGGACCTCACCACTTGCGTTCCGCCGGAGCGATCCGGGCTGTCCCGCATCCGCGACACGGCGTGCGCCAACGGCCGCCCTGCGCACGGCGTTGTTTCAGGTACGGCGGCTGGCCCGGTCAGAGACTCCAGTTCTGCCGCAGGGACCGGCGACGTCAGGCTGCGTGTTCCGAGGCGCGGTGCAGCTTCAGGTCGAGTTCCACGGCCACCTTCCGACCGACCAGGAACGACGGTCCGTAGCCGACTCCCGCGGCCCGCCGGTCGAGCAGGGTGGTGGCGACGACCTCGGCAGTGTCGTCGCCGTTCTGCTCCGCCCGGACCGTCAGGTGCACCTCGCTGGTGACCTCGCGCAGCGTCAGTCGGCCCTTGACCAGCCAGGTGCCGGGCTCCTGCGGTACGACGGCCGTGGAACGGAAGGTGAGGTGCGGATGGGCGTCCGTGTGCAGGAAGTCCTTGCCGCGCACATGTGTGTCCCGCTTCGGGTGATCGGTCGAGAAGCCGGCTGCGTCCAGCGTGGCCGTGACGGACCGGGGAACTCCGTCGGCGTCTACGGAGACCTCGGCGGACTCGATCGGGAACCGGCCCTGAACGGTCTTGAAGATCATGTTGCGGACGGAGAAGGCGGCGGTGCTTCCGGTCGGCTCGACGGACCATGTACCCGCCTGGATCGCGCTGGACATCCTGGACTCCCTGCTTGTAGGGCGACGGAACGAGACGCCCTTAAAAACCGAATACTACTCTGGTTTTATTCCGCTCGCGGCTCGGTCGGTCCGGTCCTCGGCGTAGGGTGCGAGAGTGACAGACGACCTCATCACGGACGGCAGCCGACGTCGGCGAAGGGCCACCGGCAGCTACGCCGCGGCCGACGCGCGCCGTGCGGCCGTCGTGGAGGCCGCCTCCCGGCTCTTCGCCGAGCAGGGTTACCACCAGACATCACTGGCGCAGGTGGCCAGGGCTGCAGGTGTGTCGCAGACGGGACTGCTGCACCACTTCAAGGGCAAGGACGTTCTCCTGCTGGCCGTCCTTGAGTTCCAGGACCGGTCGTGGGCCTCTCGCTTCGACCCGCCGACGCACGGCCTGCGACGGCTGCTCGAGCACATGCTCGACATGCTGCGGGAAGAGGTGCCCTCCCCCGGTCTCACCCGCCTGTTCACGACGACCGCGGGTGAGGCCACCGACCCGGCACATCCGGCGCATGACTACTTCCGGCGGCGGTTCGAACTGATGCGGGTGAACAACGCCCGCGCGGTGCAGGCGTCCATCGAGGCTGGACTCGTCAGGGCGGACGTCGATCCGGAAGCGCTGGGCCGTTCCCTGGTCGCGGTGGCGGACGGACTGACGGCGCAGTGGCTCATCGACCCCTCCTTCGACGTCGTCGAGCACGTTCGGGGCCACTTCGAGATGCTGATGCGGGGCGTCGTCACCGACGGCGGCGGACTGACGCCGCCGTGAAGCCGTAGGGCCGGCGCCCCGGCCCGCCGTCCGGAGCCGCACCGTCAGGCTGTTCTGGACGCCGCCGCGCGTGCTTTCGCCGAACGCGGCTGTCACCAGGCGTGCCTGCCTGTGGGACATGGCCCGGTGCCGCGGCGCACGGAGGCGCCCGACGGCACCGCTATGCCGGGTCCGTGGAATCAGGCGGGACCCGTGGGCAGCGCGAAGTTGTTGTCGAAGCGGTGTTCAGGGTCGTAGTGAGCCTTGAGGGCGATCAGCCGGGGGAGTACGGGCCCGGGAAAGGCGTCCCGCAACTGCCGTATCCCCGTGCGCGTCTCGAAGCTCAGGTACAGCCCGTCGACGTGCGGGGTGAGGGCTTCCCAGCGCTGGTCGAGTTCGTTCGCCAGGGCGGGCACGGTCGCCGCCATCAGGGAGAAGTTCTGACTGCGGTGCGCATACGCCATGGCCGCTGCGGGCATGTCGTTGACCTCCCCTCCGACGGAGCGGAGCTGTACGATCCCGGCTGCCTCGGCCACGGAGGCGATGGCCTCCGTGACCGCGGTGTCGAGCCGGTGCAGCAGGCCTGAGCGGACCACCGACAACGGCTGCTGCGCACGCTGCGGCTGGTGCCCGGCCGGCACCAGCCGGTGGTAGGAGGTGGCGGACAGCCGGTTGTGCAGCAGAGGTCCCGCGGATCGCAGGTTCCGCACCGCACGGTCGGCCGCCTCCAGGTCGGTGCCGGCGTACACCGTCATCGCTTGGGCGACCGGGCGGCCCCCCGGCCCGGTCACCAGGGTGAGGAAGCTCGTCACCTCGCGGGGGGACGCCTCCACGGCCTCGCCCCACCGGGTGAGCGCGGCGGCCGTGTCCGAGGCGTCGTACAGGCTGACGTCGACACAGACCCCCTCCACGGAGGATGCGTGGAACTCGAAGGCCGTGGCGACACCGAAGTTCGCTCCCGCGCCGCGGACGGCCCAGAACAGATCGGGATCGTGGAGATCGTCCGTGCGCACGGGGGATCCGTCCGCCAGGACCAGCTCGGCCGCTCGCATGTGATCCACCGTGAGCCCGTACCTGCGGGACATCAGGCCGATGCCGCCGGCGGTGGCCAGTCCCCCGACACCCACGTCTCCGGTGTCTCCGGAGGACACCGCCAGTCCGTGGGGCGCCAACGCGGCGGCGACATCTCCCCACCGCGCCCCCGCTCCGACCCGCACCAGTCCCGATTCGGCGTCGAGCACCGTCACCGAGGCGAGGAGCGAAAGATCGATGACCAGTCCCCCGTCGTTCGTGGACCGTCCACTGATGCCGTGGCCACCGCTGCGCACGGTGAGCGGCACATGCTCTTGGCGGGCGAAGGCGAGCGCCGCCCCGATGTCCCGTTCGTTCCGTACCCGCAGCACTGCGGCGGGAGAGCCCGGACGCGTGTAGGTGTGGCGTACGGCCTCGTAACCGGGGTCACCGGGACATGTCGCGATGGCCGCGAGAGGTTCGGGCAGCGTGAACTCGAGAGCGGACGAGGAGCCGGCAGGAACAGGCATGGGCAAGCCTTTCGACGACGGGCAGAACGAGGTGTGCCGCAGCTGATGAGTCGACGTAACGACGCGCGGCCCGGGAATCTTCCGATGACGCGGTCGTCGTCCGGGCGGCTGTGCGCGCACCCCGCAGCATGTTGACCTTAGTGCAGCGGCTGCTGCTACGACTCGGCGAACAACCCGGCGGCCGCGACACCTATTGGTGGCCGCCGCCCGGCCGACCCTGACAGCCGCGGGCGCACACCCGCGAACCGCGCAGGCGGTAGGAGTGGCACGACACATGTGTGTTCTTGGCGTTCCGTGGCGTAGGCCTCGGGGTCGCTCGTCCGGAGACCCAGGCCCCGCCTGAACTCGCACAGCGGAGTGTGGGGCTCACCGGGGTGCCGGGCGCGCAGCCTTGTCCGGATCCGGTCGTCAGCTCGGGGGACCCCGGGTACCGATTTGATCGGGTCATTCGTCTCCACCGGGCATCGACGTGAGGTGGACAAGCGATTCCGGTGGCAGATCGCGCACCGAGGGTGTGTCTGAGGAACGGACGGTGCCAACCGAGCGCCGTACCCCGGGGACGGATGGTGGACCAGGCCAGGAATTGGGTCACATGACGCATGGCCGGCGCGTTGTGCGCGGCGCATCCTTTTCTCGGTACGGCCGCCACATCCAGCGAACCCGCCGTCTTTCCCCGCCTGTCAGCCAGAGATCGGAAGTAGACCACGACCACATGGACCGTCGAGCGCGTCGGTGGCGTTGCCGTAGCGACGTTCACCAGAGCCCCGGAGAACGTCATGGACTTCCGTTCCGTGCTCGAACTCCGTGACTTGCTGGAGGAATTCGGTCGGGACACCGAACGAGTGCGGGTGGTCATGCTGGCCGGCGGACTGGACGGGAAGTTCATCGATCACGCCGAACTCTCCGACCTGGCCCGTGCCGGGGCCGGTCAGGCCAGCCAGGAGGAACTCGGGTCCTGGTGGCGTGCGCTGAGCCTGCTCGAGACCATTCCGCAGCCGACCATAGCGGCCATCGACGGGCTCGCGTCCGCCGGCGGCAACGAAACCGCCCTGGCATGCACCCTCCGTGTCGCCTCCACGCATGCGCGCTTCCAGCAACCGGGATCACCGCTGGCTTCATCCCCGGCGGGGGAGGCAGCGTGCGACTGCCCCGGCTGATCGGCCCCGCCCATGCTGCTGAAGTGATCCTCACCGGCAGGTCCTTCTCCGCCGACGAGGCGTTCCGGGTGAGCTGGGTCAACACCGTCCTGCCGGCCGAGGACTTCCGGCAGGCGGCATTGCGCTGGGCCGACTCCGTCGCCGAGCACTTCGGGCCCGCTCTGTTCGCGGCCAAGGAGTCGATCGTCACCGGATCGAGGCTGCCATTCCACGAGGCCGTCAGCGCGGAGCGGCGCCTGTTCTCCGGCCTCACCGCAGGCCTCGGGGCGGGTGGCGGCAGCCCAGTCGGCTCTGCTGCCTCGTAGAACAGGAAGGGTGTCTGTGGCGTCTTGCCCGCCAGACCGGTGGGTGCCGTCGTCCTGGAGCGCCGGGCCGCGGCAGCGGTTCGGGCGGCCGCTTGCGATGGTCGTGACCACGTTCCCGCCTACGATGAGGGAACGCCGCCCACCAGGCAGTCCAAGGGCACGGGACTGTCGGCCCAGTTCGTGCCGGCCGAAGCCGGGTGCCGGCTCGGACGGTGGCCGGCCGACCGGCGGTGCTTCGACCGCGCCGGCCCTCAGGCGGCCGCGGTACCGCCGGGTCGTAGGGCGCCGTAGTACTGGAGATACATGCCGAGGGTGGGCGAATGTTCCGCCATGAGCCCCATGAACCCTTCGACGGTCGCCAGGTTCTCATAGGTGCCCTGGAGTTCGGATGCCACGGACAGCCATGTCACGGGCACCACTCCTGCCTGCACCATACGCTGGACGGCCGCGTCATGGATCTCTCGAGTCTCACCGGCGACGGCGTCGACCACGACATGGACGTCGTACCCCCGCTCCAGCCCTGACAGAGCGGTCTGGAGCACACACCCCTCGGTCATCAGACCCGACAGCAGCAGCTTCCGGCGGCCGGTCGCGGCGAGGGCTTCGGCGAAGCGTTCGGTGGCGAAGGCATCGAAGTTGCCTTGCCGTACGACGACTTCCCTGTCACCCAGCACCTGCTTGAACTGGCCGAAGAGCGGACCTGAGGGAGAGGTGTCGGCGCCGTTGGTCACTACGAGAGGCAGGTCATAGACCAACGCGGTCTTCGCGAGAGCGACGGTGTTGTTCACATGCTCGGCCAGGTGGTGTGAGCGGAACAGGTTGGCGAAGCCCACAGCGTGATCGATCATCACAAGCGCTGTTTCCTCGGCTTGGAGAACAGGCATGACGGTCCCCTTCTACTGGATGCCGGCAGTTTCCGTCGACACATGTCGACGGGTTCCGGCAGACAGACACGCTACGCATCAGGGTGTTCCAGGGCAAGAAGTTCTGGAGATAGAAATTCTTAGTTCGGAAGTTTTTGGATCGGAACGTCTTGCGTCAGAACACTGCTAGAATTCGGCCATGGCACCCTCGACGTCCGCGACGCAGAGCAGCGGTGAGCACCCGTTCGCCACCGACCTCAACTGGTTGCTGCACCGGGTCGCTGCCGGACTCGGCAGCGCACAGGACGAGGTGGCCCGCCGGCACGGCCTCGGGGTGCGGGATTACGTCGTCCTGCGCACCATCGCCGAAGGCACACCCACCAGTCAGCTCGCTCTCGGAAAAGACCTCGGGTTGGACAAGACGACGCTCACCGCGGTACTCGACCGCCTGGAAGGTGCCGGCCTCGTCGTCCGGCGCCCTTCCGTGAGCGACCGGCGAACACGTGTCTGTGAAGCGACCGAGAGCGGCCGCGACGTCGCGGACCGTGCGGCGACGGAGATCTCACTCACGGAGCAGGAGCTGCTGGCGGGCGTGAGGCCGCAGGAGCGTCGGCTCCTGGTCACGCTGCTGCGTGAGCTGGCCTTCGGCCCCTTCGCCGACGCAGCGCCCGTCTCGGGTTCCTGCATCTGACCCCCGGGTGACTCGTCCGGCTCGCCGACTGGGGCCCCCTACCGGGCCTGGCGCGCGCTGACGATTGGCGGCGATGGCCGGACTCGTGCCGCTTTTCGAGACCGGCCAGTCGGGGGTCCGTCGGTTGCCGCTAGAGCACAGCCGTCCGTGCGCACGCCCGCATACAAGTATTTCGACCGCACGTGTTCCCCTAGGTCAACTCGGCGGTGTCACAAGCCGGTTGTCGTTCCTCGAATCGACACACGTATCTCGCCCGATCAGGTTACGCTGACGCCCGACCGGCCGCGCGGGACTCTCCTGGCGGAATGGCCGGCTCCGGGCGTCGTGTCTCGACGCATCCGACAGATGGGACATCACATGGCATTGTCGAACAAGGTACGGCGGACGACGCTGGGCATCGTGGGAACGGGGCTCGCGATGGCCGCGGTGCTCGCCACGTCCGGGAGCGCTTCGGCGGCCATCGGCACCGGGCACATCGAGGTGTGCTCGAACGGGAACTACGCCTCCTACCTCAAGTGGTACAACGAGGACTACCAGGTGCAGGGCCGCAGTGCCACCGTGCCCGCTGGCACCTGCCAGACCTTCGCCGTCCCGGCGAACAACGTCCTGGCGGAGCTCTGGGGCGTCTGGAACACCCACCCGGACCAGAGCTTCCTGGCCGGCGGCACCGACGAGTCGACGGACTCCCCGGCCACGTTGATCCGTGCCCAGGGCACCACCACCAACCCGTGGTTCACCGTTCAGATGTGGGGTACTGACCCCACGCCGCCTCCGCCCATGCCGCGCCAGGCAAGCTGACGGCCCGTCGGCTTCCGGCCCGGCGCCAGCGCGCGGACACTCAGCGCGATCCGGTGAGCTACGCACCGGCGCACCCACGGCCGGAAGCCGACACCCGCACGTCCTGATCGGACGCAGACGACCTCCCGTTGTTCCGCGAGCCGGGCGTGACGAGGCTCCGGAGGTTCGGCGAGATACCTGACTTCAGTACCAACCGGTGCAGGTGATCGCGGTGTCGTAGCCCGAGTCGCGTCAGGCGCGCATCAGTTTGCCGTTGGCGTCCCGCCACGCCTCGGTCCAAACGCTGCCTCCGCTGCTGATCTCGATCCAGCCCAGCTGGGGCCCCCAGGTCCGGCCGCCGTCGCTCCTGCGGTCCACCCAGACGTGCATGCCCGGCGCGCCGCCGATGATGCGGCCCCAGGCACAGGTGCTGCTTCCAGAGCCGTTCACCCGGAGTTCGGTACCTTGCCCCCGGCCCCCGAACGCCGTGCGCACGGTCCTGCCGTTGTCGTTGTTGCAGCCGTCCGCGGCGTCGGCCGCCGGGGCGGCGACCCAGGTCAGCAGGCCGGACAGCATCGCCGCGGCCGAAAGGGGGGCAGCGGCCCTCTTGTTCGTACGCATCGTTCGTTCCCCTTCATGGCCGAGGTCGTAGTGATCGGTCGTCGAAGTCTGCGCGATCGGAGAGTCCGTGCCCACCCCGGACAACGCAGGTTGACGCCGGAAATGACACATGGCGGGCCGTCGGCGCCCATCATCCCGACCGGATGCCAGGCGCTCATCCCGTCCGGCGGATCGGCGTCCCGGCTCTGCCGCCCCGTGCGGACAGGATTGCGGCAGCAGGGCATGACCAACCGGAAGTCGACCGCTCGTTCAGGTGAGTGCGGCCGGTCGCGGCGGGTACGGCGGCGGCCCCGTAGGGGGAACGTCCCCCTGGGGATGGAGACACGACACACTGCGGAATGACGTACTCACACCTTCCGCCCGTCAGGATCACATACATGAGCGAACACCTCCTCGAAATACGCAACCTCAACAAGGTGCTGCCTGCGGGCCCCGATCAGACCCCGGCCACGGTGCTGAGGGGAATCTCGCTCGACGTCGCCCGTGGCGAGTTCGTAGCCATCGTCGGCCGCAGCGGCTCCGGGAAGTCCACGCTGCTGTATTGCATGGCCGGACTGGAGCTGCCCACCGAGGGGAGGGTCAGCCTGCTCGGTCAGGACCTGGCCCACCTCGACCGGAAGGCTCAGGCCCGGCTGCGACGTGATCACGTCGGCTTCGTATTCCAGTCGTACAACCTGATTCCCTCACTCACGGCCTGGGAGAACGTAGCGCTCCCCGCCCGTCTCGCCCGCCGCAAGGCCGACCAGAGCAGGGTCGACGCTGCCCTGGCGGCGGTCGACCTGAGCGCGCAGGCCCGGCAGAAGCCCGCGACGCTGTCCGGCGGGCAGCAGCAGCGGGTGGCCCTCGCTCGAGTCTTCGCCATGCGCCCCGACGTCGTGTTCGCCGACGAACCGACCGGAGCCCTGGACACCGAGGCAGGAGCGCAGGTCCTGAATCTCCTGAGGGACACTGCGACCGACGGCTGCTCGGTGGTGATGGTGACGCATGACCTGCAGGCGGCCGCGCGCGCCGACCGGGTCCTGGTCCTCAGAGACGGCGCCGTCCAGCACGAGTTGCACCACCCCAGCGCCGCCGAGGTCTTCGACGCCGTCGCACTCCGCGAAGACGAGGTGGTCTGACATGTGGCGACTGGTCCTCGGCGATCTCATCGAGAGCCTGCGGATCTGGGTGGGCGCCGCGCTGGTCGCCGCCGTGGCCGCTGTCGTCGGCGCGGTGGTCGTCGGTGACATCCAGACCGCCCTCGCAGTGGGTGGCACCGCCGGCCTGGCCCTGTACGGCATCAGCGGCACCGTCATCCTCTTCACAGCGGTGTCGACGGTGGTCGTCCTCGGCTCGATCACCAACCTGGCGGTCACTCTGCACCAGCGCTCCTACGCCCTGTGGCAGCTGGTCGGCCTCGTACCGGGTCAAGTCCGTACGGTGGTACAGGTACAGATCGCTCTCATGGCTCTCCTGGGCGGTGCCGCCGGGTCCGTGATCGCGGTACCCCTGTTGAAGCCGTTGTTCGCGTTCTGCTTCGCCGATGTTCCCCAGCTGCGCGGCCTGACGCCCGTCTACAGCCCGGCCGCGGCCATGTCCGTCATCGCCTATGTCCTGCTCACGGTGCTCGTCGGGGGTGCGCGCGGTGCCCGCCGCGCCGGCCGGACACCCGCCATTCAGGCCTTGCGCGATCCTGAGCTGCCCAGCCGGGGAATGAGCGCGACGCGCTGGATCACCTGTTCCGCCCTCGTCCTCGTGCTGTCCAGCATCGTCATCGGCCTGCCCGGTACGGATCCCGACAAGGCGGCGACGTCGCTCATGCTCATCGGGCCGCTGAGCGCGGCATTCCTGTCTGCCCTCAGCCCGGTGTTCATGGCACGGCTGCTGCGTGCCTGGACCGCGGTCGTCCCCGCGTCGCTGTCCAGCTGGTGGCACCTCGCCCGTCAGGCCGCAGTGCACCGCGCCACCCAGAGCGCAGCGGTGATCAATCCCCTCGTCCTGGCCATGTCCCTGGCCGGAGGTCTCTACGCCTCTCAGGGCACGGCTTCGAGCGGAGGCACCCTTTCGGCCGGGGGGGTCGTGCTGCTTCTGGGAGGGCCAGTGCTGCTGTCCCTCACGGGAGCGACGGTGACCCTGTTCATGGCAGGCCGGCAACGCAATCATGAGGTGGCGCTTCTCCTCGTCAGCGGTGGAACGTCCACGACAGTGGTGGCTGCCGCCGTCGCCGAGGCGGTGATCTACGCGGTCACGGCCACCGTTCTCGCCGTTCCGACCGTGATCGCCACCGGACTCATCGGTGCCTGGGCACTGCGCGTGCCGCCCTCCTTCGGGCTCGGCGCGGTTGCTGTGGTTGCGGTCACGGGACTCGTTCTGGTCCTGTGCTCCGAAGTGTTGTCGGCGCACTTGGCCCTGCGCAGGAATGTCATACGCGCGCTCGCCACGGAATGAGGTACTCCTCTCGACCAGCGCCTTGGCGCACCGTGGTCGGGCGTCGGCATGGGCACCCGGCGCGCCGGGGACACCAATGCAGCGTGCCAGTGGGCGTGAGTTCCCGGGCCAGGGACACGATCCGTGCCGACGGACGCGGCGAGTACGTGGAATCGAACAGGATCGGTCAGCCGGCGATCGTCCACCGGCGGAAGTGCGATCGCTCAGGGAGACGTGCCCGCGTACGAATGGGTACGGCTGCGTCTCTTCGGGCAGCTCCAGCAGGAGGGAGGGCGCGGGCCGCACGGCCTTCCTGCTTGGCTTCGACTATGCGTGCCAGAGCCAGGTGAGCCGCTCGTAGAGCGGTTCGAACCCGGCCCTCAGCATGTTGTGGAGAGACGTGTTGTGGTCGCCGGGGCCTTCCGCTCCGGTTTCGGCGACGAGCCATCGGCAACCTGCAGCCAGGGCCGCCCGGGCGCGAGCCGTGAGCAGTGCCGACTGGGCGCCGCGCCCGCGGCCCTCGGGGAGGGTCGCTCCGCCGAACATGTTCGCGCAAAGTCCGTTGAGGAAGACACTTCCGACCGCGATGATGCGCTCGCCTTCCCACACCGCGTACTGCCGCCAGTTAGGCCTGCCCACGCTCGACGCAGCCATGTCGATCATGCCCGGCGTCGTGAACCCGAAAGTGGTCATCATGACGGTGGCCCATTCGTAAGCGTGGTGGGACTCGACCATCTCCACACGGAGGCTAGGGTCGAGCGCCGCAACACCGTCCGTCGCGGAGAGTGCGCTTTCGATGTCGCATCCCAGCTTGACGAGACGATTGCCTGGGCCCAGGTTCCATTCATCGGCGGTTGCGGCCCAGTCCGGAGGTAGCAACGACGGCGCAACCATGAGCGCCCCCTGAAGTAGGCCCCGCTCACGATAGAAGTCGCACACCTGCGCCAGGACGTCTACGGTGATCGGCTCATCTGTCCCGAATCCTCCGGCCCTGTTGAAGAAGCGACTCGTATCCTCCCGGATCGCCAGCGCCAGCGCCGACCCCGCACGCAGGGAGTCGATACCCAGCGCCTCTCGCACCGGTGCCGCAGCCCCTGTCACAAAGTCCACGTACGCCCGTATCTCGGTCTGCTCGGCGAGCACGAACGGCGGCACGGTGGTCGTCATGCCACTTCTCCCATCTCTCGGGTGTGTACAAGTCCAGAAGGGCTACGGCGAGAGGGGGGATTCCCCACGTTCCCAGTGGCCTCTACCGCACTGCGTTGCGTCAGGCTTCTGGGGGTGTATCTCACATGTGAAGCGGAGAAGGCAAACGAAGTCATAGGTGTGACCACCACCCCGGTACGTCGATTGCATCGAGCCGAGCACGTCCGTCCCCGGAGACGGGGAAGGGGTTGGGGGTGCTTGGGAGGGCAGGTGCTACCCAACCGCGGCCGCCGTCTCCATGAGTCCTTGTCCGCCTCCGGGCCCCTCGGGGTGATCTGGAAGGGTGGGGACCGAACTGGACCGCGACGAGAGCGCGGTGCGAGAGGCCGAGAAGCAACTCCGGGGTCGCCGATGTCTTCCGATACAGCTTCTTCGCAGCGTCCGTACTGCACCAGGGAGCCGCGGGCCGACCGGTCCCGTGGGGGCTGATGCGGCCGCACCGCGAGTGTCGCTAGGGGTCAGGCCGGGAACGCAACAGGCGACGCGGCCCGGACCCTCGGTGAGGCTTTCAGCGAACACGGATCGCGCCGAGGCCGAACTGGGAGCGGACTGTCTTCATTCCGGGCCGCCGCGGCGCGATGGTGCGGGGATCGATCGCTTCGCCGGGCGAGCCCTCCCGATACAGGCCTTGGGGAAGGGTGTCCCGGTCATGGGGAAGCAGAAAGAAGATCCGGCGGCGGTACTGTCCGCTGTCCGGGTCAGGCATGGCCCGGGTGCCCAGGAGAACGTAGCCGACCATGCGTCCGTCCCGCCCGTAGGGCGGTTTGCTCGCTCTGCGCCGGGTCTTGTCGAGCGTCTGACGGACGTAGTCCAAGTGGTCGAGACCCTCCAGCCACACCACTTCTTCCTCGTCGAGCAGGTCGCTTTCGGTCAACAGCGAGCTCATGGGCCGCGGCCTCTCCTTTGTCGGCGTGCTCCGCAGGGTGAAACGCGGCCCGGGGCGGCTGTGACGGCTGCGGCCCGCGCAGAGGCCCACGGTACGGAGCGCAGGAAGCGTATGTGATCAGTGGGGCTCGGCGTCATCTTAGATCCCGGCGACGTCCCGGCAAGGGATCTGTCGCCGGCACCTGTTCCTGCGCGCGGCACTCATCCGGGTTCCCTCAGCTTGATGCCGGGGTAGTACTTCCGGCCGTTCGACTTGATCATGTCGGCGGGGGAGGTGGCACCGATCTCCTGCCGGACCCGATGGGCGAAGGCACGGGGGGTGACGGGGCCGACATCCTCCTCCGCGTGACACCAGGCGGTGTACTGCGCGTACAAGGCGCCCTGCTCCACCCGCAGTTCCGGGGCGGCCCCCCTGGACCTGGTGCAGCGCTCGGTCAGGAAGCGCCCGATGTGGTCTTCGCAATGCTCGTAGTCACTCGTGGCCGTGTGAACCCGCTCCGGCCCGTCCAGGGGATCCCTCGTAGCGAGGTACCGCCGGGCCCCCTCGATCAGCCACTGCAGGATTCCGGGCCCTTCGTCCCGGACCAGTTCGAGAGCCAGGTTGCCGATCCTGCGTTCGGCCGGGACGGTGCGGGTGAAGGGGAGAAGGCGGATGCGGCGCCAGAAGGCGTAGCCGCCCGTCGACACTTCGGGACGGTGGTTGCCCAGCAACCACAGGTGATGGGTGGGGGAGAAGGAGAAGTAGTCCTGACGCATGCGTCGGGCCTTGATCATGTCGCCGCCCGTCAGGAGGCGGACGCGTGCTTCGTCGAACCTGTCGCTGGGCCTGAGTTCACTGCAGACGATCAGGCGGCGGCCATGGAGCTCGGTGAGCTCGGTGGAGTGTTCGGCGACGGCGCCCCGGTCCATCAGGAAGCCGGGCGGGGCGGCGTCCGCGTAGTCGCCCAGGATCTGGATCATGGTGTCCATCAGAACCGACTTGCCGTTCTTGCCCTCACCGTGCAGGAACGGCATCACCTGCGCGCCGACGTCCCCGGTGATCGAGTATCCCAGCAGCAGGTGGACGAAGTCGATCATCTCCCGACCGTCGGCGTCCTCACCGAAGGTGTCGGACAGGAACCGGTGCCAGCGAGGGGTCGCCATGTAGAGCGGGGCCACCGAGGTGGCCCGGGAGTGGAAGTCCCGGACCGGCTCCGCGGGGCGCACCCGCCCGCTGAACAGATCGACGATCCCGGCTGGCGTGCACAGGGCGTAGGGGTCGCCGTTGAGCCGGTCGGGATCCAGGGAGAGGCCGGGGGAGTTCCTCGCCTGGCACAGGAGGGCCTTCAAGCCGGCCGTGGACAGCGTGCGCCGCTTGTGCGCGGCCACCTCGCGATCGTCGAAGACACCTCGTGGGTCGCGGTCGGGCAGTTGCTCCGCCATGTCGCCGGCAGCCCACAAAGCGGCCTTCTCCGCACCGCCGCGCCGCCAGCGGCAGCCGTCCCACATGAACCAGCCCAGCCCCTCGACGTGCTTGAACCGGTCGTGATGCAGCTCGGCGAAAAGCCGGGCGTTACCCCGGTCGGAAAGCGTCGACGGCAGACGGTGCCCGGCGTACTGCCGGGTCTGGGTGTCGCCTGATTCTGGCCTGCTGGGCAGGGGGCGGGCCGTCTCCACCAGTACTGATGCGGTGCTTTCCGCGGTTGGGTATGGGCTCGGGAAGCTGGAGCGGCTCGGACTGGGCCTCGGTGCGGTGCTGTTCATCGGCGCCACGAAATGCCGCGTGGCTCTGCCTGTCCCACGGAACTGCGGGCGTCCTGGAGCCACGATCGACGGGGCCGTCGGGCGCAGTCGCCCCGCCGGACGTTTGCCGGGGTCAGGGCCAGGACCGGCAAGCCCTCACCGAGGGCGATGCGGCTCGTGACCTGTTTTCTGCGGAACATGTTCCCTCCCTCACCAGATGCGTGGGAGATGTGCTGGCGTGGCACGCGGTAGTCCTAGTCACGTCGATGTCGGGTGTCGACTGTTCGGCATCCGACGGGGTTCGGTTCAGGGACCAAAGGGACTGCGTTGCAGAAGTGTAGGGCCGGTCGACACTCAAGTGTGCCCCAGGTATCTCAAGAAACGTGTGTTCACAAGCTGTTCGCACACTGGTAGGGGTTTCCTCTCGTCACTTGTTTCGCGTCTCCGGGAATCGACATAGTGCTGCGGTACCGCCCGAGAGGTGTTTGTCCAACCTTGCCGTGTGCGTCCCGGGCAGCATGCGACGTGGAACCAAGATCGTCCGGCGCGTGATCGGCTGCGGGAACATTTCGCCAGCCAGGGGCAGCGGGCCAGTTCCACCCGTCCCTGTGCCGCTGCGCGTTCCAAGCGGGTATCTCTGCTGCCGCTGAGGCCCGCGGCATGAAACCTGCCGCACATGCACGTGTGCAACCCTTCATGATCAGAAACGCAACGACCACTCCCGTCCGGGTATTTCCGACGGTCAGCGCCTGTGTTAGCCTGCGCTGGCGCTCGCACATGTCTTCGGACCGCAGCCACCGGATTTTTTCACCACTCCGCTTCCACTCAGCAGGTCTCCTGCGAGGACAGCGGAACGATCCCGGCACATGTGTGCTCAGAGTTCCCCTTGCACATCCGCTGACAGGTCGGGCGGCAAACCGCGATGACGAAGTGGGATACATGAGTGTCAACCAGGCACCGCGGCCGAACGAGGGTGCACCATCGGCGCCCCACGCGGAAAAATTCCTGCCGGGGGCACGGCAGGAAACCAACGAGCCGCCTCTGTGGGGCGAGGAGCTTCCGTGGGTAGACGAGGTCGGGGCGCCTGAGCCCTCACCCGTCGCCCCAAGCCCCTCGCACGGCACGCCTGCGGGCGTCCGGTCCGCCCGGCCCGAGGAGCTGGCACCCGCCGACCCAGTCCCGGTCTCGGGGCCGGCTGTGTCCGGGCCGTCCGAGCTGAGGTCGGAGCCCGCCAGCGCCTCCGTATCTCAACTGACCCCCGCCGGACCGGCACCGGCCGACGACGCTCAAGCCGCCGGAATTCCTCGCAGACGTGGGCGCGCACGAACGGCCATGCTGACCGCCGCGACGTGCGTCGGAATCGTCGTGGTGGCCACGGCACTAATTTCCGGACGGGCCGGCGGCGACGAGTCAGGAGAAGCGGCAGCGACACGGAGCGCCGTTCCCTATGAGGAGACACGCACGTCGGCAGGTGCTGAAGGCTCAGCGACGCGCTCATCCACGCCCCACCCGGCCCGCACGGGCGACCACTCCTCTGCCTCCCCCCAGGCAAGTACCCTTTCAGGCCCGGGCGCGAGCGCCACACCGGTGGAGGCGTCGACACCGATCCACGCCGCACCTGCCGCCTCCCAGACCCGCCCGGGATCGACCGCGGCGCCCGGCTCCACTCCGGCTCCAACGGCGAAGCCCTACGTCATCCAGGCCACTCGGGTCATCCGGCCGGGGCAGTCCGTGCCGTACGGCAAAGCCACCCTGGCCATGACACCGTCCGGCGACCTCGTCGTCACCGACGAGCGGAACGTGACCCGCTGGTCCGCGCACACCGCGGGCTCGGACCTCCAGACGGTGTTTCAGGACGACGGCCTCCTGGCCGTCTACGACCCACATGGCGACGTCCACTGGTCGTCGCACACCAACGGCCATCCAGGAGCAGTCCTAGTGATCACCTACGACGGAAACGTGCAGATCCGGCTCGAAGAAACCGTGCTGTGGCAGACGGGGACCGGTCATTGAACCAGCACGCGAGGCGAAGCACGCCGTGCGCGCGGCTTCGCCCCGGCAGGCACACGGACTGCGGGAAGCGACCGGCACACCGGTGACAGCCCCACGATCGAGCACGCGGACACGGTCAGAGACCCTGCGTATGGCGGCCCGGCGTGCCGGTGACGCCTGGCTGGTCCACCCCGTCGGCGCGGTGGACCAGCGTTCGTACATATACGCGACTGGGCTGGCGCGTGACTCCGAGTTCACCCTGGTGGTGATCGACATTCCGGAGGACGCTCCACCGGACGTCCTGGACGCCGTCGTGCGCGCTCTGCCGCCCGGCAGAAAGGGTCTGCGTCTTCTCTTCGGTCGAGTCCCTGCGGGTGGTGGCGCACAGGCCGCCCAGTGGCTGGCCACCCGGACGGGACGGGACGTGGTGACGGCGGAAGGCCGTCCGTGGCCCACCGCCGAGGGCGCATTGTTCATCAGCCCGGACAGGGGCTCAGGATGGACCCGCCACACTCCGAGCGGTGACACGGAGTGGGTGGCCTGGCGCTTTCCGTGCCCCGCCTGGGAAAACGACCTCCGTGGCATGCCCGCGTCCATCTCAGAGTGGACGCGCGCCGAACCCCTTCCGGCCGGCCTGTGGCTTCGGCCGAGCAAGACGCCGGACTCGCTCCCAGAGCACCGCTCGTTCCTCGTGACGCGTGTGCGGAGCAGACCGGACGCGCTCACCGTGGTCGTAGGAGTTCCCGGTGCCGTCGCCGTGCCTCTCGCGGACATCGCCCGGTTCTGGACGTCCTTGCCTGAACATCTGCGCCCTCACACGTGGTTCAGCTGTTTCGGCCCAGTCGTCCTCCCGGCCGGCGCATCGTTCGGGGAGGCGCTGGCCGCCACGGTCAGCGGGACGATCCGGTCGTACACCGGGCTCCCCGTCTGCTCCACGGACCGCAGCCCTGCTGACGATCCCGTCGTCGTGGTCCGCCCCGACGGTACGCCGAGCCGACCGCTGATGACCCGAGAAGTGGTTCACTTCCCGCCGACCCGTGACGGAGCGTCGAACTCCACCCCGGTCATCACGGATCACCGATGGCCGGTCGACACCCTGCCGCTGATCCGTCCCGGCGTGCATCAGCACGGCCCGGACGTGGTGGTGGAAGTCCTGCGCTGCGGCTTGTGGGTACGTGGTGCGGCCGAACCCGCGCACGCCGGGCCCCGCACCCTGCCGGTGGACGAGTCGCACGAGAGGGTCCTGTACGACGACGGTGATCCCCGGACCGCTCCGGCGCTGCGGCAACTCGCCCAGGACATCGCGCTCCGGGTGACCGCCGACTACTCCGTCCCCGTTGAAGTGTCCGGCGTGCACCTCGAGGCGCCGGGGAGCCGACCTGCGCCACTCGGCGACTTCCCCCTCGCCGTCCGGCCCACAGCGGCACCGACCGTCTCCGTCGAAGACTTCGCGCCAGCCCGGCCGGCGGCCGCAGAAGCCGGTTCCCTCACCGTCGATGACCAGCTCCGCGCTACCTGGAGCGAAGCGTACGAGCCGTGTGTCGTTTTCGCCCAGGAGCTGCTACGTCGGCACCCCGCTCTGCGCGGTGATCAGTCACCCGAGGAGGCAGCCCGGGAGCTGGCGGCTCTGCGTCTGTACCTGCTGCATGACGGGCATCCCCTTGTCGCCTCGGCGCTCGATGCCGACGACGGCCTGGCGGATGAGCTCGGTCGGCGGCTGACGTCGGGGCTGCGCAAACTCCCCGCCTTCACCGGGCCCGTCACCTTGCGAGTCCAACTTGCCGACAACGACCTGGCACGGTATGCGGCACACAGCACGGCCACAGCGACGGACTGGTGCGCGGGCACCATCTCCGGGTGGCCAGGCCGACGCGGTAACACGGACTTGGTCATCCTCTCTACCGCAGGGCGCCGCACGGCCCTTCTGGAGGCCGGCGACCCGGACGTCGTGCTCTTCCCGCCTGGAACCCGTTTTGCGAGGCTGCGGGCGGAGAGGGGACAACGCAACGCCGTATTGCTGCGCGAACTCGACGGGCCTGCGGCAGCCGCATGCGATTCGTCAGCCGATCGTCGAGCGGTCCAACAATTGAGACGTGCCCTCACCGCTTGGCGCAAGGACGAGAGCTTCGACGTAGTGCGCACGGGCACGCTGAGCGCACTTCTCAGGGCGCCCACCCCGAGCATGATTACTCGGAACCCGGCCGACAAGGCAGGGACGGCCTCGGGCTGAGGGATACCCCAGTCGCCGCGGCGCGCCAGCCGTCGGGCTCCACCGCTGTGCAGACTTGGGAAGGGATGTGTCGAAAGACATCCCGCCGGTGATGCACCGTAAGGCGTCCTGGAAGTGCGCGCCGGTCCTCACCATGTCGTCCAGAGCCGCGAGCGTCGCCAGCTTGTACGCCAGGACCGCGCTACTACGTGGCCCGCACCCTCTTGGCCGATGTCGACAACTCCATGCGGATCCCGCAGGAGAAGATCTCGGCCCGGTGCTCGTGGTCATCCCCTTCGACGACGCCGTCCATCCCGTCCGCATCGCCAACGGCTCCCCCTACGGCCTGGGCGGCGGCTGGACCGCCAGTCCCGCGCCCTGGACATCGCCCGGAACGTGCGCACCGGAACGTTCTCCATCACCGGCGCCCCGTTGTCCGTGAGACGGACCCTTTGGAGGATTCAAGAACAGCGGCATCGGAAGGGAGTTCGGCACGGTCGGCCTCGGCCAGTACGTCGAGTACAAGACCATCGCCGGCTGACCGCGCGACGGACAGGCCCCACGGGGGCACGCGCTCTGGCGAGGGATGCCTCACCTGTCGTCTCGCGAGTCGCCGCAGAGAGGGTCGGGTGCGCGGCGACGCCGGGGACTTGGCGGTCCTCTCCGACTTTCCGCCACACGGCACTGGGCGGCCGTGCCGGCAGTGGCACACGCACCCGGCACCCAGCACCGCTGACGGGCAACCCTTTGACTGGTCTCATTCTCGGTACGACGGCGTGGATCCCGTGTAAAGGCATCCTTCAGGGCTGCGCGGGTGTCGGTTTCAGGCCGCGGATGCGCCGGCGTGATCTCACCGGATCGCGGTGGCTGCCTGGGCCCCGGGCCGGCCCAGTAAGCCGGCAGCCCGCCTAGCGCGGCATGTAAGGCGGCGTGGGGTCGGTGCCCCACGTCTGCACGGTGAACCACGGGTTCGTGGTGGTGCCCTTGGCGCGGATCAGCGTGGCCGGTGAATCCGTCGACTCGTCGGCACCGCCGACGAGAAAGCTCTGATCCGGCTGCGTGTTCCAGATGCCGTACAGCTCCGCCAGAATGTTGTTCGCCGGCACGGCGAACGTCTGACACGTGCCCTCAGGCACGGTGGCACTGCGGCCCTGCACCTGGTAATCCTCGTCGTACCACTTCAGGTACGAAGCGAAGTTCCCGTTCGAGCACACCTCGACATGCCCTCTGCCGATCGCCGCCGAAGCGGTCCCGGAGGTGGCGAGCACCGCGGCCAACACGAGTCCGGTTCCGACGGCGCCCAGTGCCGTCCGCCGTCCGATTTTTGACAAAGTCATGTGACGTCCTATCTCTACCGGAAGTTCTGCGACATGGCGCATAGAGCCGACCACCACACCGAGATGTT
The DNA here is from genome assembly GCF_045039825.1 of Streptomyces sp. NBC_01176. Lineage (NCBI taxonomy): Bacteria > Bacillati > Actinomycetota > Actinomycetes > Kitasatosporales > Streptomycetaceae > Streptomyces > Streptomyces sp. NBC_01176. The sequence continues at coordinate 170,234 of NZ_CP108601.1, read as the reverse complement.
CCGGAGGTGGCTGGTCGGGCGCCGAGCGTAACCGACTCCTAGATACGTGTGTCGCCTTTTTTGGTCAACAACTGACCTTCATTACAAGTCAGTTGAGCTGATGACCACATCCGTCGAGATACGTTTGAAGGTTGCGTGCTAGGGAGATCCTGTACCGACCCTGAGCGACGGGGCGTGGGGGCTGAATCGGCTGTGCCACGCCGTAGGACCGTACGATTGGCCGCCGCATCAGGTCTGCACGACATAAGCCGGCAGCCGTCGGCGTCCTTGGCCGCGAACAGAGAGGGCCCGGAGTGCTTGGCGATGGAGTCGGGATGCGGCGTCCACAACGTCCGCAAGCGCGCGTCGGCCGCGGCGTAACTGCCGGTTGCTCGCAGTAGTCGCCGATTGCCATCCGCGGTGAGGTCGTCTGTCTCGCTCGCGCCTTACGCCCGGCACCCGAACCGATCGGTGCTGCGGCTGGGAATAAAATCAGAGTATCGTTCGGTTTTTATGGGCGTTGCCTTCCGCCCGCGAACAGGGAGTCCAGGATGTCGAACTCAATCCAGGCCGGCACGTGATCGGTCGACCCGAGCAAAAGCACGGCCGCATTCTCCGTCCGCAACATGATCTTCAAAACGGTTCATGGTCGGTTCCCGATCCTGTCCGCCGAAGTCTTGGTAGACGCCGACGGGGCTCCTTCGACCGTCACAGCCACGCTGGACGCTGCCGGCCTCTCGACCGACCATCCGAAGCGGGACACGCATGTACGCGGCGAAGACTTCCTGCATGCGGACGCCCACCCGCACCTCACCTTCCGTTCCACGGCCGTTGTGCCGCAGGAACCGGGTACCTGGCTGGTCAAGGGCCGACTGACCCTGCGCGAGGTCACCAGTGAGATACACCTGACGGTCCGGGCCGAGCAGAACGATGACCAAGCAGCCAAAGTCATCGCAACCACCCCGCTCGACCGGCGGGCTGCGGGGGTACGCTACGGACCGTCGTTCCTGGTCGGCCGGAAGGTGGCCGTGTGCCTCGACTTGAAGCTGCACCGCTCCTCGGAACACGCTGCCTGACCTCGCCGATCACAGCGGCGGAACTCGTACAAGGCCGTCCTTGCGGCTGTACGCGAAGAGTCGCCGAGTGACCGCTGTTGGCGTGCACCGCACACGCGGACGATGCCAACACACGCGTCACCGTTCATGAAGCAGTCACATTGAATTTGGAGCTTGTCCTGCCAGAGCGGGCTGAGCCGACGAAAGAGAACATCGCATGTTCGAACGCATCCTGGTGGCCCTCGACCCGAGCCCCTCGCACGAGTCGGCACTGCGCATGGCCGGCGACCTGGCCCGGTCCACCGGAGCCGAGGTCCGCGTCCTGCACGTCGTTCCGTTCACCGTGGCAGGAGACGCGGTGGTGAGCCTGGAGACCGACGCCGAGGGAACGATGCTCCTCGAGGCAGCGGTGCGCACGCTGCAGGCCTCGGGTCTCAAGGCCGAGGGTCGACTCACACGTGGCGTAACGCAGGTGATACCGCGTCTCATTTCTGACGCCGCCGACGAGTTCGAGGCAGACCTTCTGGTGCTCAGCCCTCATCACCGCGGCTCACTCGCGGCTTTGCTGACCCCCCGAGTGAGCGATGCAGTCGTACACACGAGCGATATCGCAGTCCTACTCGCCCCGGAGCGGCCCGCAGAGCAGGAGTGACAAAGGACACAGATGTCGACACGGATCGCGATACAGGCACACCGAGCCACTACCCCAGGACGGACAGGTGCCTCAAATCTCGCTCTCAGTCAGCGGCTCGACAGGGAACACGACCCGAAGCCTAGTCAGTCGACCTATGCGCCGGTCGTGCCACCACGGAAAGGTGAGTACCACACCCTTCACACCGGCTTCCCGGGAGGATCCATGAAACAGGCCCATCAGGACCAGGCCGCCATGCTGCAGCCAGCGCCTGCGGAGGTCCGGCCGACCGGCTCGGTCCCGCTCACGGGTCTGGAGTCGTTGTTCCCCTCCGCGACACAGGTTCCTGGAACAGGCTAAGTGAAAGTGAACGGCGCGCTTATAGCGGCGTTCCGTGCCTGCTACAGAGCTGCCGCACTGACGTCGCTGGTCTTCCACCCTCGGTGTTCAAGCCTGGCACCACTACACGGACCGTCCGACACGGCGATACCAAGCCAGCCATACGCATGGTCAGTGCGCCGGTTACGAGAGCCGGATCGCTGCTCAGCGTCACGAGCCAGCGTCAAGCGAGATCACCGACGGGTCACCGATGGCAACTTTGCAAAGGAACGGACGCATGGATCAGCAGTGGCTGCAACACCACAGGGAACAACTGACGCTGCTCACCACGCTCCACAACTTGGCGGCACCACCTGAGAGCGCGACCGTCGTCTGTCGCTTCGGGTACGACATGGACAATCCCTACTCCATCCGTCTCAGCCTGGTGAACTCTCCAGGCGACCACGTCACATGGGTTGTGGGCCGCGACCTGCTGCTGGCCGGAACAGAAGAACTCAGCGGGGAGGGCGACGTCAAAATCTGGCCCTCCCGACAGCAAACAGAGACGCCCTCCCTGTACCTGCGGCTGGATCGTCCTCACCGCACCGCTACATTCGCCGGCGAGTTGCATCCAATACGCCAGTGGCTGGAGACGACCTACACGGTGGTGCCCGCGGGCAGTGAAAACCTGCAGATGGACTGGGACACCCTCGCCGCCGACCTGCTGCCGCCCGCATAAAACACTGTACCGGTGAGGTGGGTAGGTGTCGATGCCTGCCACGAAACGGCAGGCCGTAAGGTTCACCTCTGACACGGCGTGCCTTCCGAGGCAGCAGCGGTACCTCGAATCTCTGAAAGACCCGCCAAGACCGGTTGCACACCATGCAGAAGCGCATCAGGGTCCCGGCAGGTTGTGGATGACCGTCACGGAGGGGAATGTTCACAGCGCTCCCCTCCGCCGCCCTCCGTGACGAGGCGGTCGGCACATCCACCGGCGCCCGAGCGACGACGAGACGACGGGCCATCGAGCGACCTCAGGGAACATACGTGTGACACAGAACGCCCTTTTTCCCTTATTGTGTCTTGGGACACTGCTGTCCGGTGTTCCTTGGAAGCCTTTCATCGCTCATCCAACGGCCGCGACGCGGTCCCGTGAGTACGATGCGCAGGGTCATCCATACACAAGGGAGAGAAGGCTGTGCTCAGCAAGTCAGCCAGCACCACGGTGCGGTCACGGTACATAGAGCAAGCCGCGTCGGACCTGGAAGAGAACCGCCGCCAGCAGCAGGACCTGATCGCCCACCTGGACACCCTCCGGCAGGAGGAAAGACTGCTGCTGGACATCCTCAGCCTGGCTGAGGAATCCGCGAGCGTGCCCGAACAGGCACAGGGCGAAGAAGCCTCCGTCTCACCCGTCGCGTCCGGAAGCCCGGTATCACAGACCAGCGCGCCCCGCTCAAGACCGACTCAAACCAAACGGGCCGGCACAGGTGGGCGGCGGCCGGGCAAGGAACACGGTCCTCTCCTCAAGGACCTCCTGCTCGCCCTTCTCAAGGAGCACGTCGAGCCACGACAGGCCGCAGAGCTTCGTGAGGAAGTGATGTCCAAGCATCCTGAGCGCGTTCCGACACCGCAGGTCGTTAGGAACACGCTGGAGGGGCTGGTCGCCAAGGGGCTCATCGAACGGCACAGGCAGGGACGCTCGGTGATGTACACCGTCGTGCCGCCGGGCGACTAGGAGAACAAGAACAGGGCAGCAAGGGACTCCGCCGTCCCCTGAGAGTTCACCTCAGCATCGGCGCCGCCCCTCTGTACCGGGCGGCGCCGCGGCAGAGCATGTCGCGCAGTGCTACGCACCGGGCACCGCAGGCTTAAAGGTGCGGCGCGGGGCGGCTTCACAGCGGAAGCGTTATGCCGAGCTCCCGCATAGCCGTCGACGGAGGCCCGCCCTCGGAGCGCTCCGTCTTGTAGCCCCTGATACGCGCGGCCAGCGTACGGGGGTCCACGGCCTCCGCAGGCGCCCCCTTGGCGTAGAGGCCCGCAGGCTCTGAGTCGCGGTCGTGCGGCAGCAACCAGAAAACACGGCGGCGGAATGTGCCCGAGGAACGCGACGGTTTCGCCGCTGCGCCGAGCAGGGCGTATCCGACCATCCTCCCGTCACGGTGATAAGCCGGTTTTCCCCGGCGGGAGGGCAACCGGTCGAGGCTCTGACGCACGTAATCCAGGTCGTCGATGTCCTCCAGCCAGACGATCTCGGATTCGTCGCTGATCTCGTCATCAGTGATCAGGGAGCTCATGCGGATGCTTCCCTTCCCTCGTCGTTGAGCAGTCCGATACCCGGGTAATACTTGCGCTGGTTGGACAGGATCATCTCCTTGGGTGAGGCGAGGCCTGCGAGTTCACGGGCGCGAGCCGCGAACGCTCTCGAAGACAATGCAGGTGCTCCCTCGGTCTGGCACCAGGACCTGTAGACCGCGTACAGACCTGCCTGCTCCGTTCGTAGTCCAGGGGCCAGGGAGCAACACTCCTCGAAGAAGCGTCCGGTATGGTCCTCCGTTTCGGCATAGGCCGTGGTGGCAATGCGCACCCGCTGGGGGCCAGTGAGATCACGGTCACCCACCAGGTAACGGCGAGCGCCCTCAATTAGCCAGCCCAAGATGCCGGAGCCCTCCTCGGTGACAAGGATGTCGGCCAGGTTGTCGATCTTCCGGTCGTCGGAGACCACTCTCTCGAACGGAATGAGGCGCATACGCCGCCAGAAGGCAAAACCCCCGGTTCCGACCTCGGGGCGGTGGTTACCGAGCAACCACAGCTTGTGCGTCGGCTGGAAGCTGAAGAAGTCCTGCCTCATGCGGCGCGCCTTGATCCTGTCGCCGCCCGTGAGCAGCTTGACCCGGGCCTCGTCGAACCGGTCTCCCGGCTTCACCTCAGAACACACGATGACACGCCGGCCGTGGAGCTCGGCCAGATCCGTGGGATGTCCCTCGTAGGGACGGGACATCAGGAAGCCGGGCGGGGCCGCGTCCGCGTAGTCGCCCAAGAGCTTCATCAACACGTCCAGCAGGACCGACTTGCCGTTCTTGCCGGAGCCGAAGAGGAATGGCAGGACCTGGCCTCCGACGTCACCAGTGATGGAATATCCCAGCAGGAGTTGCAGGTAGCCGATCATCTCGCGGCCCTCGACGTCCTCTCCGAAAGTGTCGGAGAGGAAACGATGCCAGCGTGGAGTGGCCACGTGCTCCAGCCCGACAGAGGTCGAGCGGGAGTGGAAGTCCCTGTTGGGATCGGGTGTTTTCACCACACCCGTCCGCAGGTCGACGATGCCGTCGGGCGTGCACAACGCGTAAGGGTCAGCGTCGAGCAGCGCGGCGTTGAGGACCATGCCCGGAGCCGACTTCGCTTGCGTCAGCATCGCGTTGATACCGGTCGTGGACAGAGCGCGGCGCCGGTGTTGCTGCAGCGCCTGACTGGTGAACAGGCCGCGTGCATCGTGCGTAGCGATATTTTCCGCAAGGTCTCCGGCTGCCCAGAGTACGGTGTCGTCCTCATCGATCTGCCAGCGGGTGGTGTCCCAGCGGTACCAGCCGATGCCTGGTACGTGCCGGTAGTCGTTGGAGTACAGCTTGACGAACAGCTTGGCGTTGCCCCGGTCGGAGAGCGTGTCGGGCAGCAGTCCGGCCGCTGTTGCGTCCACGGCAGCCGTCCCGCGCTCCACCTCACCCTGCGTGGGCAACTGAACGTGACCCTGGCTGCGGATCTGGGCGGCAACCGATGCGGCGTCGAAGTCGAAGAGTGTCTCGTTGCGGGGCGACGTCATGACCGCCCCCCTTGAGTGAATAGCGGCTTGCCGAGGCCGGCGTTTAGTCCACTGCGGATGATCTGCTCGGAGCGCCTTTCCTGGCCTGGGCGCGCCTGGGCTGCGGCCTCCCGCAGAGCTGTCTCGGCCTCTTCCCGAGTCATCCTGTTGGCCGCGACCAGTCCGCCGATGGTGAAGGCTGCACGATTGAGCGCGTCCGAGAAGCCAGCGCCCTCAGACACCTGCGCACAGGCCTGCACTGGGGCGAGGACTGCCGTCAGGGTCCGGGAGAGGCGCTGACGCCCTCCACCGGCCGCGACGACTGCTTGCTGAGCCCTTGGTGGGACGGCACGCGGCGCCGGAACGTTCGGGGCCGGAAGATGGCCGGTGCGCTCCAGTTCCTGTGCCAGCCAGCCAGGAAGAGGGGCCGGCTCCCGCACATCGCCGATGGCGACGTACTCGCCCTGCGCGGTCGTTGTTCCAGGCACGACGATGTACCCGCCGTGTGCCCGCACATCGACCTGCCAGGCCAGCGCCCGGCGTGCGCTGGAACCCGCTGAGCACTGCCAGCGGCGGTTGTCCGTGGCTCGATACCAGACGTGCATGCCTCCGGAGGGGGTTCTGACACGCAAGGTGGTGCAGTCCTCAGCTGGGCTGGGTAGGCCGCGCAGCGCGGCCAGGACGGCGAGGCTGTGGAATCCAGTTTCCAGCCCGGAAAGATCGACGTGGTCCCCGATCGGAATCCCCGGCAGGAGACGGTCGCGGGCCGGGAGCTCGGCATGGTGCGCATCGATGTCGATCACAACCAGTCTCGCGGGGCCGCAGGCGACACCGACCCCAAAGTCCGGATGCTGTCCCCACCAGTGGTCGATCCGTTGTCGGTCCAGGGTGGCCGCGTGGAACCCGTGGCAGGAACGGCCTGCGGGAAGGCATGGGCAAGCATTTGGTTTGTGCGGGGACGTACGGCAGTCAACGCAGTTGGCGGTAGGGGTCTTACGGCCGGGCGCCAGTGGGTGTACGGGCCATCCTCGGCGGGCGCACCAGCGGGCGACGGCCAGCGAGCGACCGTCGCCGACTCGCAGGGTCCCTGGGTCGCTGTGAGGAAACTGCAGCTCAGCAGGCACTAGCACCCCCTATCAGCGACCGAAGCGACTCAATGACGAACACAGACTAGCGAAAGTCCTGAACAGAGACTGGAGGCGCGGGTGAAACACGAGGCGAGACTTGTTGATCGCCCGGCTGGGGCGAACAGCGACTCAGACCAGGGGGCAGCGACTGTGAGCGGCTGAGTCGCTGAGGTAAGGGAATCTTCAAAAAGCCTGTTCAGGAGCAGTTTCCGGATCGCGACAGCGACTGAAGCGACTGAAGGTCTCTATATATTACGCACACACGCACACGCCAATGTCTTCATATACCCCGAACTTGAGTCGCTTGAGTCGCTGCGGTACTACCTCTAAGCTTCTGAGCTGGCAGTCTTCCATCAGCGACCCAGCGACCGAACGTCCGCTGGGTCGCTGCATTTTGAGTCGCTGGGCTACCGAAGGCGTCTGGTCAGCGGCGACGGAATCCAGGCAAAGTCCGCAAACTGTGCGAACACAATGGTCTGGTTCTTGAGGGAACCTTGCTGGCCCAGCGTGAGCCACTGTGACTCCGGCAGTCCAGGCGTGCCCGTCGGCATTCGTTTCCCAGCACGACGACGTAGGTATCTGAGTCGAAGAGGGGCGCTGTCAGCAGATACCCGCAGCCGGCCCGTGCTGCCCCTCCCCCTGGCAGTTCTTCGACGATCGGCGACGCATCCGCCGATCGCTCCTGCGCTGCAGGCTGTCCCGGCGGACGGGTCACCGATGCCCAGGCACGACTCACGGGCCCGGCCAGGTCGTTTTTTGTTGCCGTTTCCCGACGGTCCTCGAGTCACACGACATATCGCCCTGTGACGAGTGCCAGCAGGTTCCACGGCATGCTCGAGTACTCGACGAGCAACTACCTAGCGCGCTGAACTGGAACGCGCACGCACGCCAAGAGCGAGGCGAGAAGAAGACCTCTCCTCCTCAGAGGTCGCCGACAGGGAATGGGCGTGGCAACTGAGAAAAGGTGACGGCCGTGTCCACGTCTACCGTCAAATGGCCTATGGCCAGAACCGCCCCGGCGGGCAGACTCAGCCTCGTTCGTGCGTTCTTGACGCCGCCCTCCACGACGAAGGAACGAGATGTACGTCGCCGAGCCCAACCGCACGATCGAGGCAGCCAACGGAGTGCGGTACACCTACCGTCGCTGCGGCCCTTCAGGAGCCACACCTCTCGTGCTGCTGTCGCACTTCCGTGGAACCTTGGACAGCTGGGACACCGCACTCGTGGACCGTCTGGCCGTCGAACACGATGTCATCGCTTTTGACAGTGCTGGCGTAGGCCTCAGCACCGGGCGGGTCTGCCGTACCGTCCGCGACCTGGCTGCTGACACCTTGGCCTTCATGGAGGCCCTGGCGGTGCGGCAGGCAGACCTATTGGGCCACTCAATGGGCGGATTCGTCGCGCAAGAGCTGGCGCTGGTGCGTCCTAATTCCGTACGGCGTCTGATTCTTGCCGCCACCGCTCCTCGCGGAGCCCCCGAAATACAGGGCTACTCAGACGACGTCCTCGCGCATGTGGACTTCGACAGGCCCGGGATCCAGGACTACCTGTACACCTTCTTCAATCACACCGAGACCAGCCAGCGCCTCGGTCTGGAGTTCATCGGCCGCTATATTGAACGTGAGCACGGCAGGGACACGCCAGTTTCAGCAGCGGCCCGGGCTGACCAGTACGAAGCTGTGGTCGAGTGGGGGGTGCCCGACCACCGGGCCCTGCAGCGACTGGCAGCCATCGAGCACCCGGTGTTCGTGGCCGGAGGGGACGCCGACTTCGTCGTACCCCCGAGCACGTCTCATCTCTTGGCTGGTGCACTGCCGAACGCAAAAATGAAGGTATATCCCGATTCCGGTCACGGCTTTCTCTTTCAGCACCACCACCAGTTCACCGAAGACGTGCTGGCGTTCCTGCGCTGAGCAACTGAGGCCTGTTTCCTTACACATCTTCCAGAGAGGTCCCCTGGCAGACGAGCCAGCCACTGCGGGTATCACCTAGCGGAGTCGATCCGTGCCGGTGACGCTTTGAGCGAGTGACAGTCGATCGACGGATCGCCTCCGGCCGTTGCTCCGCCAGGATGGACGTGCGGGACCGGAGCCCGCTCGGAGCATAAACCGAGGGCGGTGTACGGCGCCCGCATTGCATGCTTCCCGTTCGACAGGATCCGAAGTGTAGGTACGCCGTTCTCCACTGCCGGGCGGCTCACGTACGGCGCACCCCCTCGTGCCTGCGGCCGTCCGCGGATTCCACCGGACGCGGCATCAACACGTTCAGCGGCTGTAGTCGCGATACGGCCGCGTCCTGCGCGCCGAGCGCGTGCAGCGGCACTCACCGACCGCGCGTACCGAGAGGAAAGCCATGTCCACTCCTTACGACCTCATCGCCGAGGTCCCATCCTTCGCGCTGACCAGCGCCGACTTCACCGACGGCGGTGTGTTCCCGCGTGCCCAGGCGAGCGGCATCTTCGGGGCAGGCGGCACCGACACCTCTCCCCAGCTCAGCTGGTCGGGTTTCCCCGAGGAGACCGAGAGCTTTGTCGTCACCGTCTACGATCCCACCGCCCCGACCGCCAGCGGTTTTTGGCACTGGGCGGTCGCCGATATCCCGGCCATGACGACTGCGCTGCCCGCTGGCGCTGGCGACGAGTCGGGGCCTGGGCTCCCGGAGAAGGCCTGGCAGCTCGCGAACGACGCCGGTATGAGGCGGTACGTCGGTGCCGCTCCGCCAGCCGGCAGTGGTGAACACACCTACTACATCGCCGTACATGCCGTGGACGTGGAGACCCTGGGCCTCGATCACCGCATGCCCCCGGCGTTCCTCGGATTCAATCTCTCCGGCCACACGCTGGCCCGTGCGGTCATCACCGCCCGGTTTTCCGTCTGACGGCCCGCTGCCTCGCATGGCAGCAGGCCTGTTGGAAGGCCCGGTCCGGTCCCCGTCGCCACCGCGCCCTGGCTGAACAGGCCGCTGCTGGGAGCCCGCCGGGTCGGCTCCCAGCCTGAAACCAAGCCGTACCGCCGCAGACAGGGCAGAGCGTCCAGTGGGCGGCCTTACCCCTTCAGCCACGTCCTGCCGTATGGCCTGCTCGACAAGCGGCCCGCTCGCTGCCTGATGTACGCCTATGTGAACCTGCTGCAGTTGAAGCACCCGCGCAAGGCCGCCGCCTGGTTCACGGCGATGGTCTACTTCAGGCGGTGTGCGCGCCAACAGGCGGTCCGCAGGAGCCGTTGCGGTAGCCCACCGGGCCGCAGCATCCGCTGCCGCCCGGCGCACAGTGCCATCCCGGCCTCGTCCAGCGCGTCGCGGAAATCGTCGTCGCGGCTGGCGAGCCCGAGCACCTGGCCCGCCGTCACCCGGGCCCGCTCGGTGGCCTCCGCGAGGCTCGCCACCTCGCCGCTGGCGAGCAACTCAAGGAACTCGCGGCGGCGTTGCTGGGGAATGCGGCGTCGGAGGCCGTGCGCCGCCGGCAGCGGGTGTCGGCGGCGCACGGCCAGGCAGTCGTCACAGCCGCAGCCGAGGCGCCACAGGGTCGAGGAGGCGTAGCGGGCGTGGTCGAGGGGCGGAGGCTCGGCACCGGCCGCGGCAATCAGCGCGGCGCCGGTCCACACCTGGCGGACGCCGTCGACCCCGGCACGCGTCCCCGCTCGGCGCCCGAGAACCAAACGCTCACTGCGCGTGCTCGGTGACGGCGGCCTGGACTGCTGCAGCCAGATCCGGCCAGTGCTGCCAGGTCTTCTCGGACGCCTCGGTCTGCTCTGGCCGCCACGGGGTCACCGTGGGACGGCCGTAGGTGTCTCGCAGCTCCAGTACCCGGCCGTGTGCCTCATCGGCCGCACGAGACCATCGAATGTGTGTGCCACGTTCATGGATCCTATATTGCTCCCGCTACGCAGCCTCGCGTCCTCGATCGCAGCGCCCGCAGCTCATGCGTTCTCGGGAGTGGCCTCGCCTCGGACCGTCCAACGGTGGCTCATGCTGGGCGTGCCTCTTCCGCCGCGGCCTTCAGTGGCAGGCAGCGGCCGCAGGTTGGCCGGTCGCACACCTGCAGCGGACCGTCCCATCGGTGACGTCCGCGCCAGCGCTGTTCGTAGCACAGCTGGTCAGGCCCAGACTGGGGCATCACTCGCAGTGCGCGCCGTATCGCCGACCGAGCCGCGGTCAGCGCGCCGGGCACGGTGGGGTCGGCCAGAAGTCGCACCACCTCGTCGATCGCAGCACAGCCTGGAGGTAGCCCGGCAGCTCGCCCGGGGGGACGCCTGGGCCGTGGGCACAGTCGGCCGTCTCCACGGCCTGGCGCCATTCCCGGGCGCCCGGCTCGTCCTGCCATGTCGCCATCCGTCCTCCGCCCGTTCCTTCCCGCGCCGGTTCCCCTCCTTGTAACGTCCGGGCTACGGTCAGGGCGCTCGCGACACCGCGCCGTTCACCCGGACGGCCCCGGCTCGGCCGGACCCAGGTCCGCGCGGAGACGAACGAACCGCACGGTCCGGTGCCGGGTGGTTCCCACCTCGATCTCAGCGAGCAGCGGCGTGACCACCCGGTGGCCACCGCCGGGCAGCGCCTCCCGGACGCCGGCGCCGATTGCCCGGCCAACGGTGGAGCGCTGTGTGCTGTCCAGTTGCGCGGTCTGGGCGAGGGCGCCGTCCGGGAGCCGGACGACGAGGTAGGCGGGGCGGCCCGGGGAGCCCGCGATCGCAACGATCTCCGTGTCCACCGTGTCGACATGCTTGATCTTCAGCCAGCGGGTGCGGCCGGGCGCGTACGGGCTGCCCGGGCCCTTGGCGACCACGCCCTCCAGGCCATGGGGCCGGAGCTCCCACCAGGCCAGGGCCTCCGTGCGGCTGGTGGTGGCGGGCACCGGCTGGATCACACTGGGCCGTGGCCTCAACAACTCGCCGAGCCGGTCCAGGCGTTCCTGCAGCGGGCGGGGGCGCAGGTCGGTGCCGGTGATGGCGAGGCAGTCGAAGACCAGGTACACGATCGGTGGCCAGCGCCGGCGGTCACGGCCGCGGCGGCGGGCCAGCGCGGTGAAGTCGAGGCGGTCGCCGACCACGGCGCACAGCTCTCCGTCCAGCACCGTTCCGACCGGCATGTCGCGCAGCTCGTCCAGGACTTCTGGGGCCATTGCGCTGAGGTCACCTACCTGCCGGGAGTACAGGACGGGACGGTGTTCTTCGAGGACGCCGGCGACGGCCCGCCATCCGTCGGCCTTGACTTCATAGCGGGTCTGGGCGCCCGGCCAGGGTCCTCGACGGGAAGAGGGGCGCTGATCGCCGCGTCTGATGCGGGAGTTGAGCGTCTGGTGCGATGTGGAGACGTCGCCGTGGACCGTGTCGGATGAGCTCGAGCCGGTGTCCCTGGGCGACGGATCCTGGCTCACTGACGGCCCCGACGGCCATCCCGTCCCCCTCTCTGTCAGCCTTAGGTGAGACGACCCGCTTCGTCGGGTTAGCCTGAGAGGGCACGACAGGAGAACCACCCCCTCATGACCAGCACCAAGCCCGCCGGATCCGATCCGGCTCCCCGGCCGAAGCGCCGCACTTTCAGTCCCGAGTACAAGCTGCGGATCGTGGCCGAGTACGACGCCGCGCCCAAGAACGAGAAGGGCGCGGTCCTGCGCCGCGAGCGCCTGTACCACTCGCACGTCAAGGAATGGCGGGCCGCGCGGGATGCCGGGGCCCTGGAGAAGCTGGTCGACCAGCGCACCGGCCCGGCGAGGCCGAAGAAGTCTGCTGCCGTGGCGGAGAACGAGAAGCTGCGCCGCCAGGTGGAGCGTCTGGAGAAGGAACTGGCCCGGAACAAGGCCGCGTTGGAAGTCATGGGAAAAGCTTCCGCGCTCTTGGAAATGATCTCCGAGGGCGCGGACTGAACGCTGCCGTCGACCCGGTGGCCGACGACGCGTTCACCGGCATCGAGGGCGAGCTCGATATCACGGCCGCCTGCCGGCTGACCGGCCGCTCCAGAGCCACCCACTACCGTCGGCTGCGTCCGGCGCCGCCGCGCGGACCCCGCAAGCGGCAGGTCCAGCCCTCGGCTCTGACGGCCAAGGAGCGGGCTGCGGTCCTGGACCTGATGAACAGCGTCGAGTACGCCGAGTTGCCGCCCGCCCAGATCTGGGCCCGCGAGCTGGATGCCGGGCGCTACCACTGCTCCGTCTCCACGATGTACCGGATTCTGCGCGAGAAGGGGCAGTCCGGCGAGCGCCGAAGACAGGCCACCCACCCGGCGAAGTCGGTGCCCGAACTGGTCGCCACCGGGCCCTCGCAGGTGTTCACCTGGGACATCACCAAGGCGGCCGGACCGGTCAAGGGCGTCTGGTATCACGCCTACGTCATCCTCGACATCTTCAGCCGCTACATCGTCGGCCATACCGTCGAGCGGGCCGAATCAGCAGCGCGGGCCGAGGAGTTGATCGAGACCATCGCCCGCAACGGCATCGTGCCCCAGACCGTGCACGCGGACCGCGGCACCTCGATGACCTCGAAGAAGGTCTCGCAGTTGCTGATCGACCTCGGCGTCACCCGGTCGCACTCGCGGCCGAAGACCTCCAACGACAACCCCTACAGCGAGGCCCAGTTCAAGACCACGAAGTACATGTCCGACTACCCAGAACGGTTCGACTCGCTCGCCCACGCCCGCGACTGGTTCGACGCGTTCATCGCGTACTACAACCACGAGCACCGGCACTCGGGCATCGGCTGGCACACACCAGCCAGCGTGCACTTCGGCACCGCCGAGGAGGTCCGCGACCAGCGGGCCGTCACCCTCGCCGAGGCATACGCCCGCCACCCCGAACGCTTCGGCCGCCGCCCCCGACCACCCCGGATACCCCAGCAGGCATGGATCAACGACCCGGCCAAGCGCAGGGAACCCGCACCACAAATCTCATAGCCTCACGACCGTCTCACTGGACTTGAAATCTTCCGTCCGTTGGTCCGGCGCTCCGAAGCCGTTCGCACCAGCGCACCCGGCAGCTGGAAGCCGAGATTCAACGAGTCGGCAGGACACCCGAGTAATGGTCCGTTTGGATCACTCACATGCCGTAGGCTGCAGTCCATCGACGCGGGGTGGAGCAGCTCGGTAGCTCGCTGGGCTCATAACCCAGAGGTCGCAGGTTCAAATCCTGTCCCCGCTACCAACTCCGGACCCCGTGACCCCACGTCACGGGGTCCGGATGCGTTGTCCGGCACGGTGAATGACCTCGCCCCGAACCTTCGTCCAGGTCGGCAGAGGCTCACGCTCCACGCCGGTGTCCTCCAGCAGGACGATTGGTCACTCCGTCACGGTTGCCACGGAACTTCTCCAACGCCACCGCATGTCGGCCCATGTGCCTTCCACGGCTGGCACCCGGGCCTGAACTGCATCGTGACGTGCCACGTCCTCCTGTCCAACCAGCCGTTACGGCGACGACACTCGCAACCGGTCGGGCCGTGCACGGCCAACCGGTCGATCTCCGCTTCTGCTCCCCGCGCGTCACACCCGGTGCGGTGCGCTCGTCCAGTGCGCTGAAGGCCATGGCCCGCGATCCCACGCCGCATCCTGCTACCGGAACAAACGAGCGCGATCGCCAGAATGTGCGACAGCGAAGCTGCCTCGCTCGACTGGGCACTGGCGCAACTCGGCATCCCTGGAGGCGTGATGTCGCTGCTCGCCGACTCCTCAGCAGCACGCCCCGCATCCCCGCTGTGGACACCATGATGGTCGGGGCCCTCACCCTCGCGGTGGGGTCCCCAGCAGCAGCCACCGCCCGGTTGTAGCCACGGCAGTTCAGCGCCGTATGTGGACTCAGCAGGCGACCAGTGGCGTGCGCTGTGGCTGACTGGTGTCAGGTGATGGCGTCCAACTCATACAGTGTTCGGAGAGACAAGCAGGGGGGATTGTGAGCGAGCAGCTTCACGGCGCCTGGTGGACTCCCGATGCGCCGACGGTGCGTGTACCAGGAACGCTGACCGGCATCGACGGTGGCTGGCAGCTGAACCTCATCGGCAGCCTGCTGGTGAAGTGGGGCGGGGGAGAAGGGCTTCACCTTGTCCCGCCGACAACTATCTGGGGCTCTTGCCTGGGGATCCCATACACGCTCTTGCATTGCTACCTCGCCGACGTGACCGGTGTTGACCCCCATGCCACCGAGAGCACGAGCGACCAGTGGGTGATGAAGTGGCGCGTCGCCAGGCTCGTACGTGGCGGCAGCGTTACCGACACAACCCGTTTCTCCGCCGCTGCATTCGAGATCACTGGCCTTCCCGCGTGGTGGCCCTTGAGCGGGCTACGCGGTCCACACGTGCGCGCAGGGGCCTACACCGCACCGGACGACGTCGTCGTACCTCTGAACGGCGGAACGATCACCATTGGAGTCCGGACGGAGCGCCATTCCGGGCGACGTGGAAAGTCGTTGCGTGAACGTGTGATTGCCATGGCCGGCAGGCCGTCCGGATTCACCCTGGACGACGTCGACAAGGACGTTGCCGGGCCCCTGAGGGCGCTAGTGGCCATCGGGGTTGACGAACCGGTCAGCGTCTTCAACCTGCGCCTAGTTCCGGCCGGATCTCCTCACGGAGAGGCTCTCACAAGGTTCCTCGATGTCGATCCTCATGACGGCAAGGAACCCGAAACGCTCCCCTCATCCGTGCCTGCTCCCTTTCCCTTGGCGCCTGCTGTCGAGGACATACCGTCGTTCCTCCCCGCATGGCTGGAGTTGGCCCGCCGCTGCTCGGTCTCGCTGGACTCGGTGGAGCCGCGTTCACGCTCGGGCTCTCTCCAGCTCCAGCTCCTGGACGTCGTGAACGCGGCCGAGACTCTGCATCGGTCCCTGTACGCCGATCCAGCCGAGCATCCCTTCGCTGAACGCGTGCGGAAAGCTCTCGAACAGTCAGAGACGATCACATTCACGTCCCGTGAGCGACGGGCCGTTCGCGACGCGGTCAAGTTCACAGAAGTGTCCCTGGAACAACGCCTGCTCGCCTTGGCCGAGGGCCTCGGATCGGAGGTCTGCACGTGGCTCTTCAGCGGTGCTGTCCGCCCCTGGGCCTTCGTCACCGCTCGTATCCGCAACGTCCTGAGCCATGGCTTCACGGCATCCGACGGCGTCCATGAAGATGCCGGAGCACTCGCGGGAGCACTGCGCCTGACGGAAGCCGTCATCACGCTCCGCCTTCTCGTTGAGGCGGGCCTCCCCTCTGGCGCAAGCCTCGTTGACCGACTCGAGCGACACCGTGGCATGCGTTCGCTCTCACATCAGACGATCGCCGACTGGCCCGCGCTCGCGCACCGGATCAACCCACGGCTGTGGGCGCCCCCCGAGGCTGAGTCGCCATCCGACAACACCGGGGAGAACGAGGCCCTCCCCGTCCTCCCGCAGGAGACAGCCACCGCCACATCCCCACCGCACGTGCAGCCACCTTCACGAAAATAGGCACAGGATCCGACTTCACCGTCGATCCTGCGGAGGGTCTGCTCAGTGTCCGCCCCGGTTCTCGACGCAGGGCCCGGACAGGTCGGGTTCGGCATAAGCGCCGTAGACCTCGGTCGTCACGCCCTTCGGCGTGATCTCGGCGGAAACGCAGGCCCTACCGTTGTGGAAGGAGAACTGGACTCGCTCGTACTGGGGCCACCCGGAGCTGATCGCGAGCCCGTTGTCGTCGCCGCATCCCCACTTGGCCATCAAGGTCCGTACGTCCTTCTCGGCGAACTGCTTGTTCTTTCGCATCATCTCCAGAGCGGGATGGAGCAGACGCACGCTGGCCTCCCCCGCCGCCCGGTTCTCGGGGGCGAGTTCCTCGGACATGCGGTACGCGTGGTTCTCGTCGTAGTGCGGATTCTCCGGGAGTGCGCTGCTGGCCGGAGCGGTTGTCGCGGCCTCCGACGATGATGACGAGGGCACACTCTCAGTGGCTCCCTTGGCGCATTCGGGCCTTGGTGTGGGCGCTGGCGAGGGCGTGGCGGTGGCTGACGCCAGGGCGTTGTCGTCCCCGGAGGGTTCGGCCCGCACTCCGCAGGCCGTCATGAGCGCGGCCGAGGCGAACACGGCGATGGACAGCTTGCGGCGATTCGACATGCCCTGATCATCGCTCCCGCTCATGGTGGCGTGCCTGAGTACCCCTACTCAACGAAGCGTGCAACGAGGACGCTCGTTTACACGCCGTAGCTGCAGCCGGTGTCGTATCGGTCTACGCGTTGCCGCCGTCGATCAGGAACCCGCGCATCGGGCGACGTATCCAGTAGCTCGTCGGGCCGAGTGCTGTCGCTTCGCGTGGGCATTGGACATGCCTTGGATTCCGTGCCTCCCGACGAACTGAACTACGGCTGTCGAAACCAGTGAACAGAACCGCGTACTCAGCTGGAGCGGGACGCCATGCTGCTCCGGGCTGCTTCCAGTACGGAGAGCCAGGAGGCGACGTTCGGCCTACGCTGCAGGAGAGCTCCGCGCTCGCGCTCGGTCATGCCGCCCCACACACCGAACTCGATACGTTCATCCAGGGCCTCGGCCAGGCACTCGGTGCGCACCGGACACCTCGCGCAGACCGCCTTGGCCTGCTTCTGGCGTGGACTGTCCGCGAACAGGTCGTCTGCGTCGGAACTGCCGCAGGCGGAGTTCTCTCGCCAGTCGGCCTTCGTACTCGTCATGACTTCCCTCTCCCCCACGACCGTCCAACCATAGTGCGCTGAGGAAGGTGCCATCCCAGCTCACCCCCGGGCCGTCGTCGTGCGCACTGTTCGCGAAACGCCTTGGAGCCCGACTACGGCCGACGGTAATCGAGTCGTGAGTTTCGTACTTCGGCCGGCGGTCCACGCCGGGGGCATCGCGTGACGTATTCAGCGGCGTCACGGTTGGCGGGCGCGGAGGGTCGCGTAGGACGGGTTCACGCGTGGCGGTAGCCGCGTTCGGGGTCACGGACGTGCTCAGTGTCAAAGGGCGTAAACCAGTCGAGCGGGGCAAGGTTGACCATGCCCATCGACTGGTGAAGATCGTTTTCGGCGTCGTCGATCCCGACGAGAGAGTCGTCGAACAGCATCAGCACGTCGTGGTCCTGGAAGAGGACGTCGGAGCAGGCGTCCCAGTCGCCGTCCCCGCGTGCTTCGGGCAGGCCGGCCACCGTTTCGGACACGAGCCGGGGCCGGTTGTGCGTGAGGTCCTGGGCGCGGGCGATGCCGAGGTGAAGGGCCATCTCCTCGCCGGTGCAGCGGGGTTCCACCTCGGCGCCGGACGTGCAGTCGGCGGCCAGGTCGTCGAACGCCCGGGCCATCTGCCGCCGCCACGAACTGTCCTGGTGCCAGGTCACCCGCGGCAGCGACCCGAAAACTCCGCCGGTGGTGCGCGCGGCCGGCTGCTCCCCCAGCGCGGACACCTCCTGCCACGCCTGGTCCGCCAGTTCCCGAAGCACAAGGGCCAGCACCGCTCGCGTCCGCGCGGTAAGGACCTCCTCCCCCTCGTCGTCTTCTTCGCACCAGTCCTCGCTCAAGAGGCCGGCCTCGCCGTAGCGGCCACGGTGGCGCAGATGCTCGCTCACCCGGTGGGCGGCCTCTTCGGGCACGGCGAGCGACGTGTCGATGATCAGCAGTTCGTCCGAGAACGGTTCGGCGCTCAGCAGGACTCCCGCCTCCGTGAGCAGCGCGTCCTTCGCGTCGCCCGAGGCCCGGGGCAGGATCACGGCGTACTGGTTATCGCTCAACCGGTCGATGATGCTGGAGATCATCCCGGCGACGGTCCACGGATCGTCCCAGGGCGCGGCGATCTCGAGTCCGTCGATCACCAGGACATTGCCCGGCAGTTCGACGAAGGCCTCGTAGACGGGCAGGAACTGACCCTCCGCGTCAAAGAGCTGTCCTGCTGCCGCGGCGGCGAGGGACTGCTCGTCGGCCAGGCGCTCGCCAAGGTTGTGGGCCTTCCAGTACTGCCCGCGCACTGCTCGCACCCGCGCCACGGTCTCGTCGTCGGCCGTGAGGGAGATCTGCCAGGCCTGGACGCCCTCCGCGGCGGGATCGGCCAGCCGGTGGACATGCCGGAACTCCATGGTCAGGGTGCGGGGTTCCGCCTTGGCCGGGGACTCGGTGGGGGCCTGGTCCTGGTCGGGCATCGACTTCCTCTCGCCGTGCAGCCGCACCCGCGGCCACGCGCATCAAGGCTAGCCAGCACGAAGCCCGCTCCGTGACGTCCTTTGCATAGAGCACCGCGAATTGGCGTGTATCGCTGGGGCCCAGGTGACGACCGGCGGCAACCGCTACGGTGACCTGGTCCCCAGATTCAGTCCGGCCCTGAGGAGCGCGCCATGGCCAGCCGTCCGACGTTCGACGACATCCGGGCCGCCGCGCGAGAGATGCTCGTCACGGCCGCTCGGGACGCCACGGGCGAGGAGATGGCCGCGGTTCTGGTGCGCCTGGGAGGCGACACCCGCGAGGGCCAGGCCCACGCGAACCTGCTGCTCGCCGAGGTCTTCGCCGCCATCCTCGACGACGAATGCCCGGTCATCTGGCGCAACACCGAGGGCATGCCGGACGTACGTGCACTCGCCGAGATCGCCCACGACCCGGCGGAAGCGCACCGATACGTGGCCCTTAAGGCGGCCGATGGGAAGGAGCTCAGCCTGGCGGAAGCCAAGGCGCGTATCGCCCGGCGCTCCAGCGCCACCGCTCACCGACGTGGTCGTCAGCCGCAGCACCAGCAACGCCCGCCGCTACCTCGAAAAGGCCCGCCAATGGCCGGACCGCCTCGTCGTTCTCGGCGACGCCCTCGCCACCTTCAACCCCGCCTACGGTCAGGGCATGTCCGTGGCCGCGCTCGGAGCCCAGGTCCCGGGCCGTGAAGCGAGGCGGAACGCCTTGCACGTACCCGGCGCCGCCCGCACCATCCAGCGTGCGGCCGCCCGGTCCGTCGAAGCGGCTTGGACCCTGGCTGTCAGCCAGGACGTTCTCTATCCCGAAGTCCGCGGCGGAGCCCCGACCCTCGTCGACCACCTGGCCGCCCGCTACACCCGCCGCCTCACCAAAGCGGCCACCGGCTCCTACGCCGCCGCATCCGCGCTGTGGACGGTGACCGGCCTCAAAGCAGGCCCCACGCATCTGCTGCGACCGGCGAGCCTGCCGCACGCCATCACCGGACCGCCCCTGCCCGCCCTGTCCGCACCTCCCCTGACACCACGTGAACGCCAGATCATGTCCGCGCTCGACCGCACCTCCGGAGGGGCGAATCCGACACCAAGGCCCGTGTAGCGCGGCCACAAGCACCAGCCCGCCAGCGTCAGCCCGATCCGCGCGACGCTTGCAGATGTCCGGGACGGCTGGCCGCTCCTCCACACGCACCACCGGGCCGTCGGGCCCTCCCTTTCCGGCAGAGCACGCAGCGCTCCGGGAATCCCGCCCGGCGATGACGCCCGACACACGCACTCCGCATCCGTCCAGTGCAGCCATGCGCTGACCTCGGTCCCGTCCGTGGCGGGCTCAGAAATCGGGCAGGACCAACAACGCCATGAATACACAGACCGTTGCCGTCACCCGCCTGGCAACCGCTCTCACCGCTGCACTCGGCCCGTCCTGGCACCCCGCGGCCTCGAGCGACCCCGAACGACGGACCGCGTTCATCCTCCAGGCTGTCACCGGCAGCTGGGTTGTGGCCCTCGCCGATCCACTGGGTAAACAGCTCGCGCTGGCTGCTGCGCAGTCCGGCCGCCCTCCCCGACAGGCCGCAACCTTCAAGCCCGACCTGGACGACGAGACCAACCTCTACGACTGGCTGGCAACCGCCGATCTGGCAGATCCAGCTGAAGAAATGGCCACGGCGGCGCTGGCCGCGCTGACCTCAACTCACCCTGACGCGTAGCTGCGTTCTGCAACTGCTCGTCCTCCCTTGCTGTCCGCACCCGTCTCACGGTCTCGCCGGGGCCTCCCGCTCCCGGTGGACAGGGTGCCACCACAGCTACGCCGCGATCTGGTTTGCGGCGCATGAGCAACGTGCGTCCCCGAGAGCCGGCAGTTGGACGGCGGCAGGCAGGGCCCGTTTCGCCCTACGAATGGGCATCGGCAGCCCTTCGTTAGTGAACGCCGCGTGCCCCGCGGATGAGGCGCCTCCGCCGTGCTGGTGCCGGCATCCGCCGCCGGCGCGCGGACCTGGCCGCGTCGGCGCAGGCCACTACGCGGTCAGGTCCAAGACCGCCCAAACCTGGCGACCGTCGACGGCCGTCTCCGTGCCACAGCTCCCCGCGCCGAGCTCCCGGAGCCGGGACAGAACGTCGGCCTCCAGGTCCGGAAGCTGTGGCTGGTGGCTGAAGGCCAGCAGAAGGATCTGCCCGTCCTGTTCGGCGAGATGGAGACTGACGTGGCGGCCGCCGTCGGCGACGACCGTCGCCACCAGGTGCCGTACCAGGTCCTCAAGACAGTCGGGAGCGGTCAGTCCCCACTTCCTGAGCCGGTCGGCCACCGCAGTGAACCCCTTGCCCGGCGCCCACGGCTGCGCTTCCAGGGACCACGCCGCGCCCTGACGGTTCCTCATGACCGGGCGGCCGCCGCGGCCCGAGCGCTGGCGGTGCGGCAGGGAAGAAGGGCCCAGGCGGATCTGCGGCGGGGGCGGCGACGGCGGCTTCTTCGGGGGCGGAGGGGTCCTCGGCGGATAGTCCGGGCGCGGTTTGATCGCCTCGGCCTCGGTGTTCGGCTCCATGGCGACCCCCGGCTATGCCCCGTGCGTGGTTACCCATCGTAGAGGCACCATCAGCTCTCTGGAACGAGATTGCCCGCATTCCGTCTCGGCGGCCGCCGGGCGGCGCCCATGACTTCCTGCACGGGGGTGGGACGACGTGGCGATCTGGAGCGCAGTGTGAACCACTTTCGAGTTACGGCTCACCCCGGCCAGGCCAGCAGACCTCCGGGAACTCCCTCGGACACTGGTCCCCGTACGGGTGCCGCGGCTGGCAGCACGCCAATCTGGTGCATTCACCGCATAGATGGACGATCTGAACAGACGGGCCGCACCCGATCCGAGCAAACGCCGACGCGAGCCACTTTCGCGGCAACGCCCCGCACATCCCCTGCTCAGCCGTTACGACTTCGCCCGCCGCCTCCCCACGGGGCGCGGGCAGGCCGGCGGCGCATCCGGGGTCCCCGTAGTATTCGCCGAAAAAACAACGGATATCTCTGACCTGCACGGATGCGCCTCGATGCTGGTCTTTCTGGGCTGAGTGGACCTGCAGTGATGCGGCCGTTTGTCTGACCGTGTCCCGCCACGGACTCTACGGTGTGGCGCACGATGCCCACGAGGCGTGGGCGGTTGAGGTGGAGGTCCCGGGTGGCGACCCGTGTGTTCGCGGATGACGAGCTGGAACGGCTGCGGGGCTTCCCGGAGATCAACAAGGAAGAGCTGATCCGGTTCTTCACTCTGACCCCGGCGGACGCGGGGTTCATCGATCCGGGACGCGGTCGCAGCCCCAAGGACCGGATCGGGATGGCTGTGCAACTGTGCACGCTGCCCTGGCTCGGCTTCGTGCCGGATGACGTGACCTCGGCCCCGCCGGCGGCGGTGGCCCGGCTCTCGGAACGCCTGCAGATACCGGTGGGTGGGCTGCGGTTCTACGGGACGCGTAAGCAGACCCGGACCGACCACCTGCGGGAGGTGTCGGGGTATCTGAACTGGAAGAGCGCCAAGGCGCTGCAGCTGAAGGAGCTGGATGAGTTCCTGCTCGCGAGGGCGATGGAGCACGACTCGCCCTCGTTGCTGTTTCGTCTGGCGTGCGAGTATCTGGCGGCCGCGCGGGTGGTGCGGCCCGGGGTGATCAGTCTGCTGGAGCGGGTGGCCGCCGCGCGGGCGGAGGCGGGCCGGGAGACCTACCAGCGGGTCAGGCACCTACTGACGCCCACGCTGATGGGTGAGCTTGACGGCCTGTTGAGCGCGGATCCGGTGATTGGGGCGACCAGGTTGAACTGGCTGTCCACAGGCGCGACCGGGGACTCAGCGAACGCGGTCAAGAGGGAGCTGGAGAAGCTGGGGTTCCTGCGCGGTCTGGACGCTCACGCCCTGGATCTGACCGCGCTGCCCGCCGAGCGGCGCCGGTTCTTGGCTCAGGTGGGGCGCAGGCTGACGCCGCAGTCGCTGGACCGGCGCGAGCCCCAGCGCCGCCACCCGATCCTGTTGACGGTCCTCGCGCAGTCGGCCGTCGACGTGCTGGACGAGGTCATCGGTCTGTTCGACCAGGCGGTCTCGGCGCGGGAGAGCCGTGCCCGGACCAAGATGCGCGCCGCGCTGGTGGCACGGGCTGCGGCCGGGGAGGGGCGCCAGGCGCTGCTGGACGAGATCCTGCCGGTGCTGCTGGACCCGGCCATCGAGGACGAGCAGGTCGGGGGACGGCTGCGGAACACCATCGGTATGGAGCGGCTGCGGGCCGCGGCCACCGAGGCCACCCCCCGGTTGCCGCGTGACCACGGGCACCTGGCGATGCTGGATGATTCCTACGCCTACCTGCGGCAGTTCACCCCGGACGTGCTGCGGGCCATCTCCTTTACGCCCACCAGGGCAAGATCCGCGAACGGTTCCTGGCCGGACAGACCGAACAGGCGTGGTGCCTGACCGTGCTGACCAACTCGGTCGTGACCTGGACGAGCGAGTACTACGGCCTGGCCGTCGCGCAGATGCGGGCCGAGGGCCGTGCGGTGGATGACGAGCTGCTGGCGCACATCTCCCCGGCGCACAGCGAGAACGTCAACTACCACGGCACGATCAACGTCGAGGTCGACACCGAACTCGCCAAGCTCGACCCGGCCGGCTACCGGCCGCTGCGGTCACGGCGGCCGGAACGCGCATAGGGCCGGTCCACCCCGGAGACCGTCTATCTGTTTCTATCCGATCGGACTCAGCAATCTCATCACTGAGAGCCTGACCACGGGGGGAACGCCGTCGGCGGGAGACCACCAGGGGCGGTCCCAGATACCGTCGGGCCGGGTGGCGGGGGCCAGGGCGAGGTCCTCGTCCATGAGATGCGCGAGGTAGTACCGCTCAACCTGTGGATATCGGGCCCGCACGCTGTGATCGCTGTCACCCGGGTGACCGGGGAGATCTTGAACCCAATTGGCACGTAGATCGTAATATTTGACGGATGTTAAGCCTTATCGAATCTCGATCTCGCCCTGCGAGGGGGCCGTCGTGCTGCTGACGGACGCTCCGGTTTTGACGGAGCTGGACGGCAGGGATGTCACCCTCCGTTCCTTGCCAGGGGAAGGGGGCGTCGTGCACGCTTCCCTGCCTGGGTTCGTTCCGGGGAGCGTCGCGGCCGGGGATCCGATCGCGGCGCAGTTGGTCTCTGGTGGGGCGGTGGCCGATGTCACCGGTTACTACCTTCAGGGTCTTCCGCCGAGTCGGCCGCTGCTTGCGGACTGGCGGACGTGGCCGTGGCCGCCGGGCCTCGAACCGTTTCTGCTGATGGCGCATTCGTCTCCGCACAACCAGCTGTGCCTGATGGTGGACGGCGAGGCGCGGCCGGTCACGGATCAGGCGCTGGGCTCGTGGCTGCGGGCGCTGCCGGAGCTGAATACCTCGAAGCGCCCGCTGGAGGACCCGGTGGTGGCCTTGACGTGCAGCACGGGTGCGGTGCGCCCGCGGCTCGCCGACCTGGTCGGGCGCCTGGTCTGGTTTCCGCACGGTGAGATGACGGTGGGCGTCAAGCCGCTGGATGCGGTCGGCCGCGCGGCCGGGGGCAAGGTGCGGTTGGGTGTGCGCTGCACTGCGGATGGCGAGGGCGGGCGGTTCAGGTCGTCCTACCCCCAGGGTCCTGCCGGTGACCGGGTGCGATTCGCCTACCGTTCCCGGTTCGCCTCCCGCCCCGCCGGCTGGCTGGTCGAACGCTCCGCTGCGCCCGGCACCCGGGCCCCGGCCGGGCTGCGCCCGTACCCGATCGGCGGCAAACGCGCCCTGGGCCTGTGCTACTTCGACCGGCGCGACCACGCATCCCGCTCGTCCGCTCTTGCCGCGCCGGTACTGGGTTCCTCGTACGTGGCGTGGACGCCGAACGACGCCTACCAGCCGGGGACTTCGGCGCACACCGCACCGCCCGCCGGGGTACTGCGCGCGGCGGCCCGCCCCTGGCACAGCCGGGAACTGGGCGAGCTGCCCTTCGACCCCGACAGCGTGGCGCTCGTGGTCTGCTACTTCGCCGACGGCCTGTTCGCCGTCTACGACGCGTGGCAGGACCTAACCTACTGGGAGACGCCGGGGGCCTTCGGCCTGCGCCTGCGCAAGGACCTGGCCGAGGCTGGCGGGCCGGCCCAGGGCAAGGTGCCGTCGTATGTGCTGCTGTCGACCGACTTCGACGCGGTCTCCGACAGCGCACGCGAGCAGCTCGCGCGGGCTCTCGGCGGCGCGAAGCTGATCACCGTGAACGCACCGTCGACCCTGTTCCTCGACGAGGACTCGGAACACGGCGTTCCCAGGGCGCGCATCGCGCTGCTACCCGCAACCAGCCGCGTCACCGCTCCGGTGTGGACAGCCACGACCACTACCGGCACGTCTACCACATTGCCCCCGGCTCCAGCCCCGGGAGACCGCACGGACAGGGCGCTGCCGGCCGATACCGTGCTGCGGGGGTCGGTTCACACCACCCGGACACCCACCCACAGCACCGCCACCCCCCGGCCCTGGAGCTTCGATGCCGGTATGCGGACACTGCCGGCGCAGCGGCTGCTGGAGTGGGCGCCTGAGCGCGCGAACCAGCGGCGGGCCGCGCTGGACGGTGGCGCGGATCTGGCCGACGACTGCGTGCCACTGGCGGCGGAGGGATTCGCGGCGGCGTACGGGCGGACGGGTAATCGCAGTGCGGAGGCAGAGGACGCGGCTGGCGATCGGGTGATCGCCAAGAAGGACTGGCTGGGGCTGATGGACATCCTGAAGGTAGTGCCCGAGCTGTGGCCCGATCCGGCCCAGTTGGCGAAAACACTGATGCAGGAGCCGGAACGGCTCGCGGTGGTGCGGCTGGCCCGGCAGAACCAGCACGATCACGTGATTCTGGTGGTGCACGGCAGGGACCCCGATCACCCTGACCAGACGGGGGTCTGGCAAGTCGATTTTGCAAAGCACCCGGTGACCCGCCGCATCACCTCCCAGCCGGAACTGCTCACCCTGATGAGCCCCACTTCCTCGGCGGCGCTGCTCGACGGCAGCGGCTTGCCACTGAGCCTGTCAGGCGCTATAGAGCGGCGCATTCCCTACCGCGCCGCCCTGCCCGATCCAGGGGCAAGCCCGGCCGCGACCGATGGGCCAGAGCAAGCAACCCTGCCTGGGACATATATTCTTCAAGGTAATAGAAACGGGGCGTCCACCAATCAGAGCAACTCCGTCCTCCACACCACCGACCTTGGGCCCTGCGTTGCCGTGTGTGGACACAACGGCTCGCTGGCATTCATGATCCACAGCGATTCCCTCGCAAGTGGAGGGATAGGTCGAACCGATCTGATGCTTGGCATCAGAAGACTCGTGTCGATCGGCACAGGAGATGGTTGGGCCATCTCTCTCATCGGAGGTTCCACCGCAGGCTGTAGCAAGTACCTTCACCAACACCTTCCCAGTGCCACGATCCGCGATCTCGGCGAATCGGAAGGCGCCTTCATTACGGAGACCGGTCTGGTGGCGAAGACAAAGCGCGAACTCGCCGCACTTCTCGGGGTTCCCTCCATTTCCATCACTCAGTAGCGATGGTCCAGCCGCGACTCCCCCAGCCTCGGCGCGTAGCCGACCGGAGAGTTTTCGCCAGTGTCCAAGCATGGATGTGACACAGGCGACCGACCGGCAAGGCGTGATCACGTTCCCGCAGGTCGCACCGTGTCAGAAGCTGGTGTCATAAGGCTTGGTCAAAACCCGCGTCACGGCGTCAAGTTGTGGGACAGCCGCGGGATGGATCTTGCGTATTGCCGTGTAAGCACGACCGCTCAGGACCTCGCCCGGCAGATCGACGCGATGCACGCCGCCGGAGTCGCCGAGAAACACATCTACGTCGACAAGCGCACCGGCGCGAACATGGACCGCGAAGGCCTGACCGCGTTACTCGGCTTCGCCCGGCTCGGCGACCGGATCAACGTACTCACCCTGGACTGACTCGGCCGCAACATGCGCGAGACCCTGAACCTCGTGCACGACCTCACCAAGCGCGGCGTCTTCCTGCGCACCCTCGGCGACAAGCTCGCCGTGGACACCAGCGACTCCGGGCCCGGTACCGACATGGCCATCGCACTGCTGGCCATGTTCGCGCAGATGGAGCGGATCTACATGTTGGAACGCGCCGCCGGCGCCCGCGCCGCCAAACAAGCCCGCGGACTGCCGACCGGCCGCCCGGCGAAGCTCAACGCCACCACCAGAGCCGGAGCCGCCCAGCGGATCAAGGACGGCGCGATCCCCGAACAGGTCGCCGCCGACCTCGGCGTCAGCCGCTCCACGCTCTACCGGGAACTACGCAAACACCGCGAGAGCGCCGCCATCGAACATGCTGGCCAGGACGGCTGACCGCTGACCGCTGACCGCTGACCCAGGCTGCATCATCCCTGGTCAAGGATATCCGTTGGTTTTTCGGCGATTACTACGGGGACCCCCATCCGGAGGGGGGACCGGATGCGCCGCCGGAGTGATGCCGGGCGACCCGGTGCAGCAGTGTGTCGCCGGGTGCGTCCCCAGCTCCGCCTGCCGCCACCGGTCCTCACCGCGGGTGTGCCGCGCTCTGCGTGCGGCCATGTGCGTCGTGACGTACTCCAGCACCTCGGGCAACGCCGACTGCCGCACGGAACCGCTCTCGACTGTTGTTGCGGCGAGCCATCGGTGGGGGTCAGGCTCGGCAGGCGCCGCTGAACACAGGGATCACGATTCTCCGCGGTGCGGCCTTACCCACCTGGACGTCGAGTGGGAGGCAGAAGCGGCCGTCGCCGGAGATGAAGAAGCCGCCGATGTACACCGTGTCCGAGTCAGGGCAGGCGCTGAACGTCACCTCTGCGGCCGGGGTGTACCCATCTTTCTGGCCGTAGCTCAGGCTGGCGCGCCGCCGCGCCTCAGGTGCCACCGAGACCGTCACCACCGAGCCTCGCTCGATCTCAGCGCCGATCTTGTAGTGCCAGCCATCCCCCGTACGGCCGCCGAAGTCTGTCCGGCGGCCGTCCTGCCAGCCCTTGAGACCGGAGAAGCGCAACGGCCCGACGACGACATCAGTTTTGCCGGACGGCGGTCGCGAAGCCAGTCGGCCATGTGCCTCTCCACTCCGGCACCAGACGGACCGGGAGGGAACACCAGTGCTCGCGGGCGGACGCGAACGGGCGGAGCCCTGCACGTCCGGCCCCTGTCCACTGGACGTGCAGGATTCCGGTGCCCCGCCCGTTGAGCAGCCTCCCAATAACATCACTGCCAGCACGGCGGCCGCCGATGCACGCGCTCCCCTGACCATGGCGGCCTCCCCGGAGGACAAGTCAACCAGCAAAAGTCGACCGCCGACAGGCGTCCGCCCGCAGAGGCTTGACTGTGCCGGCGTCGGACCGGGTCAGTGATGCCCGCACAGGTTCACCAAGAGCAAAGCGGACCGTGGGCGCCTCCAACGCCCGGTCGGGCGTGACATAGGTGACGGCGTCGGCCGGTCACGCGCCGGCGGCGCGCGGTGGCCGGGTGGGCCACCGCGCGCCACTGGGCTGTGCTCGGTGTGGTGACCGGCTGTGTGGTCACCAGTGGGCGGGAGGGGTCAGAGGCGGCGGCCGTGGTGGTTGCCGTCGTGGTCGCCGCGGTGGTGACGGCCTCCCCAGGAGGCGTCGTCGATGAACCGGCCGTGGTCGTTGCGCAGCGTGGCGGTGTCGGAGCGGTTGTCCCAGACGTAGTTGCGGCGGTCCTGGTAGACGTCGCGGTAGGTGTCCCGGCCGATACCGGTGTGGACGCGAACGGTGGAACGGCCGTCGAGGCGGTAGTGGTGGAAGGTGTAGGTGTGGCCGTCCTCGTCGGACAGGGTCCAGCCGTCGAGGTTCACGCTGCGGCGGGAGGTGTTGGTGACATCGATCCACTCCCGGTTCAGGGAACGGTTGCTGCGGTCGTCGAAGCCCGGGGAGTCGGCCTGCACGTCGCTGATGACCACAGCCGAGCGGTACGCGGCGGCCTGGTGGGGGCTGGACTGTGCGGAGGCCGGCAGCGCGGCCGCGCCGAGTGCGGCACCCGCAGCCAGCGTCGCGGCGGCGATACGGCGGATCGAACGAGAAGACATGAGCACTCCCCTGAGGTGCAAGCCCACAACCTGCCGGCGTTGACCGGCAGTCGATGAGCGATGTGCGGATCCCGACTGGTGCCGAGGACCCACAGCTTGGCCGCCCGCCAGACTCGATGGGAGATGCGCCGTTTCATGTTGCTGTATGCGGACATTTCCGTGACGGCCGCCTGCAGTGCTCAGCCAACCGTGCAGGCGGTGCCGCTCAGTTCGCGGGAGGGTCCATCCACCCGGTGGCCATCGCGGTGGAAGCGATTTCTAGCTCTCCGCGCGCCTGCAGCACGCCACCTGTGCACTTCCTGTCAGAGCACTATTCGATGAGTAACAGCCGACATCGGCCGATAAGCGAACAGTGAAACGGTAGCTGCCCACGTGTACGAATCCACGCCCTGAACGGAGCCGTCGGTCCCGTGCCGCTGGCCAGCCTCACGCGTGCGAGCAGGGTTGGTCTGCTCCCGGCTCGAGCTAGGCGGTGATCTTGTCCAAGAGGTGTGGGCCGTTGTTGCGGACACTGTTGACAGCTGTGGCGACCGGCCGGGTGTCGAGGTGCCCGTCGGCGGGCTGGGTAAGCAGCGCGTGCAGATCCGCGGGGTCTTGGTGGTGGGGGTCGAGCCAGGCGTCGTAGTGGTCGGGTGTGAGGGCCAGTGGCATGCGAGGGTGCACCCGGCCGGCGGCGTCGGTGGCCTCGGTGGTGATGATGGTGCAGGTCATCAGCCAGGCGGTCGGGTCGTCGTCGCGCTGGATCTCGGGGTTGCGCCAGTACTCGTACAGGCCGGCGAGTGCCATTACCTGGTCGTCTTCGGGGTGGATGAAGTATGGCTGTTTGCGGGCCTTGCCGGTGGCCTCATCCGTTGCCTGCTGCCATTCGTAGAAGCCGTCCGCGGGCAGCAGACACCGGCGCTTGACGAAGGCGCGACGGAAGGCGGGTTTCTCGTGCACCGTCTCCACCCGCGCATTGATCATCCGCGCACCGATCTTCACGTCCTTCGCCCACGACGGGACCAGACCCCAGCGCAACGGCCTCAACTCACGTTCCGCCGACGCGTCGTCGCCCTGCTCTCGTGGCGCGCGCTCGAGGACCGCCCACACCTCGTTCGTCGGAGCGACGTTCCAGTTCGGCGCCAGTGCGTCCTCGGGACGCCAGTCGGCGACGTGGAAGAGCTGGACCAGGTCCTGGGGACTGCGAGTCGAGACGTAGCGGCCGCACATGCAGGCCACTGTGCCACCGCCGCCCGGTGGCACCGCCGTCCAACGGGCGCCGCGTGTCGGGAGAGCGCTCGTGGTGTGCTGCGCCGCACCGACACCAACGGGTGATTGGTGTTACGCCGTCTGTGTGACGAGGTCCGCAGGCTCCCCGGCTGTAGGTGCAGTGTGTGGGTCGACCAGTCCACGCAGAGAGCAGAGAGACGGGCCCAGTTGATGACCCTGTTCGGAGTCGAGGAGGTCCTCCCGTCCGGCAACGAAGCGTCGCTTTCCGGGGATGCGCTGCGTGAGCAGGTGAACGAGGCGCTTTCCGCGCTGTCCGCGGTCGTCGGTGAGGATCCGCCAGCCATGCAGACGCGAGTCCTCAAAATGGTCAACCGCCCCCGGCCGGGCGACTGTGACGACCACGATCTGCGAGAGGTCCTCCGTGAGGTCCGCGTCTGCACCCAGGAAGGTGCGGGCGTCTACCGCAAGAGGCTGAAGCGCATCACGCAGGTGACCGGCCTCAGGGGATCGGGCGGCTCCCCCGGCCTCGCTCGGTCAAAGCAGCCGCGGCCGCGGGCGCCTGCAGCCTGTGCGGCGACAGCTACGCGACCGGTGATCTGATCGGCCGGACCCCCTTCGCCCAGGCTGTGCCCTACGAGCAGATGGGCTGGCTGTGCTGGCACTGCCTGGTCGAGCGCCGTCAGCAGCCGCGCCGACGCGATGTTTTGCTCCGGGTCTTCCACGCACTGTTCGCCGGGCTGGAGGGCGTCGGTCTCAACGCCCGCGAGTGCGCGGTGACTCTGGAGTGGCTGACGGAGGATCCGGCGCTGGAGAACAGCAAGCCGTGGACCGCTGACCCGCTCGAAAACACGCTGGTGCGGCTGCGGACCAGCGTCGCCGATCAGCGGCCGACGACCTGGCTGAGTGCGCAGACCGCCCACACGATCGTCGCCGTGCTGCAGGAGGCTCCCGCCTCGCCCGCCACCACAGCCCAGGACACCGACACGCTCGCAGCCCTGGTCCAGCACCTCGCGGAATGGGCCACCAACCCGGCAGCCGTCCCGAATTCCCGGTACGGGACGGGCTGGCGCTACCGCTGGCAACTGCTGTCCCTCACCGCTCATCCCACCGTTCTGTCCCGGCAGGGCGGCCCGTTCCATCTCTTCCAGTGCCCGGTCTCCGCCACCGGCCAGCTCGTCGAACCAGACTGACCCGCGCCGTGGGCCCGGCGGCCGCCGCCGGTCAGACCGCGGCCGCCGGGCCCACGGGCGGAGGGCCACGACGGTGCGAAGCCCTCCCCTGCCGGGCTGCACACGGCTACCGTGGCAGTACGACCTGGATGGAGGAGCCTGTGAGCGCGCAGCCCGAGGAAGCCCCCGCACCGCCGGCACCCGCGGCCGCCGCCCACCTGCTCGCTCAGCTGCGCGCCGACCGTCGGGCGGCTTCGTGGGTGCCCGCTTTCGAGCGGGACTGGGTGAAGGCCCTCGAGGACTCCCGGCACACCTACAGCCTCACGCCGTTGCACGACGTCGTCCGGTCCTGGCAGCTGCGCGTCGCCGCGGCGCCGGCCGTCGACGCCTTCACCGACTCCGGCTGCGACGAGAACGGTTTCGTGGACCTGGACGATGTCCTCGGTGCCCGCCGGTGACCGATGCGCCATGGGGCGTGCGGCTGTCGCCGCAGGCCGCGAAAATCCTGACCGGGCTTCCGGGGCCCGCGACGGAGATGGTCCGCGACGTCCTCGATCTTGCCGCCCGGACCCCGTGGGGATGGCCGCAGTGGAACACGGGTGACGCCGAAGGGGAGGACGTCCGGGCCGCATCGATCGGGCAGCTGTCCGTCGTCTATTTCATCAACCGGCCGCTGCGGCATCTGTCTGTTCTGGACATCGTCTGGCTCGGCTGACCCTGGTTCAAGTCGAGCCGGTTCGCGACTGCGTTCGTGGAGACCGAGTCTCGCGCAGACGGGCATCCGCTGGCCGAACCGATGCAGGGGGAGGCCGCTATTTCCTCGTCCGCGGCCTGCGAAGTCGCGTGTATTCCTGGGCCAGTTCGACACGTGAGCGATGCGGCCCGTTCGGGCTGTCACACGGCGTGTGGTAGCCCTTACGGCAGTCCGGGCAGGTCACCTCATCCACTCGCCATCGCCCCGCAGAAGCTGCTCGCTGCGCCTTCCGCTCGGCGATGATCGGCTGCAGCCGCTCATCGTGCGGGACATCGCGCAGGCTGCCGACCCGGCTTCCCTCCACCAGAACGCATCGTTCCTGCACCTCAGCGTGGCAGCGCGGGCAGGGCTTGGACCACCACTGCCGGCGGCCGACCTGTTCATGCAGCGGGGTCCTCGGCAACCACGCTCCTGCATCGGCACGTGCCTTCCAGACGTCGAGGCCTCGGGACTGACTGCTGGTCAGACGCTCGCCGGCAACGGCCGCCAGCCGCAGCAGAGTGCCGATGTCCTCCAGCAGATCGTGTGTGTAGGCGTCGTGGCGGCGCAGGCGTTGCAATATGGTGCGGACACCGCGGGCGGCTTCGACACCCTCGCGTTCGGCTGCCGCTTCTGCGTCCAGGGCTGCGTGGGTGAGGTCGTCGAGGCTGTTGAGGTAGTCGCTGGCCGCCGCCACGGTGGATTTCTCGCTCTGTGTTCGGTTGTGCGCGGCTGTCGCGTTCACGCGGACCAGAAGCCGGCGGACCTTCCCGGCTCTACGGTCTGTGACGGCCCGGTCCAGGCGGGCGAACAGCTTGCGGCAGACCCCGTTTTGCTCGTCGAGCCAGATGTGGGCGTGGCGTACCGCGGTCTCCAGCTCTTCTTGGACGGCGGGGCTCACCAGGCGCAGACCCTCGATCTCCCGACAGACCTGTTTCACCAGGAGCGAGGATTCGATACGGCGTCCGTACAAAAGGCGGCGCAGCAGGCTTTCGGCATGAGCGTCCGGCTTCGGCACCTTCCTAGTCTTGCCCGGCGCCCACCGGGACGGTGGCGGAGCGCTGTGCGCGCGGACGATGCGTTCGACGGCAGGCGTCGAGAGACCTCGCTCTGTGATGTGGCAGTCGTTGAGGGTGAACCATTCGACGGGCCGGGCGAAGGCCTCGGTGCCGATGCGGACCTGCCGGGCGGTGCCTTCGCTGTGGAGCCGGATGCGGTGGACATACCAGCGTTCGATCAGCGTGTCGCGGTCCACCGGCATCGACGTGCTACCGGCTCGTGCTCGCTGTCCCATGCCGGGGCCACCGTCTGGTCCAGGTGCACCCGCAGCCTGTGGTCGGTGACTTGGATGTCCACGACGGAGCCGACGGGTAGGCCTGCGGCCTGGCCGAAGTCGAAGCGGACCTGTTCCCCGCGGCCGCGCAGCCACGCGTCGGCCGCGGACTTCA
This sequence comes from Streptomyces sp. NBC_01176, assembly GCF_045039825.1. Lineage (NCBI taxonomy): Bacteria > Bacillati > Actinomycetota > Actinomycetes > Kitasatosporales > Streptomycetaceae > Streptomyces > Streptomyces sp. NBC_01176. Next base: position 136,591 of record NZ_CP108601.1, on the reverse strand, counting down.
CGTACAGGTGGTCGGCGCTGTCCACGCCCCGGGCGCGGCGCCGGCACTCGTGGAGTTCACCGTCCGGGTCCGGATGGTGAGCGAAATGACAGACTCTGTCTGTATAAAGTTTGGTGGTCAGCTGACCACCGCAGCCGCCGAGCAGCAGGCCGCACCAGAACGTGTCGGCGGCGTGCGCGCGACGGAAGGCACCGAGTTCGATCGCTTCCAGTGGCAGCAGCAGCGGGTCATCTGACTCGGCGCTGCCCAGCACCGCCGTCTGGCGCTTCCAGTGGCAGCAGCAGCGGGTCATCTGACTCGGCGCTGCCCAGCACCGCCGTCTGGATCTGGCGCCTGTCCTCTCGCAAGGAACCCCCACTCCTCGGCTTCAACTCATCGTCCCACTGCCGGTATCCGTGCTCCAGAGCCCGAACGCAGACACGTCACGGACGCGTCGGGCAGTGCGTTGCCGCGTTCCGGGACGGCGGGGCGGGCCGGACGCGTAGCGTCGCCCCCACAGGTGGAGTGACGTGGCGATCACGAAGGGTCGCGGCTCGGGAGGGACCGGAGATGATGAAGGCCCGGACGTATCCGCTGTGGCGGCATCTCGCCGTCGCCGAAGACCTGCCGGACGAGGCACTGCCCACGGTGATCACCGTGCTGTGTACGCCGGCCCTGTTTCCGCATGGGGTCGACAGCCGCGGTGAGGACTGGCGCAGGGAAGCCCGTGATGCCGCCCTGCCGGCTCTGCTGCGGCGGGTGAGTGATCGCGCATTGCGGGATCGTCTGCTGCAGCAGACGGACGACAGGAAGATCGCCGTGCTCGCGGAGCAAGGGCTGGTGGCCTCCGCGGACCTGCCCGCCGTCCTGGCGGCCCAGCTCCTGACGCCGGAACTGGTGATCGGTCTTGCCCGGCACCCTCATCAGGTGGACGACGCCGTCGGCTTGCTCTGCCACCTGTCGGGCCACGACCTGGAGAGCATCGTCCAATGGTGGAATCCCGCCCGGTACGGACCAGACGCCGCTTCGCCCCCGCCCCTTCCCGCTCGCCTTCTCGACGGGCTGCTGAAATACGCCCTGACACCGTTCGCGCTGCTCCTCGCCGATCCTGGCCGGAACGAGGACTGGGACACCTGCCAGCGCCTGGATCTCGGGCTGCCCCACCAGTTCGACGAAGGTCCCGGATGGACGGTCCTGGCCGCCTGCCCCGACCGCTGGCTCACTCTCACCGCGGATCCCGTCCTGGGCCCGGCCGTTCAGCATGTCCTGCTCGACCACGCCGCGGTGGCGCAGCCTCACGCCGGGGCACCGAACGACGCAGACTCCGACGCCGACGCCGAGGCTCTGGTCGCAGGCGCCGCGACCGGACCGGCTCTGACCGGCGACGTGCTGCAATCCTGCCTGCCGGCCCTGTGCCTTCCGGAGATGGCTGGCCTCCACAAGCCGAGCGTGAGCGCAGCGCTCCGCCTCAACCGGATCGCGGATCGTATCCGCAAGCGGCCCCGCCTCCTCGAACTCGCCGCCGACCAGGTACATGCCGCAGCCGACGAATGCGTGCGCCGCGGCCGGCTCCTCGCAGCGCCCCGCGCGTCGAAAACGGCCAAGCGCCACACGGTCTCCGACCTTGTCGAAAACCTGGCGCTGCTCAGCATCAACCCATCACACCTGGCCAAGGCCTGCGCCCTGCTCCTGCGGCTGCCACAGCCGGCCGTCGTGTCCGATCCGCCCGGCACCGGCCGGTACCTCTTCGCCGCCGGCGCCGAACGGCCCACCCCCGCGCAGCTCCTGGAGCGCGACTACCAGCACCAGCGGGTCGCCGCACTGACCGCTCTCGCCACAAACCCACACACCCCGCGCGCCGCCGTCACCGACGCGCTCCCCGCCTTCCACCCCGTGGAACTCTCCTGGATCTGCCAGCAGAACAGCATCCCGGACTGGCTGCACAGCGCCGCGGCCGCGCTCGCACCGGAAGACGACGAAACCGCCGTGCTGCGGCTGCTCACAGACAATGAACTCGATCAGCACCCCGATCCGGGCAGGGTGCTGCAGTCCTGGCTCGACGCTCCCCGGACCGACAGTCTGTGGTCGTCGGGCAACGTCTACCAGGCCGTTCTCCGCTCCCGGCACCGCACCCTGGACCATCTTCGCCAACTGCCCGCGGGCGACGTCATCACCGGAAACGACCCGAGCGACGCGCTGACGCACCTGCTCGCGCAGTGCGGCAACCAGCCGGAATGCTGGACTGCCCTGAGCGTGGCTCTCGACCGGGGCCCGACCGACGACGAGATCACCTTCGGGCAGCTCCTCGACAGCATTCAATCTGCCGGGGCACCTTCCCCTGCTGCGGCGGTCTGATCTCTCCCCGCTTTGCGGACAGAGGTGGTGTCAACACCCCACCGCACCCCATTCGCAGTCGGCCGAATCGCGTTCGGAAGGGCTACCGGTAGATTCTTGCGAACGCACAAGGAGCCCTCGAATCCGGCGGGTTGTCGAGGCCTGCGCCGGAGGGCTCCTTGCGCAATGTCCCGGCACGTCAGGACGACGAAAGGAACACCACGTGGATAAGGATATCCGCAGAATTTCGGCATGGAACCCTTCGCGCACGGTCAAACGCCGCGCCCGTATCCGCTTCGACCTGCGGAAATGGATCGGCCGACGCGGACGGAGCGTTCAGGATCACGTCCTCCATGGCGCCGCCTACGGCCTCGGTAGCGGGGCCGTGAGCCTGGTCGTCGTGTGGGTGCAGAGCCGCTTCTGACCCGAACAGCTGGAGGGGCCGTCACCGGTGGTGGCGTCCCCTCCGCGCGTTCCAGACGGGTTGCCCGCGACGTGTGACCTGCTGGTGGACGGCGAGCCCTGGCACAGCTCAGGTCTCGAGGCCGAAGGATCCGGTGATCCCGGTCTCGCAGAACAGGGCGTCGTCGTGGCGTACGCCGACCGGCCAGAGGTTCACGCACTTGCGGTCGTCGACGACGCCGTGCCCCGCCTCCTGGAGGAAGAACGCGAACCACGCGAAGGGCCGGTCGCTGCGGTCGAGATCCACGCTGCCTTGGACGACGACGCGCGGGTCGGACCACGGAGAGACGGCAGCGGACCCGGGCAGGGTGTCGCCGTCGTCGCCAGTGGCGGGCCCGAACGCTCCGATACCGGATCTCCGGCTGAGCAAGTTCCAGGAACATCACTCCCGTCTCGTCGAGCGAGGACAGACCGCGCACTGCGTCACATCCGACCAGCCTGAGAGACCGGAGCTTCTCGCAGCAGTCCGTGTGCGAACCAGGCCGATTCACATTCTGTGAATCGGCCCCTCCTGGCAGAATCGGATGTATGGCACGCAGGTCTCGAAAGTCCCCCTCCCCCACAAAACCTCTGGTCAGACCGGCTACACGCGTCGGAAGACTCGACTTCGCCGCGCTCATCGGAGAGCTTCGCGAACTACATGAGGAGGCAGAAGACCCAGACATCCACCGCATGCCTGAAGACCACGAACTGTTCGCTGCACTGCGATACCTCGAGGCACACCACGGGGCCCTGAAGACACTGGGTGCCCGGCAAAAGGCCGCAGTGGCCCGCGTGACGTTGTGGCAGTACCTCCGCGAACAGGCCGAGATCCATCAGGCAAAGGCTGTCGAAGACGCCCGAACAGCGCACGTGGAATGGGCTCACCTCGCTCCCGCACTCGCCGTCAACACATCCAGCGCCGCCTACAACAAATCCCTACGCCTACGCGCCGCTGCTCTGTCAGACGCCACACGCGAGGAAGCGGGAGTACGGCGCACGCCCGAAGCTGTCCTCAAAGCCCAGCAAGAAGCCACCGCGCGGGCGGAAGCCGAACGTCGCGCCGAGCAGGAAGCCGCCCGCCGGCACGGACTACTAGCGCCCGTAGCGGCCCGCCTCCTCCAGCACCGGACTTGCCTCGATGACGGCGACGACGTCACCTACTGGCTCGACGAGATCGAGGCCGTGCTGCCCTCTTGCGAGACTCCAACCCAACTGGTCAGCCTGGCCACTTTCGTGAAGGCCGTAGTTCGCGAGGTGCGTATCGCCGAGCGCAGCACGGGTTACCGGACTGGGATGACAGACGAGGCGAGAGCAGCTTGCGCAGCTGCGGCCGAAATCCTGCCACAGGCTTGAGCATCAGGCTGTCTGCTTCGCCGGACCCTGCATCCCACAGCCGACCTTCGTCTTGCGCTGGCCAAGTACTTGTGTTGCCAGAGACTTCCGTCCGGGGCGAATGCTTATGGTGCCAGCGACCGGCCGGCGTTCACCAGTGCCGGTGGGTCTCGGACGGTAGTGGTTCGAAAACCACGATTCCGCCGTCGGCGGTCCTGCGGTAGAGGAATCCAGCACCTGCAGGATCTCCCGGCGCTTCCCCCGCCTTTCAACCATCCAGACCAGAGCGCTCATGTCGCTGGGCTCGGAGCCACGTTGGTGGAGGACTCGGGTGCTCACAGGTCACCCCCGTCTCCCTGCGAGTAGCCGAGCTGCATCAAGGAGGCATGTGACCCGCGTTGACGGCACGACCGTAGCGAGCCTCTACTCCCCCACGGTCACCAAGTGCCTCCTGGACGTCGGCGAGCCGGGCCACAGGGAACGTGCCGCCAACATCGATCGCCTACGGATAGAGGGACCTCGGTGTTTTCGAGGTCTCCAGTCTTCTCTCACTCCACGGTCAGAGCGCCCTCGTGACCGGCGGTTGGCAAGGAACCGTGCGGGATACTCGCTGTCACGGTAGAGATCTCTGGGACGCCGAGACATGCCTCCCTCTATTACGCCGTAATAGGCGCAGAGCACGGTCTCGTAGATTGCGGTGGCTCCTAAGGCTCTGCTGTCCCGTCTCACTTAACCGAGTCGCTTTCTCAACGAACCGAGTCGTTCGGGCTTCTGTCCCTCAAGCCCTACACGGCCTGGTGAACCGCGGCGAGGCTGAAGCCACCGCCCGCCGGGCACTGATCGCCTGTGAGCAGTTGTTCCATCCGGCCCACCCCCGCACCCAGGAAGCCCGGATGCTGCTGGCACTCGTCATCGCCGAGGACCCGGCTCCTGAATGAGATGCCGCACGATGGCGAAGGGTTACACGCATGGCAGCACCAGTCGTCGTCCGCGCAGCCTCTGCAACTCCCCGCCCAGCTCGGTAAGACTGACCAACCTTCAAGTGAGACGGGCCAGGCTGTGACCTGTCTCAGCGAACCGAGTCGCCACCGTCCGTCTCGGCGAATCCAGTCGCCGCAGGCTGACGGATCATTGTCGCGGGCCCGCTCCAAGGAGGCCTGTCTCAACGAAGTTAGTCGTCCCTGGTCAGTGGATCGGGGTCGACTGGTTTCGTTGAGACAGGACATCTGCTGAAGGAGAGGCGGAGACGGAATCGCTTGTCCCGTCTCAGTCGGTCTGGTCGGAATCTCAGATGATCTGGTCCGTTTCGCTCGTCGCCTCAGGTGATCTGGCTCCTGGCGTGGGAGCAAGCCACCACGAAGGGATATCGAGGAGCCGTCGGCGTCCACGCCCCTACCAGGGCGTGCACACCTGAAGAAGGTGCCTGGGCCGGTCGCGGCTATGATCCGCATCTTCGAGCGATTGGGGACCTGGTGGGGATATTTCGGCGCGGAGAGCGTCGTGATGGGGTGGACCGGCCGCGCGACGGGGAGTTCGCGTTCCTGTCCGAGGCGGAGGCTGCCCGGTTGCGTACCTTCGTCCGCGAGGCATTCGCAGAGCGCGGCATCGAGGTAACGGTCGAACCGGGCCGCGTGACCACGAACTCGGGTTGGCGCTTCGGCCTCTCCAATCTTGCGGCCGTGTGCCACAACGACAGCCGCGGCCCCCGGTGCTGGCGGGCGCTCGTAGACGAACATGTCGACCGGGTCATCCGGTCGATGGATGGACCTCAGGCTCTCAAGGCCCTGCCGCACGAACAGCTCCTGGCCCAGCTCTACCCCCGCTTCATTCCCAGCGATCCCGCGCTCCTGAAGGCTTTCGGGTACGGTCCCCCATCGGTCCCGGGGCTGTTGGAGGTGCTGGCGCTCGACCTCCCGGAAACCGTCGACATGCTGACCGCGGACTCCCTCTCCGACCTGGGTGACATCACGGCCCTTCGGGACCATGCGTTCCAGAACCTACGAGCCGTACGCGTTGACAAGCACAACGTGGTCAGGGACAAGGACGGCTCCCACTTCGACGTGCTGATGGGCGGCTCGTACTTCATCGCGAGCCTCGCCCTGGTCCTGGACGAGGTCGTACTCCGCTACACCAAGGACGCACCGGCGCCGGACGGAATCCTGGTCGCACTGCCGCACCGGCACCAACTCGCCTTCCACGTCGTCCGCGACAGGAACGTGGCCTCCTCGCTGCACGCCATGGCCCGGTTCGCCGCCATGGGCTTCGAGCAGTCACCGGGCGCGCTGAGCCCCTCGGTGTTCTGGTGGCACGAGGGCAGCTTTACCCAGGTCGCCACCCAGGACGACGCCGGCCTGCACATCAAACTCACAGAGGACGCCATGGACCTGGCAGCACGTTTCGCGGGCGGGTAGCCAGGCCTGGCTCGACATGCAGTCTTGCAGTCACTTCGAAACGCCGCCGGCGGACCACAACGATTGAGACGACGGACACCATCTGCGGGCGGCGGACTAGATCACATGAGATTCGAGGGAGCTCACCATCTCAAGTGATCTGGTCCCCACAGGTCCCAGCCCTGACTCCGAACGAGATCAATCGAGACGGGACATCGCTGTCACCAACAGACACGCAGCCGTGGGGCGGATCTGGTCGCTGGGCGCTGGGGTCTCGGAGTGGCGTCTGTGACCGGAGATCGTGCGCCTCTCCCTGCAACGCATTCTGCACCGACACGCAAGCGAGGCCTATGTCTGACCGTGACGAGAACAGAGCCGCGGTAAGCCCAGCCCTGTCGGCCGCGCGAGGAGCGCGGTGCGCCTGAAGCTGAAACTTCTCGATACGTTGGGGCCGATGGCACGCTGGAGTGTGACCGGGTCAGCTACGCGAGTGCTCCCGATGTAGGCGCTGACGCTCAAGCGACCTGTCTATTACGTCGTAATAGACGACGGGGAGCGTTGGATGCTTCGTCGATGTTCACGTGTCCCTCATCGTTCCGTGTGACAGCTGCATCTTCCGGGGATCGAGTCGGCACTGCCGTCTGGGTCAGGTTCTCTGCGGAGCCACCTCCGATCTGGCCTGGAGTCTCGTTCTATTTCGCCGGACGTCAGCAAGGCGGGTCATGTATGGGTGCCGTTTCCAGAGCGCTCATGAGCAGCCTGGCTTACCGGGTAGACGGGCCTTCCCCCGTGAAGGTGGGCACGCGGTTATTGATCACACGGCGAGCGTGAGTTTAGCGGTGTGGTGTCGGTGTTCGTATTCGTTGGGGCTGAGGTGGCCGTTGGCGGAGTGCCGGCGGCGGGTGTTGTAGCGGGTCAGCCAGGCGAAGACGGTCCGGCGGCAGGTGCCGGCGTCACCGTAGTCGTGGGCGCCCTGGAGGGTCTCGCGTTTCAGGGAGGTGTGGAAGCTTTCGCAGGCCGCGTTGTCGGCGCTGGTGCCGACCGCGCCCATCGAGCGGGTGACCCCGAGCTGGTCGCAGAGGCCGGCGAAGGCCCGGGATCCGTATTGGGCGAGTTCAACCGGTCGTTGCAACACCGGGTTGTTGTAGTGAGCGTAGCTGTTCCTCGAAGACCTCGGCCGGGGTCTTCCAGCCGAGGATCTTGCGGGGTCGGTTATTGATAGCCAGGGCGACGGCTGCGAGGTCCTCGGCGGACCACCGGGACAGGTCGGTGCCCTTCGGGAAGTACTGACGCAGCAGCCCGTTCGTGTTCTCGTTTGTGGGTCGCTGCCAGGGCGAGTGCGGATCGGCGAAGAACACCTTCGTCCCGGTCTCGAGCGCGAACTGGGCATGCCCGGAGAGTTCCTTCCCGCGGTCCCAGGTCAGGGTCTTGCGGAGTTGCTCGGGCAGCTTCGTCATCGACACCGTCAGGGCAGTGTTCATCGCGACGGCGCCGTAACCGCCCAACGCCGGGCCGTTCTTCACCGGCGGCACCTCGCCCCAGCCCTCCATCCTCGGCAGATGCACCAAGAGTGTAGATCGGCTGCTGCGCTCGACGAGCGTGCCGATCGCGGACCGGCCCGTCCCGATGATCAGATCGCCTTCCCAATGCCCCGGGACCGCGCGGTCCGCGGCCTCTGCAGGACGTTCACTCAGGACGACATCCGCGGTGACATGCCCCTGCGGCTTGTTCCGTGACCTCGACCGAGGCTCCCGAAGCGCCCGCCCGGTGCGCAGGCAGGCGACCAGCTCACGCTTGAGCGCACCACGGCCCTCGATGAACAGCGACTGGTAGATCGCCTCGTGGCTGATGCGCATGGACTCATCCTCGGGGAAGTCGGCCTTCAACCGGTGCGAGATCTGTTCCGGGCTCCATGCTGTCGCCCACCGCCTGTCTTGCCGGTACGGCTTGTTCAGCCCCTTCCACGGAGGCGTCTGCGGTCCCGCGACGACCATCCCGTCAGGCCGGAGAACGTTCCCCGACAACCGCTCCTGAACGTACCCACGCAACCGGTCATTGCCCAGGAGCTTCGCGCTCTTCGTGCGCTTGGCCGCCTGCTGAGCCTTCCACTGGGCGACCGTCGCGCGGTACTCCTGCTTGCCGCCGCGCGTGGCGGCGTTGCGGCGCAGTTCGCGAGAGATTGTCCCGGGGTCACGCCCCAGAGCGCGGGCGATCTCGCGCACACCCTTGCTCATCGCTCTCAGGATCGCGATCTCCTCGCGCTCCTCGAACGTGAGGTACCGGCCCGAGGGCTCGGCCAACGAGATCGGAGGCATGCCGCCAGCGTGACGAAACCACCTCGCACCCACCGGCCACGACACGCCGACCGCCAGCGACGCCTCCGCCGTCGTGACCCCCGTGGCGATCAGTCGCCAGAACTGGCGCTGCACGACCCGAGACGGATCAGGCCGCCCCGGCGAGCGCATCGCCGGCCGCAACGCACGATCAGCGCGCCACTGCCGACGCCGCCCCTCCGCAACATCGCTGGTCTTCAAACTCCAGTCCGCCGTGGCCACGTCGCACACCTCCGAGATCAGGGTGTTGCGACGACCAGTTGAATCCACCTTGGGTCCCGTGGTCGGAATGGAACACGGCGCCGTCCAGACGGCCGCGGGTCGCGGCTGCCATCCGCAGCGCGTCGGCGACCAGGCCGGTGCGCATGTGGTCGGCCATGGACCAGCCGACGACCTTGCGGCTGAAGCAGTCCAGCACGGTCGCGAGATAGAGGAACTCCCCGCCGGCGAGCGGGAGATACGTGATGTCGCCCATGTACTTCCGTCCCGGATCGGCGGCGGTGAAGTCCCGCTGGAAGAGGTCCGCAACCGGTGAGGCTGCCGGGTCCGGGACGGTGGTGCGCACGCGTCTGCGCAGGCGGATGCCGGTGATCGAGAACGTCCGCATGATCCGGGCGACCCGCTTTTCGTTGACCCGCCGTCCTTTCTCGCGGAGCTCGGCGGTCACTCGCGGGGAGCCGTAGGCGCCGCCGGACTCGCCGTGGATCTCGCGGATCTCCTCGGCCAGGATCCGGTCCTTGTGCTGCCGGGCGGCCCGGGCCTCGGCGCCGGCGAGCCACTTGTAGTAGCTGGACCGGTTCATGTCCAGGACGTGGCAGAGCCGCTTCACCTCGTAGGTGTCCCGGTGGTCGTCGACGAACTGGAAGCGGCTGATCACCAGTTCGTCTCTCCGGCGAAATATTTGGCCGCCTTGCGGAGGATGTCCCGCTCGGTGGCGAGCTTGCGCTCACTCGCCTCGAGCTCGGCCACCCGGGCCTCCAACTGCCGGATCCGCTCGTCCGGAGCGTCGGACGGCACCGCCGTCCCCGGTTGGACGGCCGGCTTTGCAGCCGTGGCGGTGACACCGCGGCGTTCGCGGTCCCGCAGCACCCACTCGCGGTGGCCCGGTTGATGCCCAGGTCGGCGGCGATGCTCTTGTAGGTCGCCCCGGGTGTGGACTCGTACAGGGCCACGGCATCGGCCTTGAACTCGTCCGAGTAGTCCTTCATCGCCATCGGCGGTCTTCTCGCTTCCTCCGGATCAAGCAGATCCAGTATCAGCGTGTCCACCACTCAGGGGGAGGCCCCGACCTCCTGGGAGCGAGGTCAGAAGCGGCCTGTCCTCCGGTCTTCTGGGGCCCAGGCAGGGTCTGCGACTCCCGGTTCCCTTCCTCGCTGAAGCCTCCAAGGAGGAACGGCTATTACGACGTAATACTCAGAGGTGGGAACGGCTAGTCGGGATCATGTCGTGTCGCTCCATGCTGGCACCACGTACGACTTCTGTGCGCGTTCCGCCACTGCACAATGATCGGGTGGGGCATCCGCACTCGGGTTGTTGGCGGCGAGCTGGGCTGTTGCTCAGGGCATGGGGGAAGGCATGTTCGCCGTGTCGGAGTGGCCGCGGTCGTTGGGATCGTTCGCCTGTCGTTCCGTAATCCCGTGTCCAGGAAGACGTTCTCGGCTCACCAGGTTGGCCTCGGGACCTTGTTACGTCTGGCCACCCTCTACAGCCGGGGGTCTGCTGACTCCGTGAACACCTTGCACAGCGGTCTTGCTCTGCTACCGGCAGGTGTGTCTTGTCAGCACGACGCGTAGGAGCCGTGCGCTCTGGTCTCTACTGGTATCCGTTGCAGCAGCCAGGCGGAAGGAGGTACAGCCGAGGGAATGCGACGAGTCCTCAGAGACCGGTTGGACCGACATGCGCCAGCATCACATCTACGGGTGGCTCAGCCAGCGCACAGCGGCCGACGGCACTTTCTTCATCCAACCGACGGTCGTCGGTCTCACTGCCTCTGCCTATCTCGCCGACGGCGCAGGTGGCCCCTTAGGCCAGGTGACGGAGGCCTTGTCGGGCTCGCCCGTCGTGAGACGCCGAGACAAGTTCGCTTCGAGGCCCGTGTGAGAGGGCCATGGAGAGGCCCCTGAGTGCGTCCATACAGTTCTTTCGGTGGGCCACGATGCTGGGTGGGATCGGATTGACGGGCCTCTCCCCTGACACTTCATGAGGTACCTCATGAAGTGTCCGTTCCTTCAAGGCGAAGGTCCGGGGGAGACTCAACGAGTGCGTGGAGGAATAGCTGTCATGAGCGATCCGAGGAGGGCTCCCGAAGTGGTCGGGCTGCGATACCTCTCGCTGGCATACCGCCTGGGTCAGACGGTCGACGGCGCGATGGCGAGGGATGGACTCTCGCTCGCCCGCACGAGGATCTTGGAGGTGCTGAATCTCCGGGGCGCCGTCCGGCAGTCGGTACTCGCCCAAGCACTCGGCCAGGCACCTCGATCCGTTACGCAATCGGTGGAAGCGCTCGAGCACCGGGGTCTTGTCGCGCGAACACCTGACCCCGATGACAGGCGCTGCAAGTTGGTCCGTCTGACGGCCCAGGGATCCACCACGCTTTTGGTCGGAGTTGCAGCGAGAGAGCGAGCACTACGGGCGCACCTCGGGACATTGAAAGGCAGGGAGCTGAGCGATCTGAACTGTCTCCTCGACCGCCTCCAGGACGGGCTGTTGATGGCCGCGGACGATCTGTAGCGACTACCTGAGGCCTACGCGGTAGGCGATACGTGTATCCGTTCGCGTCGCAGCCAGTCTGAGGAGGTATGAGACCGATCCTGGTTAACGCAACAACGTCAGAGCCGTCCTGCCTGACAGACGACGGCTCTGACGTTGTTGCACCACCTGCCGGAGCAAGGACCCGGTCGCACCTGACCCGGATCAAACGGCAAGCTCGTCTCCAGGCAGCGCCGTGAGGCGCCACGCTGTTGTGTCCGCAATCGGTCGTGTTCCGATGGGGTTCCGCTCGCAACGAATGTTCACGGCTTCCTGCCTTCGCGCATCCACTCAGCATCGGCCTGGAACAGCACCGTGACGCCTCGCGAGGTGAGCGCATCCAAGACCCGCACCACATCCGTTGGGTGAGATGGGACAGGGGTGCGTGGACCCAGCGAGAAGACAGCCGGGTTCGGTGCTGGCTATTACGTCGTAATAGCCAGCACCGGTGCAACGAGGCAGGCTGGTGTCCTGGCTCATCGAGGTTGGTCGTCTACGTGCCACCCGCGTGGACTTGATCGGGTGAGGCGCGTGGACTCGGTCCGTCGAGACAGACCGCACGTCTTGTGCCTGCCGCATCGTGTGCCGCGCGGCCTCGCCCCGCGCGCCCGATCCACCGTGGATTCCGGGACAGCCCCCAGCCGGAACCCGTGGGTCTGGTCGGCAAAGCCTGCTGATAGAACACCGCCAACACACCGTGCACGGGCCGGCACTCCGCATCGTCTTCGGCCTCATCGACCAGTTGGACGAGGACCTCGCCGAGTTCTCTTCCCTTCGCACGGCTCAGCCGCAGGTGGCGAAGTGTCAGGTGGGTCTCGACGGGAAAGCGGTCCAGCTCCTGGGCAACCACGGCGAGCATCACGGCGGTGCCGACGCCCGGGGCTCGGCGACAACTATCTGGCGGGCTCGCGTTGGTAGTGCTGCTCGGTTCCGCCGCGGACCTGGCACGTCTCGGGGATGGGAGTGTGTGTCTTGCCCCCCTGTGCGGCTCGGACAATCTCTATGTGGGCAGGGCAGTCAGCGAGCTGCGGCGCTTGGACTCGGACAGGTTGATAGTCGTACCCCTCGCTATCGGCTGGAGCTCATGGGCAGCGGTAGATGCTCTTGCGCTGACGAGATTTTGCGCCGCCGTCTCGTGGGCGGTCTGTATTGCGAAGTTGCAGCCGCTTCCAGAGCCTGTCCTGGGGGTTGGGCTTCGACGGGCGAAGGGCTGACGGGAGGCCTCAGCAAGTTGGCGCTTTGTATAGGCCTATAGCGGCTGCGCTCGAAGAGCTCGGTGGTTCCAAGCTAGCCGCGCTGGAGGCAGAGCAGCGCGCAGTCGTCGCACACCAGACTGCCGGTGCGTCATGCGCCGTGGCTATCGGTGGTGGGCTTCAGTGCGCAGTGGCTCTTTTACATTGCAGCACGGGTGGCTCGTCTCATCCAAGCCCCACCAGTCTCAGTGAAGTTATGCTGGCACGGCGGCTGCTGCTCTGCGGCTGATGTCAGTCGGTGTAGCTGTCCGCTGGGGGCCACGGCCCCTCGATGGCCGGCCCGCAGTCGTGTGGCAGGTGGGCCACCACCAACGCGGCCGCCTCTTTCGGTGTAAGTGACTCGCCCAGGACACGCGGCGACGCGCTCAGCGGTGCGTACACGATGCACGATTGCGCGTCGCCCACGATGAACGGCAGGTCGTTGCTCCACGGGAACTGCGTGTTGCGGTGGAAGGCGAGCGCCCCGTGGCTCGGAAATGGGAACAGGGCCCGCAGGCGGGGTTCCGCGTAGGCGGCCTCTATGACTGCGGGCTCTCCTCGTCGCGCCGTGGGATGCCCCTCCAACGTGAGCCGCCAGGTCTTCTCGACAAACGTCTCCTCAGCCATCCCGTGATCACGACGTCTGCGTTCGGGCAGGACAAGCCGCTCCACCCTGATGGTCGAACTTCCATGCGAGTCGCCAAACTTCGCTGAGCTAGGTCTACGGGTGGTGCGGCGGCGCTCTGCTCGGCCCTCAGGGTGCGGGTGGCCTATTACGTCGTAATAGCGGTGCGTCCTGTGGTGTCATGGGACTGGACATTACGGCGTAATGGGGGAGTGGCGCGCTGATCGGACTCTATATCTACGGTTAACTAACGTGTCGGTGACACCAAGGATCTTGAACGTTAGTAAGGTAGCTCCATGACTTCGCCAGCCACCCCGAGCGACCGTGAGAAGGTCGTCTCCAAGCTGCCGGGCTGGCTCCGGCAGAATCTGAAGATCAGAGCCGCCCAGCTGCACATCAAGATCCAGGATGCAGTGGAGCAGGGCATCAACGACTGGTGCACCCTGGCATCAGCAACAGCCGCCATCGACACCGGCGGTGCCGACTCCTTCGCCACTGACCTTCCGGCGGGACAGTGGGACGACTTCAAGCGCATCACCACAGACCGGCGCGTGTCCCTCATCCAAGGCCTCGCACAGTCTGTGCAGTTGTGGCTCGACTCCAACCCCGCTCCCCACATCGAACGGCCGTTGATCACGCGCCGCGTTGTGGTCTGCAACCAGAAGGGCGGTGTCGGCAAGACCGCCATCACCGCAGGCGCTGGGGAAGCCCTCGCCGAAGATCCAGCCCAGCTCTACCCAGTGCGCATCGCCAAGCAGCTTGCTGCGGCCATCGAAGGCTCGGACAGCGCGGTCGTCAGTGACAACCCGCTCGACACCGAAGACCTGCCCGGCCTCGGGCTGCGCGTCCTCCTGGTCGACTTCGATCCCCAGTGCCACCTCACCAACCAACTCGGCGCTACACCGCTGGCGATGGACGGGGACAGCCTCACCAACCACATGGCCGGATCCCCCAAGGGGGACCTGCGCGACCTGATCGTCTCCATCGAAGAGGAGTCCTTCAACGGTCGCCTGCACCTCCTCCCCGCCTGCAACGACGCCTTCCTTCTCGACGTGCGGCTCTCCGCCGTCCGCGCCCGCGAAGCCGCGCTGGAGCGCGCCCTGGAGCCCCTTGAAGGGGATTACGACGTAATCCTCGTCGACTGCCCGCCAAGCCTCGGTCTGAGCATGGACGCGGCCGCCTACTACGGGCGCCGCCGTGACGGCGAGAAGCCGGGCCAGTCTGGTGCGCTCATCGTCGTGCAGGCCGAAGACAGCTCGGCGGACGCCTACGAGCTGCTTACCAATCAGATCGACGATCTCCGCAACGACCTCAAGATTGAAATCGACTATCTCGGCATCGTCGTCAACCTCTACGACGGACGTCGCGGCTACATCGCCACCTCGTCCCTGCAGGGCTGGGTCGATATAAAGGACCCGCGGGTCGTCGGCCTCATCGGAGACCTCAAGGAACAGAAGGAGGCGGTCCGGGTGAAAAAGCCTCTCTTGTCCTACGCCCCCAAGTCACAGCAGGCCATCGGCATGCGCGCACTGGCCCGGGAGATCTCATGAGCAAGGCCGACCAGCTGGGCGCCGGCCGCTTCGCGGGCGCTCAGACCCGCGGCGTCAGCGCCCGCCGCCAGGCAGTGGCCGCCGCTACCGGTGTACCCACCGAGGGCATCGCCGATCCGACAGAGCTTCCAGTCCATCGCATCAGTCCGAACCCGGACAACCCCCGTACCAGCCTTGGCGACTTGAGCGACCTGGCAGGAAGCCTCAAGGACCACGGCCAGAAGCAAGCCATCACGGTTATGAACCGCGATGCCTACGTCAAGGCCAACCCAGATCGCGAAGGTGATCTGGAACCAGACACCACCCACGTCGTCATCGACGGCAGCAGCCGCTTGGCCGCCGCGCGCGATGCCGGTCTCAGTGCTGTCAAAGTCATGGTCAGCGATGACCAGGGCGGTACCGCAGACGAGCTTCTCGAGTCAGCTCTCGTCGCGAACATCCACCGCCAAGACCTTGAAGAACTCGACGAAGCGCGTGCTCTGGAACGGCTGCTCTCCATCCACGGAAGTCAAACAGCCCTCGCCAAGCGCCTCCACCGCTCTCAGGGATGGGTCTCACAGCGCCTGGCTCTTCTCAACCTGACGCCGGAACTTCAGGCACGCATCGGCCAGGAGCCCATCGACCTCCTCCGGGCGGTGGGCAACAAGCCTGCCGACCAGCAGCAGAACGTCCTGGAGGAGCTCAAGGAGCAGCGGGCCCGCAAGGAAGCCGAAAAGGAAGAACGCAAGGTACAGAAGGCAGAGAAGCGGGAGACAGTCTCACAGCCGCCCGAGGCCGTGCCCGTCTCAACCTCTACCCCGCCGACCACGGTGGTGGAGGCAGAGGACAACCCGCCGGCCGACGTCACCAGCCCTCTGCTCCACAGCGAGGCGCCGGCACCGAAGCCCGCAGAGACCGTCCCAGAGCCCCGTACGCAGCCTGCCTCCACAGCGGCTAAGAACACGGAGGCGCCCCCACGGACTCCGCCCAAACTCCCGTATGACGACGGCGTCTTTATCGCCCTCCACCTCATCGCCAAGATGAACGACATCGAGTTCACGAAGATGCTCCACATGCTCAATGACCACCAGGAGAAGAAGGTCGCCGCGCGCCGGACCGCCTGACGGACACAGGGATGGACGCCTCCCCGAAGCGATACCGGGCCTGTCACTGCCTTTGGGTCAGTGGCAGGCCCGGCGCGTCCTCCCAGCCTTCCGTCCTTCCGCTGGTGGTCAGAATGCCTGCCGCGCACAACAGAGTTGCGGCGGTCTGTGGATTGGGAACGGTGCGCGTGATCACTTTTGTCGACGATCGGCCAGAAGAAGCCTTCAGGCGGTACGAGTTCGCCCGGACCGTGGCAGTGTGAAATCCGTCGTGGTGTGAGGTACCGGTAGGGGGTCGGACGTGGTTGCTGAGAGGGGAGCGATACCCCAACTGACTCGAGCACACCGGATCCTGATCGGTGTGGTCGTCGCCGGTGCGCTCGTCATCGCGGGTATCGGCTTCGCGGGTTCGTACGCGGCGGTGCGCGAGCTGGCCCTCAAGAAGGGCTTCGGGAACTTCGCGTACGTCTTCCCGATCGGCATCGACGCGGGCATCTGCGTCCTGCTGGCACTGGACCTCCTCCTCACCTGGATCAGGATCCCCTTCCCGCTGCTGCGCCAGACGGCGTGGCTGCTGACGGTCGCGACGATCGCGTTCAACGGCGCGGCGGCCTGGCCGGACCCGCTGGGCGTCGGCATGCACGCCGTGATCCCGGTCCTGTTCGTGGTCTCCGTCGAGGCGGCCCGGCACGGACCCGCTGGGCGTCGGCATGCACGCCGTGATCCCGGTCCTGTTCGTGGTCTCCGTCGAGGCGGCCCGGCACGCGATCGGCCGGATCGCGGACATCACCGCCGACAAGCACATGGAGGGCGTCCACCTCACCCGCTGGATGCTCTCCCCGCTCCCCACCTTCCTCCTGTGGCGCCGGATGACAGTGGGGCCTGTGGCTCCGTGACCGGTATGGCATTTCTACCGGCGCGGGCGAGCCACTGTCCGGAGAGCAACTGCAGCCCCTTCTCCAGGTCCTGCGGGTCCGCTACGCGACAGCCGATTCCGAAAGCCGGGTGGGGGAGGAGGAGCCGGCTGACCAGTCCTGGTACGACTACTTCCACAGTGCGTGGCAGGAGTACAAGCAGCAGCATGGAATCTTCCCCGATGCTGCTGCTCTCGCGGTGTACCTGTATGAGCGGGACGCCATCACCGGTGACGGGAGTCAGCCCATCACAGGATCGGACTTGGCGGGCTTCGTCGCGAGTTTCGAGGAGCGCAAAGTCGGAGATCTGAAACTCCACGCTGACGAGTCGGCGGGTACCGTGAGCACCGTTTCTATGGACGAGCGTACAGATGAGGGTGATGTGCTGGCCGCAGCGGAACCGCAGAGACCTTGTGTGGACGCGTCTCTCGATGAGCAGCAGTCTGGTGCTGAGCGTGGCGGCCTCACTGCTCCACCGGTACTACCTCGCGTGGATGGAGTATCAGGAGCAGACGGGGAGTGAGCCCAGCGATGAGCAACTGTCTGCCTTCTGCGCGGAGAAGGGGCTGCTCGGTCGTGGTCGTCGGCCGATCAGCCCGGGCAACTTGCGTCGGCATTTTCTGCGCTGGCGCGTGTACAACGCGTGGGCCGAGCAACGGGCGCACACTGAGACACCTGTGTACTCGGATGTGGCACAGGTATGCGCGGACTGGGGCATCACGGCCCAGTACAGCAGGCTGCCGTTTCCCCGGGTACGCGGACGGCGCGCTGGTCACTTCTTCCTACGTTGCCGAGGAGTCCGAGGACTTCGAGCGGCGCTGGCGCATTCTGTCCCGTCTGCAGGCCGACGTGCAGCCGTAGCCTCTCGACGCCCTGCGTTCATCGACACGGCTGCGCAACCATCGCCGGAAGAGGGATGTGTCTTAACCCTTGTTGGCGTGGAGCTTGCCCGGTCTGCGTCGCCGTTGTTCGAGGCGGCTGCGAATCGGCGGGTTGCCCTCGACCCGGGGGATGTGAACCGTTCCGGGTTTGATCGAGACTCTAGATCTTGACTGTGACCTGGTGTTTTGCGGTCTTGCTGTAGTAGTTGGTTTCGTATTCGACGGGTGGGATGTGCCCGATCTCACCGTGGAGTCGGCGGTGGCAGTACCAGTCGACCCACTCGGCGGTGTCCAGTTCGACCTCGGAGAGAGTCTTCCAGGGGCGGCGGGGCTTGATCAGCTCGGTCTTGAACAGGCCGATCGTGGACTCCATCAGGGAGTTGTCGTAGGCGTCACCGACCGACCCGATCGACGCGGCGATGCCCGCCCGGTCGAGGTGCTCGGCGAGCGCGAACGACGTGTACTGCGACCCGGCATCGCTGTGATGTATCAACTCGCCTTTCCTGTGCGGGTGTTGGTCTCGGTCGCGTTGCCACAGGGCCATCTCGAGGGCGTCCAGGACGAGGCGGGTCTCCTTTGATGTGGCCGCTGACCAGCCGACGATGCGGCGGGAGAAGGTGTCCACGACGAAGGCGACGTAGACGACTCCGGACCAGGTGCTGACGTAGGTGAAGTCGGCGACCCAGCAGCGGTTCGGCGCCGACGCGACGAACTTGCGGTCCAGCAGGTCCGGTGCCCGCTCGACGGCAGTGTCAGGGCTCGTGGTGATGACCTTTTTTCCGCGGATGGCGCCGGCGATACCGAGTTCCCGCATCAGGCGTTCGACGGTGCACCGGGCCACGACGTGGCCTTGGCGGTGCAGCTCACGCCAGACCTTCCTGGCGCCGTAGACACGGAAGTTGGCCGCGTGGATCTCGGTGATCAGCATCTTGAGGGCGGTATCCCGCACCTGCCTGGCCGAGGGCGCGGCCGCGCGTTTCTTCGCCGCGTAGTACGTGGAAGGGGCGATCTTGCAGTCGTGCTCGGTGAGCACGCGGCAGATCGGCTCGACACCGCCGAAGCGGGCCCGGTGCTCGTCGATGAACGCTACGAGCGTGTGTGTGGCCGGTCGAGCTCGGCCGCGAAGAAAGACGCCGCGGCCTTCAAGATGTCGTTGGCTCGCTTCAGCTCGGCGATCTCTTTCTTCATCGCTTTGATCTGCGCGGATTCCTCTGTGGTCGTCCCTGGACGCTGTCCGGAGTCGATCTCGTCCCGCTTCACCCAGTTCCGCAGTGTCTCGGCCGAGCCGATGCCGAGTTTCTGGGCGACCGCCCTCAGCGCGGCCGACTCGTTCGGGTAGTCACCGCGGACCTCGGCGACCATACGGACCGCTCGTTTGCGCAGCTCAAGGGGATAGGAGGAAGGGCGTGCCATGACTCAATCCTTTCACGGAATCGAGTCTCCACTGAACCCGGAACGGTTCAATGAGTGCCTGGCTGTCGTGCAGATTCGCCCTGGAGATTGCGACAGGCAGTGGCAGACCGGATCAGGTGAAGACTCGGCTGGCCGTCCTGTCATCCGTCGGCCGGTCCCGTTCCCAGATGGCCAAGTCATAACTCATGGCCGGAGGGTTTTGCACCGGAAATGACAAGAGAGCGTCGGCGGCTGAGAGGTACCCAAGGAACTGTTGTCCGAGCCTGCTCAAGCAGGTCGCAGAGATCTCCTCCAGGCCGGTGCCCAACCATCAGGTTACTGCCCCCTCCGATTGTCGGGGTGGGGCAGGCAGTTGCGGGACTACTAGTGAGCGATGCATCCGGCGAGGGCTTGGCAGCGTGGTACCAGGGGCCTTCGCCGGCCCCTGGACCCCGCTGCCCCGTTACTTCCTGGCGCGAGACCGTTTCGTGGTGGTCCTGGTTGTACGCGCCAGGAAGCAACGGGGTTCTGTGTCAAGCCGCGGCCCGTTAGGAGCGCACCTCCACGACCAGGTAGGCAGGTCGACTGCACATGAGAGCAGGGCCCGCGTGTGATACCTGACGTTCGTAGTGGCGGTGGATTCCCATCGGTACGTCCAGGTGACCATGGAGAGCGCCGCAGCTGGCGCAGTTACAAGTGACTACTGAAGCTGCGCCTGTGGTGGCAGCTCAGCCTTAGGTAAGAGAGTCCGCCGAGTATATGGCCTCTGACCTGGAGAAATGATGCTGTGCGCCAAGATTCCTGGAACTGGCATGCAGATCCCTCGGCCAGGCAGACCGGCCACAAGGTCTGAGTACCAAGTTCTGCTGGTCGTTGTGTTCAGTCTGAGGAACCTGCCAAGGAGTTTCAGAGAACTGGAACAACGACTATGGGATCGCACACCACGACTGTAGGAACGGGGTAGCACGACCCTACAGACGCACCAGATTGACGTGAAGTACATGACTTTCGAAGAGAGCTGCACCTGACAGGAGGCAAAGACCTGAGGGGGCGACATCAATCGACACGGCCGTCAGGCGGGGTTGATTGACTTCCTGCTCATGTACGTTATGTTCATCTGGTCGGCCTCACGGCCGTTCATATGAACGAGTGGTCAACGCCCAAGCACGGAGGGTCCGTTGGGAGCAGCACGTAGACTGGTTGACGCTGATACAGGCGAGCCGGTCCCCTACGCGCCGTACGCCTTCTCTGGGCGGCACACTCAGGTTGACAAGGCGCGCGTCGAGGCGATCACTGAGTCCAAGGCGTTCACGCCGAGCCAGAAGTTCCTCGTCCTGTGGTGGATCGGTGTCTCACCGGAAGGTCTGGAGCCGCTCAGGGCTACCGGGGCGGACATCGCGAAGCGCGTGGGGATGTCCTCTGACGCGGTCGGGAAGATCAACCGGAAGCTGACCAAGCACCGCATTCTGATCGTACGAGGAAAGATCGGCAACTACAGCTTCTACCGGATCAGCCCGTACATTGCCTTCCACGGAACAGGGCTGGAGCAGCGCGAAGCGGTGAAGACGTGCAACCCGCCGGACATCCCCGGTTTCAACGTAAACGCCCCTGCCAAGTGGGAGGCCCAGTGATGATCGACGATAAGCAGAAGAACCTGGATCTGCTTGAGAAGACAGCTGGCATGACAGCCAACCAACGTCTCGTCGTCATGCTGTACGCGTTGCATCCGACCGACCGGTCCGGTGCCGTTCTGGAGACAGCAGCCACGCTGGCCAACCTCGTGGGCATGGCGCCCTCGGTCTTCTCCCGCACCCGGAAGCAGGTCATCGAAGCTGGGTGGCTTGAGCAAACGGAGAGCATCGGACATATCAAGTATTTCCGGATCGATCCGAAGAGGATGGGCGAAAACGTCGTCATCCCGCTTCGACGCGCAACCTGACCGTCCTAGGGACCGCACCTTATTGACGTCACGTACATGAGGTGCGGTCCCTAAAACGTCTTCTGTGTCGTCCAAGCAATAACCACCGTCGGCGCAGCCTTGCGGACACGGTGAAGGCATCCCCCTTTGGCCGTGGGGGCGCGGACTGCCTTGAGTGCTCAGGACTCGGTCGTCCGCGACGGCGAATCCGGTTCCAGAGGCCATGCCGCTGGCAGATAGAAGATCAGGCAACGCGCAGCGGTCGCCAGCAGTACGGGCTCATGTGGCTGTGTTACGCCGTCCGTACGACCTTCCGGCACGGGCTTGACTTGCTGGCGCCGCGCATTCTGCCCATCGCCTGCCAGCTGGCCAGAGTGCCGCAGGTCGGCCGGGGATCAGCGTCACTACGACCAATTGGGTGGCTGCCACGGTTCGGATCACCGCCTCGAGCGGGCCGCCCCACCGGGTGCGGGCCGCTCGCCCTGCCGGTCCGCCCGAATCTCTGTAAACGACCCCGAAAGCAACATCGGATATCTGACAATCGGCAGATGAGTTCCGAGGCGGTCGAGGATGTCTGGCAGCGGCAGTCGGTTTGGTCGCAATCGGCCGGCCAGGCGAAGAAGGCGGTGAACCGCTCGTTCACCCTGGTCCTCGGACTGGTCGTCCTCGCCGCCGTACTGGGCGCGTCCTCGGCGCAGGCCCAGTCCGGCCACCCGGGTCCGGCCCGCTGGCTGGCCGTGACGGCCGCAGTGGCGGTAGCGGTTACCCCGCTGGCCCGACGGGGCTCGGCCGCGGACGCCGTCATGGCGTGGGTGCGGATACGCGCGGTGTCCGAGGCGCTCAAGGCGGATGTGTACCTGTTCCTGGCTAGTGCGGGCCCGTTCACCGGACCCGACCGCGCGGCCCTGCTACGGGACCGCGCGGACGAACTTCTCGAGGCGGCGCGGGACTTGTCGGACCGCACGCTGGCCTTCCCGCCGCGCACCCGGCCCCTGCCCGCGGTCACCGGCCCGGAGTCCTACTTCACCGAGCGGGTGGACCGGCAGGTCCGCGAGTACTACAGGCCTGGAGCCGTCAAGGCGTCCCGGCGCCTCGACCGGACGCGCCGGGCGGAGCTGCTCCTGGGCCTAGGCGCGGCGGTCCTCGCGGGAGTCGGTGCCTCCGGCGTGGCGGCCGCGACGGTATGGGTCGGCGTTCTCACCACGGTGGCTGCGGCTGTGACCGCTCATCTGGCCTCCACCCGCCTTGAGTTCCTGCACCTGGAGTACTCCCGCGTCGCCAGCGAGCTCGCACGCCTGAGCGCTCGGGCCAACGACCCCGGAGCCGAC
This sequence comes from Streptomyces sp. NBC_01176, assembly GCF_045039825.1. Taxonomy (NCBI): domain Bacteria; kingdom Bacillati; phylum Actinomycetota; class Actinomycetes; order Kitasatosporales; family Streptomycetaceae; genus Streptomyces; species Streptomyces sp. NBC_01176. The sequence goes on along the minus strand of NZ_CP108601.1, from coordinate 114,109 downwards.
CTCCCCGATCTGATCGGCCGCTGCGAGCAGGTCATCGCCACGCAGAACTCGACCTGGGTCGCCAAATGGACGGCCGACGATGCCCCGCAGGAAACGGCCGCCTCTTGAAGGTTTTCATCAGCCATAGCTCCAAGGGCGACCGCAAGGCCACGAGACTGTGCAGCCTGCTCTCGGCCCAGCTGCGGGAATGCGGCCACGAGGTCCTGATCGACCGGGACGGACTCAAGCCTGGAGCCGAGTGGCGTACGGAGCTCTACAGATGGCTCGCCACCTGCGACGCTGCCGTTCTGGTGCTCTCGGCGAAGGCGCTGGCCTCGCGCTGGGTGCAGCGGGAGATTGACATCCTGATGTGGCGCAGGGGACTGGGATGCCATCTCGAAGTGGTGCCCGTCCTCACGGAAGGTTTGAAGACGGCTGCGACCGACGCGGCGGGACTGACGGACCTGAAGACTCTCGAAATGGTCAGGGGATCCACCAGGACGAGCGCGCGGCAGATGGCCGACCAAGTCATAGAACGGTTCCCCGACGTGTCGTCGAGCGACCGCCGTGAAGACCCGATGACCGCATGGCTGGGACGGATCAGCTGGCATCTCGTCGAGATCCGGTCCGCCGAGGTGATGCGGAATGCGGCCACGGCCCTCGGCATGCGCGAGGAGGACGCCGCGCAGGCGGCGCTGCCAGCCGGTGGCGGAGCCTTCATGGCCAGCCATCTGCTGGACTCCGAGCTGTCTGGGCGCCTGTGCCCAGCGGTCGGCGTCCTCTCGGACGCCCTATCCAGGGATCGCCTTGAGCGGCTGGTCAAGGACGTGCGGCCGGCCTGGGTCGAGGTCGCGACAGCCCGGGAGCTGCTGCCCAGGTCCGGGACTACCCGCCGGACATTGCTGCTGAACGCCGAGTGGCCGGAGACCGCCGAGGACTACATCCACCGGGCGACCTGCCGTCCGACGTACGGAGCCATGGATGAACGCCTCGGAGCCATCCCCCTAGACGAGTCGGCCTCCGCCCTCCCCGAGGCTATGACGGAGAAGCTACTCGAGCTCTACGGCTGCCCACCGTCGACCTCGCTGTCCCGGATCAGGCCCGACGGCCTGCTCTACTACCTGATCTTCGACGTCCACCAGCTGACGCTCACCACCGCACTGCGCTGTCTCGAGACCGCGCACGACCTCCTCCCCGATCTCATCGTCGTCGTCCTGACCGGGCCGCGCTTGCCAGACGTGGTTCCTCCGAGCAGAGACGACCTGCACGCCCTGCCGGCGCTGGCCGAGGATGTCGAATTCGAGGCCTACCGTAACCGCCAACACCTCGCCAAGATCGTGAAGAGAGCAACCGGATGAGAGAAGCCCCTATGCCCGAGGCCCCCTCCTTCGCCGCTCCGGCCGCAGCCGATCCACGCGACGGTGAGGTCTACGTGACCTCACCCGAACTCGACCTCGCTGTCGACGTCGCACTGGCCACCGGGCGCCCCCTGCTGCTGCGCGGCCACCCCGGATCGGGCAAGTCGTCGCTGGCACCGTACCTCGCGCGGATCCGGAACTGGCGCTACTACGAGCACGTCGTCACCTCGCGGACCCAGACCACCGACCTGCTGTGGTCGTTCGATGCCGTCCGCCGTCTGGCGGATGCGCAAATGCTCGGTAAGGGAGCCGGACTCGACGACCATCGCTATGTCGTGCCCGGCGTCCTGTGGTGGGCGTTCGCCCCGGAGTCAGCGGCCCGCAGAGGCCGCGAAGTGCCGTTGCCTGAAGAGTTCCGTTCGGCGGAGGTGCCGCTGGAGAAGATCAACCGCTCCCGCTCCGCCGACCACAGCGTGGTCCTCATCGACGAGATCGACAAAGCCGATCCGGACGTTCCTAACGGCCTTCTGATTCCGCTCGGATCTAGTGAGTTCACCGTCACCGAGACCGGCACCCTCGTCAAGGCAGAGGGAAGCACAAGCACCCCGAGCCCGCGACGACTGATCGTGATCACCACCAACGAGGAACGGGAACTGCCCCAGGCGTTCCTGCGGCGTTGCGTGGTGGCCCATCTACCCGATCCCTCCGACGAAGATCTCCTGGCCATCGTCCGCGCTCATCTGACGCATGCCGAGCGCCCGTTCGGAGCCGTGGAGGAACGTCTGGCCAGGCTCCTTGCCGACGAACTGATTGCAGCCCGAGAGGAGGCCGCCCTCGGCGCCGGGCGGGCGCCCAGCACCGCCGAGTTCCTCGACGCATATCGCGCGTGCCTCGAACTCAGGATCGTTCCCGGCGAGGACGACCGGTGGAAATTGGTGCGCAGGCTCGCCCTGGTGAAACCCCAGCGACTCGAGAACGACGTCCATGAGGGGTGACATCTGGATCGGCGACATGCTCCGGGCGCTGCGCGCGGCCGACGCGGACACAGACCCCGCCGCCATCGCCCGGCTGCTCGGCCTCCGGCTGAGTCGGGATGGCGCCCCCGCGGCGCCAGACGAACCTAGGCCGGCAGCCCGTGACGACGGCCCCGGCGACCTCGCGGTGACGGGACCGGCCCACCGCCGCCCCACAGGACCGCTCCGCGACCGCAGCACACCACCAGCGGTGCTGCCTTCCACCGAGGTCCCCCTACTGCGACCCGTGGGCGCAGTGCACAGTCGGCGTGCGACCCTGGAAGGAGAGAGCCTGCCCCGCGTCGAACCCGCGCACACCCGGGCTGCCGTGCCACTGCCCCCTCTGTTCGCCCCCAGATCGGAGGCGGCGATCCTCCAGGGGGCGATGAGCCGCCGCGAACATATCGGCGAGATCGACGTCGCACCGCTGATCCGGGCGCTGTCGTACGGCGAGCCCGTCGCACGGATACCCCGACGGTCCGCCCTCACCCTGCGGCACGGCGTCGAGATCCTGGTGGACCTCGGGCCCGGCATGGTGGCCTTCCGCCGTGACCAGGAGGCTCTCATGCGGCGGATGACCGAGGTGATCGGCCGGGAATCGGTACGGTTCCGCTACTTCGCCTCGACCCCCGCACGCGGGGTCGGGCCCGACGGCCGGTGGAGCTGGCGGCCTTACTCCGGCCCCGAACGTGGTGCCACCGTGGTGCTGCTGTCCGATCTGGGCCTGGGCATTCGGCCCGGCGAACGCCGGGACCGGTCGGAGCACTGGACCCATCTGGCCGCGAAGGTGACACAGGCACAGGGCGAACTGGTGGCCTTCCTGCCGTTCCCACCAGACCGCCGCCCCGCGTGGTCGCGGTCTGCCCCGATCCGCATCCTCACCTGGGATCGTGTCACCACTGTCGCCGACGCACGCAGGCGCCCATGAGGGACGCCGAGCTGCTCGTTGACCCTTCGCCGGACGCGGTCCGCCTGGCGACCGTTTTGAGTGTTGCGACCCGGATCGAGCCCGGACTGCTGAGGGCCGCCCGACTACGGCTGTTCCCGCGCATGGACGTCGGGGCCGAGGCCGACCTCTGGGCGAGCGACTGGGTCGCCCACCGAGGACCGGGCTATCTCGTCCTGCGCCCGGAGATCCTGCCCAGGCTCCGTGCCGCCCTGCGAGACCTGCTCGGCACTGCACGGTCCCAGGGACGGCCCCTGCCCATCTGGGACATCGTGTCGGCTGCGCACGTCGACATGTCACCGACCCTGTTCCTGGAGGAGCGGCTGACCTGGCTCGCGGTCAGCGGCGAGGGCGACCGCGCCGAACTCGGCCGGGAACTGGGCAAAGCACTGCGCGCCCTGGTCGTTGAGGAGCGCACGGGGATCGCCGAGTGGGCCGTCGGAGCCTGGAGACGGCTGCCGCCCGAGGTACTGGCGACGACTGCTGCCTGGCAGCTGGCCAGTGTGGCCGCCCAGCATGTGCCCCTGCGGCCGGTGCCAAACTCGGCGTCCGACATCACCGTTGCCGACGCCGAGGCGATCAGCGTGGCACTCACCCGCGACGCCGAAGTACAGGTGCTCTGGCAGGGCGGTCAGCTGTACCTCGGCGCGCCGCACGGCCCCGGAGTGATGGCGATCCGCGTGCCCGACACCGAGCCGAGGGTCGTCGAGGTCGAGTACGGCGTGGACCGGCGGCAGCAGGTGCGGCTGTACAACGGTGAGATCGTCAGCGTCGAGGTGGGCTCCGGGCCAGTCAGGATCCGCACGAGCCGAGGCGATCTGTACGCTCCCGAGCAGGGCGCGGCGGACGAACCGGTCCCCGGAGCACGGCCGCACCCGGCGACCGGCAACTTCCCCTACATCGACCCCCGGCTGCGGTCCGGGGACCAGGGCGACCTCGACGACCTGGTGACAAGCCTCCAGGGCGGTTCCGCCGCGGAACTGGCCGACGCGCTCCTGCACAGGTACGAGTTGAGCGGTGACATCTCCTCTCTGGATGAGGCGATCCTTCTGCTGAGGAATGTCCTTGCGACCGACCCGGCAGACGCTTCCACCCTGCGGTTGCTGCTCGTCGGCGCGCTCGTCCGCAGGTTCCACCACGTCGGCGACCAGGGTGTCCTGGACGACGCGATCGGCCTCGCACGTCAGGCACTGTCGCTGCTGGCGCCGGATTCCCCCGAGCTGAGCGCGCACCTAACCAACCTTGCGGTTGCCCTCGACGCGCGGTACGAGGTCGCTGGTGATCCCGCCGTCCTGGACGAGGCGATCTCGGCGCTGGGCCGCGCGATCGACCTGATGCCCACTCATCATCCAGACTCCGCCCGCGTGATCGCCAATCTGGCGGCCCTGGTGGAAACCCGGGCCCGCCTGTCGGGCAGCCATCAGGACCTCGACGATACGATCCGACTTCTGGAGACCGCCATCTCGATCAGCGGGGACGAAGGGCCGTGGCTGGCCAGCGTGTTGTCCGGCCTGGGCCAGGCGCTGTGCACCCGCTTTCGTCTCCTGGGCCGAAGAGACGACCTCGACCGGGCGGTGCCCCTGCACCGGCGAGCCGCCGCGCTGGCCGGCACCGGGCCCATGTCCGGCCTGCTCGTCGGCGGACTGGCCGAGGCCCTGCGCCTGCGCCATCTGGTGTCCGGGGCGCTTTCCGATTTGAGGGAAGCGGTCACGATCGCTCGTGACGCACTCCAGCGCTCGCCGACGGGATCGGACGAACACACCGTTGTCACCATCCGGCTCGCGGGCGCCCTCCAGTCCCTCTTCGAGACGACCGGCGATCGCGGCGGCCTGGACGAGGCGATCCACCGGCTGCGCCATGCCGTGGGCGGACTCCCCGAACCGGCCCGGCGGTCACAGGTGCTCTCCGCGCTCGCTGCCGCTCTCCTCCAGCGGCACCAGGTCACCGCCGCCCCGGACGACCTCGACGAGGCGGTGGATCTGGGCTTCGGGACCGTCGCCCTGCTCACGCCGGGGAATCCGGCTCTTGCGAGGACGGCGGCGAACCTGGCGGCGGCGCTTATCGCCCGCTACCGGCTCGCGGCCGACCCCGCCGACCTGGACGCGGCCGGGGACCTTGCCGACCGGGCGGTCGCGGCGTCCCGGCGCGAGGCCGAAGTGCTGGCGGTGGCGGCGACGACGTACGCCGTCCGCCACGAGTCATCTGGCAGGACTGGGGACTTCGACCGAGCGCTGGCGCTGTGGGGCCACATCGTGGACGACACGGCAGCCCCCCTGATCTCACGTCTCGACGCCGCCGAGGCCGCTTGCGGTCTCGCGGTCCACCGCGCCAGATGGGAAGAGGCACTGGACTTCGCGGCACGGTGCCTCGCGCTGCTGGCGGTTGACCTGCCCGCCCGCGGCCACCTGTCCATCGGCCCAGATCACCTTGAACGCTACGCGGAGGTGGCCTACGACGGGGCTGCCTGCGCACTCATGCTCGGTCTGGCGGAGCGGGCGGTCGAACTCCTCGAACAGGCGCGGTCCTCGCAGTGGTCGCGGCTCCTGGACCTCAGGACCGATCTGTCGCGGCTGCAACAGGCCGCCCCCGAACTGGCGGAGCGGCTCGTCCTGATCAGGGCGCGGTTGGACTCCCCGACCGGTCAGGACGACGACTGGCCCTCCGACACCGGGCACGAACTGTCCCGCGAGTGGGAGCGGACGATCGCGGCCGCCCGGGCGATTCCCGGATTCTCCTCATTCCAGGCGCCGTGGTCCTTCGCCGATCTGACCGCGGCGTCGGCGGGCGGTCCAGTCGTGATCGTCAATGTCAGCAGGGTCCGTAGCGACGCCCTGATCATCGAGCACCAGCGCGTGCAGGTGGTGCCGCTGCCAGCCGCCGACCCTGCGACGACCGGAGCGCTGGCCGCCAAGTACGCCAGGGCCCGGGACCTGGCTGATGACAACCCCCATCGTCTCCTCTTGTCCTCCACCAACGACCTCCTAGCCCACCTCTGGCATTCGATCGTCGGTCCCGTCCTGAACCACGTCCGGAGACCCAAGGTCCCCACCCGACTGTGGTGGTGTCCCACCAGGATCCTCGCGGGACTGCCGCTGCACGCCGCGCGCGGCGCGGACGGCGACGCCCTCGACCTGATCTGCTCGTCCTACACCCCGAGCCTGCGCGTCCTGGTCGAAGCGCGGGCGCGAGCGGCTGGCGGGGGTATGGGACCCTCCTCTCACGAGCGGACGCTGGTCGTCGCCGATCCGCAGCCCGGTCCCGTCCCATTGGCGCCACTGCCCGCCGCCCGGGAGGAAGCCGCCATGGTCCGGCAGAGCACGGGGGACGGCACACTGCTGACCGGGCGTGAGGCGACGCGCGGCACGGTGCTCGCCCTCCTGGCCGAGCACCGCGGGTTGCACTTCTCTGGGCACGGTTTGGCCGATCCGTCCCGGCCCGCCGACGGCGGGCTCGCCCTGGCCGACGGGCTGCTTACCGTATCCGAACTGGCGCAGCTGCGACGGCGGCCCGCGGGCCTGGCATTCCTGTCGGCTTGCTTCAGCGGCTCCTCGGGATTTGCGAGTCGCGACGAGGCGTGGTCACCTGCTGTCGCCTTGCACATCGCTGGCTTCCGCGACGCAATCGGCGTCGCCGACATCGTCACGGATGTTCACGCCGCTCGACTCGCAGAGCGCTTCTACCGTGAGCTCGCCACCGGAGTGCACCCGGCCCAGGCGCTCAACCGGGCCCTGCGTTTGTGCGACGAGCGGGAGCTCCCACTCGTTGTCGGCTTCTTCCACATAGGACCGTGAGAGACCGGCCGGATACGCTTCGGGAGTGATCCTGATCTATGCGGGCCGGCGACAGGCGACGGACGCCCAGGGGGTGCGGGAGCGTGTCCGTACTCTGCTGGACGAGGTCCGGCCGCGGCTTCTGGTGGGCTCGGCGGCTGCTGGCGCGGACCTGCTGGTGCTCGCGCTCGCACGGGAGCGGGACATCCCGGCGCGGGTGATCCTGCTCGGCGGGGTCGCCGAGTTCGAGCGGGTGTCCGTGGCCGATCTCGGCGAGGAATGGATAGAACGATACCGGGAGATACTGGCGGACACGGGCGTGTCGGTCGAGAGCGTTGCATCACCGGGACCCGACCGCCGGGCGGCACATCTGATGGTCAACGAGATGATCATCGAGACGGCGCGGCGCGAGGCGACCGAGGGCGAGGAGGTCATAGCACTCGCGGTGACGGAGTCGCCCGGGAGCGGCGGGAGTGTGACGGCGGACCTCGTGGCCCAGGCGGAACGCCGTGGCTGGCCAGTAGTGACGACGTCCAGCGCCGTTCACCGGCAGGAGTGACCGGTCGCCAGAACACTCCACCCGGCGGATTTTCCCGTTCCCAGCCCTCGGTCAGCACGGCCCGCCGATCACCGAAGTCGCGTACAGCGGGGGCTGTTCACTGGACGGGCGGGCACCAGCGGCCCAAGCGCCGATCCGAGTCACAGGATTGCCACAGAGCCGCTACGACATCCTTCGGTAACGCCATGATGCCCCACAGTAATCGGAACCTCTGGGGGGACCATGAAAACCCGCACAGCCGCCTGCAGCACGCTGCTCGTACTCGCTGCAGCCCTCACCGCATGTAGCAGCAGTGACAAGCCCACAGCCGACCCAACAGCTTGCAAAGCTGCACTGACCTCCGTGTTCAAGAAGAGTGCGGCTGCCGGTGACAAGGCCACTCCAGATGGCCGGCCGCCAGCCTCTGACGGACTCGACGACAAGGCAGTCCAGCACCTCGCCACGGAGGTCCTCAACGAACAGGTCAGCGAAACCCTGAAGAACCTGCAGACACCTCAGCGGTGGTCAGCTGGCGCCCTCGTCCCGTACTCGGCGCGGGCCCTCTGTCTTCTTCGCATGTGCGGACGCTGTATGGGCTCCGGCGGCACCCCGCGCACTGCTCAGGCGACCGTGAACTGCCGGGCCCGCTCCTCCGTGTAGGTGTCGTACTCGGCGGAGGTCAAGATGCGGACGGGATGAATCGCCCCGGGTTCGATAGAGATCTCAGATTATGGTTGTGACCTGGGGTTTCGTGGATTCCATGTAGTGGTTGGCTTCGTACTCGACGGGCGGAACGTGCCCTATCTCACCGTGGAGTCGGCGGTGGTTGTACCAGTCGACCCACTCTGCGGTGGCCACCTCGACCTGGGAGAGCGACTTCCAGGGCCGTTGGGGCTTGATCAGCTCGGTCTTGTACAGGCCGATCGTGCTCTCCATCAGGGCGTTGACGCTCCTATAGTTGTCAACTCGCTGCCGAGGCTGTCCGTGGGGCGGGCCGAAGTAGGTGGTAGACCTCGCGGATGACGTAGCGCTTGAGGCATCGGATGATCTCGCGTTTCGTCTTGCCCTCAGTGGTGCGGCGGGCGACGTAGTCGATGGTGGGCTGGTGGAATCGCATGCGGACGATGACGGTTCGGTAGATCGCGGCGTTGAGCTGGCGATGGCCTCCGTGGTTGATGCGGTGTCTGCCGCTGGTCATGCTGGAGCCGGTGGGCACGGGAGCGATGCCCGCGAGCTTGGCGAGAGCGGCTTCGGACTTGATCCGCTCGGGATTGTCGCCGGCCACGACGAGGATCTCCGCGGCCGTGTCCACGCCGATACCGAAGGGCTCGAGCAGTTGCGGGGCAACTCGCTGGACCAGGTCGCCGATCATCTTCGTCAGTTCCTTGGCCTCGGCGTCCAGGTACTGCCACCGCTTGGCAAGTGTTCGCAAGGTGTGCCGAAGGGCGTCCTCGGGTCCTTCCAGACGGCGAGGACGCAGAGCTGCCAGCTGCCGCGCCAGGCTGATCTGTGTCTTGCCGGCAGTCTCCCGACGCAGGGCGTCCGAAGCGTGGACGAGCATCGCCTTCATCGTGACCATCGCAGCCGCACGCTGCTCAACGGCCTGGTCATGGGCAATCTTGAGCTGGCGGATCATCTCAGCCTCGCCGTCGGCGGTCTTCGGCGTGGCCGTCGCGAACCCGGCCAGCACGGCGCGGGCGGCGTTCTCCGCGTCCAGGGTGTCGGACTTTCCGTTCATGCGCCGCAGCCGCCGGTCCGGGCGCCCGGCCTCGACCACCTTGTGACCGGCCCTGCGCAGAAACGAGGTCAGCGTAGCGCCGTAGGAGCCAGTGCCCTCAATCCCAAACGCCAGCACGGTGCCGAACGACGCGGCCCAGTCCGCCAGTTGCTGGAAGCCACCGGTGTCGGTGGGAATCGTCAGCGTGGCCAGGATCCCTCCGATCGTGTCCATCACCGCCGCGACGTGCACGTGCTTGTGCGTGTCGACGCCGATCACGACATGCCCGGACCTGGGCTGCTCGCTGGTCTGCACGGAGTTCCTTCCGGTCGGTAGCGTGGGGTTCACGCTGTCGCCGGTCGGACGGACAGGACTGTCACGGGGACGCTTTGGCGAGTCGGCTCCAGGCTCTTATCAGGTCACGTCCGTCCGGCGGCAGCGCTTGCTGCGTGCCCGGCCGGGCGGTCGACAGATCAACGCCAGGACACTCACGGGGTCAGTCATAAGCAAGAGTCAGACCACCTCAGCCGGGGCTACCCAATCCTTGCGGGATCCGGTGCGAAAAGACTGACAGTCGTAGGCGTCGCCGACCGATCCGATCGAGGCGGCGATGCCGGCGGCGTCCAGATGCTCGGCGAGCCGGAAACTCGTATATTGCGACCCGGCATCCGAGTGGTGGATCAACTCGCCTGGCTGAACTGGGTGTTGGTCGCGGTCACGTTGCCACACGGCCATCTCAAGGGCGTCCAGGACGAAGACCGTTTCCTTCACGGTGGCCGCGGACCAGCCGACGATCCGGCGGGAGAACGTGTCCACGACGAAGGCGACGTAGACGACACCGGCCCAGGTCTTCACGTGGGTGAAGTCCGCGACCCAGCAGCGGTTCGGGGCGGCAGCGACGAAGTCGCGGTCCAGCAGGTCCGGCGCCCGTTCGGCCTGCCCGCCGGGCAGCGTGGTGATCACGCGTTTACCACGGACCGCCCCAGCGATGCCGAGTTCGCGCATCAGGCGTTCGACGGTGCAGCGGGCCACGCGGCGGCCCTGCCGGTTCAGCTCACGCCAGATCTTCCTCGCCCCGTAGACGTGGTAGCTGGCCTCGAAGACCTCGCTGATCTGTTTCTTCAGTTCGGCATCCCGCACGGTCCTGGCCGACGGCGTGCTGCGACGTTTGTGGTGGGCGTAGTAGGTGGAAGGGGCGATCCTGCAGTCGTGCTCGGTGAGCGTCCTGCAGATCGGCTCGACGCCGCCGAAGCGGTCCCGGTGCTCGTCGATGAACGCTACGAGCGTGTGTGTGGCCGGTCGAGCTCGGCCGCGAAGAAACTCGCCGCGGCCTTCAGGATCTCGTTGGCCCGCTTCAGTTCGGCGTTCTCCTTCTTCAACGCCTTGAGCTGGGCGGACTCCTCCGTCGTCGTCCCCGGACGTGTCCCCGCATCGATCTCGTGCTGCTTCACCCAGTTCCGCAGCGTCTCGCGGGAGCCGATGCCGAGCTTCTCGGCCACCGCCTGCAGGGCGGCCGTCTCGTTCGGGTAGTCGTCGCCTACCTCGGCGACCATGCGCACCGCGCGACGGCGGAGCTCAAGCGGGTAACGGGAAGGTCGTGCCATGACTCGATCCTTTCATGAAATCGAGTCTCCATTCGACCCGGGGCGGTTCAGGGTACCGACGCGTGAGAACGGCTGCGGCGACTGCGTGGTGACGGCCTGAAACGCAGATGGCGTGGTTGAGATGAGTGGGTGGTGCAGGTGGCCTCCGTTCCTGAGTGCGTATGTGAGCCGCCGTCGTGGCTGGCTTTCGTTGGTCGCTGTCCAGAACGGGGATGTACCGGCTGCTCGATGCAGTTATGGGGTATTTACGGGCTCAAGGCTGTGTTGCGGGGCTGGGCCCAGGAACCGGGCAGGGATGCAGTACTTGTGGGCTCTTTAATAAGAAGCGCCAGGGAAACTAGGCCTCTGACCTGCGACTTTGGACTCCAAGCGGTGCTCTGGAGGGCACATTTCCGACTCCGGAATGTCAACCTGGCGCGCACGTTGGGGCTTAAAAATCAACTATTGCTTGACTTCCGAGCCCCCTGGCGACGGAGAGGAACGCCGCAGGTCAGGGCGATGTACCGGATGGATCCGAGGAGGGTGTCGGAAGGTCTCAGGCGCATGAAATGTGCTGCCATTGCGACACTAGAAATCAAGTACCGCTTGAGTTACAGATCCTGGGCGCCCTGGAAATCCATGTCCAGTTGATATTTGGGCCGCCCCCGGCGCGGGTGGTGCCAGCAGAGGGCCCGTCGGCGCGCCGACGCAGCAAAAGACAAGCCCTAGTTGATTTTTGGGCTAGTCTCTGGATCGCCTGAGTAATAAGGGAGGTCCTGTGACATCTGATCCACCAGCACCCCGGAGCCCACGACCCCGAGTTGTCCCCAGCGGAGCATCTGAGGACCTCGGCTTCGACGACCTGTTGCAGGTTCTGGGCGAGCAGCTTGGCCAGAGCAGCCCGAGCGCCGATCCACGCGGCCGTCGCAAGCTCAAGAACGTCACCTTCGAGTACGAGCCTGACCACCGAGCCGTGCACGACATGGCGGGCGATGCCGGCTACAGCCTGGCGAGCAACTGGTTCACGCAGCTCCTGGCGCAGCTGGCCGTCGCCAACTCCATCACCAAGTCCCAGCTCTGCGTGTTCCTGTACGTTGCCGGCGGCCAGGAACGTGGCACTGGAGTCGCCCAGTACACCCAGCAGGAGATCACCGACGGTCTCAACAAGCTCGCCGAGAAAAAGAAGGACGGCAAGCGCATTACCCGCTCCACGGTGAACCGCGCCGTGCGGGCCCTGGTCGGCTACAAGTGGGTCGAGCAGCTCGGCAACGGCGTCATCCAGCTGAACGTGAAACTGTGGTTCCACGGGAACAGCACCGCCCAGCACGCCGTCCTCGAACAGATCGCCGCCCAGCACGACCGCGACCCGGAGGCCTTCCCCAACGTCATCGGACCCGACGTGCACCAGGAGGAGCTGGACCTCGGTTTCACTCAGCAGACGAACTACAACAGAGGAAAACTCACCGGGTGATACACGTCCACCAACCAACCCGCTGCACACGACGAGAAAGGGATACCGATGGCTGAGGTGCTGTCTCCGGTCGTCTCCGAGCGCATCTGGGCGCTCCCAATCTCCGGATCCTCGGTGAAGTTCCTCAACTATCTGCTCTACCGATCCGACTTCGGCGGCCACCTGCCCATAAAGCAGAAGGACATGGCCAGGGAGTACCGCGTCACCCCCCAGGCCATCAGCAACCTCATCGCCCCCCTGTGCGACCTCAACATCGTGCTGCGCCCGAAGAACGAGGACGGCGGCAAGGGCAACTCCTACCGGCTGCACCCCCTCGCAGCCAAGTACGAGAGCCCCGAGGCCATGGAGGCCTCATTCCGGCAGACCATCGCGAACATCAAGGCCGGCGACCTGCCCAACCTCAAGCTGCCCTCCTATGCCTCAGTGCCTCCCGCGGAAGGACGCCCCAACCTGCAGGTTGCCTGACAACACAAATACAGGGGCCCCGCCGATGCATCGGCGGGGCCCCTGTGCCTGAGGAAGAGGTACTGCCTGCACTATAGCCAGGCTCAGCCACGATCACCGTCCCGAACTGCTCCTTCTAGGTCACGCATAGAGGTGCGTCGCCCTGAGCGGGTGACGTCTGGGGCGCGCCTGAACTGCGGGTCTCCGAGGGTGGCGCTTACGAGCTACGCCATGGCGGCGGCCACGGTCTCCAAGACGGCGCGCTGCCGCGGGTCGATGGGTACAGCGGCCTGGCGCAGCGAGTGAAGCGTGGTCCCTTCGGCACACAGCCTGCACAGCCCGAGGACGGGGACCGGGACTCCTGCCTCGGACACCAGCCGCAAACCCGATCATCCGACCGTCGGCCTAGGTGGCCCGTCCGGGCGGCAAACTACCCCGGACGGTAGAGTCACCGATGGTGCAGAATTGCGATCATGAAGTCACCATGAACCACTCATTGCATGATCAGACACGCGATGCGTACGCTCTGCGCCGCCACCCTCGTAGCCGCTCCCCTCGCCCTGACCGCGACGCCTGCACAAGCCCTGACTTCATGTACGGTCAACGGCCGTCCCGTGTCCGGTACGACCGTCACTGGTACTGCCGGCCCCGACTACATCAGCTGCGGCGCCCTTGCCGTGGGCGATAGCGTCGACGGCAAGGGCGGGGGCGACTACATCGTCATCAACGGCATCGTTGCCGGCACCGTCGACGGCGGCGCCGGCGGTGACTCCATCACGGCCAACGCCGGTACCACGGCGACCGGCAGGATCCTCGGCGGCGCCGACGGCGACGCCATCTTCGTCGGCCCGAACGCCGGCACCGTCGACGGCGGACTCGGGTCGGACTTCTGCCGAGTCGCTTCCGGTAACCCCCCCATCAACTGCTGAGCAGCAACAGGTTCGTTGGGACAGCCAACTGCGACGCTCAAAGTGGCCAGCTAGCGCGCCACAAACGCGGCGGCCACCCGGCCCGCTGCCCCCGCTCGGCGCATTCCGTCACCTCCGGAGCCGCATTCCATCGGTTCCCCGAGAGCGGGCCGGAGCTCGCGAGCGGTTCCCTCCATCGAGGGAGATCCACACTGGTGACGGCGTGGCCCTCCACGCACCCGTCTGCCGAACGCCAGCATGCCCTGCGGTGATCATCAGGCCAGGCGGAAGGCAGGAGACGGAGTGAGGGCGGCTACAACTCCCCCGGGGCGGCGCTGGCTCGTACGGCTCGATCCGTACGGGACGCCCGCCGCCGGTGTATCGGTGATCAAGTGCCGGGGCGGGGTCTGCGTGCCGGATCCGAGCAGATTCCGCGACCCGTTGCTGGCTCGTACCAAGGCACTGCAACACGTCCGCGAGCACATCGCCGCCGTGGGGCCGCTCTGGGAAGCGGCCCGCTGCCGGTGCCGCCACGAGGAATGCACCTGGCACGCCCCGAAGAGCGTGACCTGCGCCGGTCCGATGACCCTGGTCCTCATCCCCGACCGGGTGGGCCGTCTCTGGATCCTGGCGGAGACGTGCGAGGCCTGCGCGACGGCCACACCACGAGCGAAGGTCATCCGCAGCAGCCGGCCCCCGTCCGAGCCCTCCGGACCAGCCAAGGCGGCGGCGCACGCCAACATGCCGCCCGCTCCGCTCGGTGAACAGCGCAGTGATGACCGAACCCCGGCGGTCCCGCGACCTTCCGACCGGGAACGCGCCCTCAACTGCGAGGTGTGCCAGGCCGAGGCGGCCCCCAAGCCGCCGGTGCACGAGGACGACAGCTTCGCGGCTACCCAATCGGAGCCGACAAGCTGGGCAGTACCAGGCACATACGGCGACTACGCACTCGCCGCCCTGCAGTACTTGCACCAGGCAGAGGTCGGCCACAGCCCCGAGGCCCGCCTCCTCGCACTGCTCATCGCGCTGCGCGTCCGTCCCGGCGGGATCGTCAAGATGGTCAGCAACGACCTGGGCCCGGGCCGCATGGACCTGCCGGACTGGGCGCTGGAGGAACTCATCGACGCAGAATGGGTGGACGCCTCGCTCGACGAGGTCCAGGGCGCCGTGCGCGGAGCGCCCGCAGCGCAGCTCCGTGTGCCCGATCTCGCCGCCAACTCGAGGCTCATGGGGATTCCTATGGGGACCGCCCGCGGCAAGCTGAACGGCTGGACGCAGCGGATGATCGACCATCCGCTCCTGCGCGGAAAACCGGCGGCAGACCGTCTCGGCGCGTTCTTCGTCACCGCGCGGTGCAACCGGGAGGGACGCGCCCAGATCGTCCTCCGCCAGATGGCCACACTGTGCCGATTCACCTCCCGGGACCTCGCCTTGGAAGTGATGGAGACGCTGGCCCGAGCACAATGGCTCGCGCACGTGACACCCGGCCCGACGAGCGGCCACGCCGTCAACGTCACCTTGGCCCACCCCATCCGGCACCTCGCGCCAGGCTCCCCACCGCCCCGAACCACTCCACCCGCACAGCCAGGGCCGCGGCCCAACCCGATCAAACTTCGCGGCCGCGAGTACGAGGTCGCCGCCTGGGTCGATGGCTATGTCGCTCGACACCGCCATGGCCCGCGCCTGCACGCACTGATCGCCGCCCACTGCACGGAGAATCCCCGCACGCCCTGGCCCCAGCAGTGGATGGCCGGCGCCGTACAGCGCCTCGCCGACGAGGGATGGCTTCACCTTGACGGGAACCGTTGGTATCGCACCCGTCCTGGCATGGCCTATCTGCGCCAACTTGCCCGCGAGCAAGCGGCAGCAGCCCCCGCTCCGCAGGCCACGCAGCCGCGCACTCCTCAGCAGCAGACCGGATCGGGCCAGCGAACTCAGCCACCAGGCATCTGGCTGATCCCAGGTGCGGAAGCCGTCCTTGGTCCACGCTCCTGAGGCGACGCGGACCTGATCGGCGGGGAGCGGGACGTTGGCCATGAAGGACACGATGGCGGTGTAGTACGGCGTAGTTGCCGCCGGTGGTCTATGTCGCCGGCGGTGCTCAGCTGTTGGTCCGCCTCGGCCCGCACCGCAAGCCCGTCGTCCTGGAAGTCCTGGCCGACGGCTCCTACCTCACCCTGCTGGGCGGGCTCAAGCTCCGGACCCTACGCGACGGGCAACGCGTGCACGACCGCTACCGTCTGGTCACCCCTGATGGTCCTTCGACGGTTGTGCACAGGGGAAAGCCCCGGCTGGACGGGGGAGACCAGCCGGGGCCGTGGGTGGTGGCGTGCGGAGGGCGGTCGCCTCTCGGCGGAAGGCTCCATGGGGCTTCAGCCGGACGATCGTCCCCATGGGCTGTAGGTGAGGCCCGGGGACACTGTCCCCTCCGCAGCCACATGTAGATGAACGGTGAACTTCCCCTGCTTGTTCCGGTGTTGACGCTGCGGTCGGTGTGAGGTGAGGCACCTCCAGTCGTGGCTGGCCGAGGGCGGGCGTGAGTGTCGATCGGGCTCGTGCTGCACTGTGTGGCGTAGGGTGGTGCGAGGCGTGGTCTGCGGGTGGGGTTCATCTTTCAGAGTGAGGTCACGTGCCGCGAGACCCCTCTCTGTGCGGTGAGGGCGGCTACAACCCATGCGTTGTCGGCGGTCTTGACGGACTGGGCTTGGATGGTGGCCTGCAGTGCGGGCGGCCACCGGGTTGCTGTCGTCCACTGGGCTCCGGCGAGACGGAGTCGTGTGCGGCCGTGCAGTCCTTGAGGGCCTACGTCGATGTCGTTGAGGTCGGCGCCGCTGAGATTGGCACGTGTGAAGTCGGCGTCCCACACCTGAGCACCGGTCAGGTCCGCGTCCCGAAGATCCGCTCCGGTGAGGAACGCGCCGCGCAGGTCGGCGCCGCGCATACGGCTGTCCTGGAGCTCCCGTCTGCGCAGGTCGGTACCCCGCAGGTCCGTGTCCTTCAGGCTTACTGTGCCGAGTGACGTGGGCAGCCGTGCTTGCCGCAGGTCGGCTCCCTGCAAGACCGCATGGTGCAACTCGGTGCCGCGCAGGTCAGCGTCTCCTAAATCGGCGGCGTGCAGGATACTGCCGGGCATCCGCGCGTCCCGCAGGTCGGCGCCCGCTAAGTTGGCGCCGGTCAGCGTGGCCTTGGACAACGAGGCATTGCGCAGATCGGACTCCCTCAGATCGGCTTTCCTCAGGTCAGAGCTGTCCAGATGGGCATCCCGCAGATTCGCCCGGTGCAGGTCCGCACCCTCAAGACTTGCGGACGTCAGATTGGCCACCTGCAGATCGGCTCCCTGCAGATCGGCGTCCCGTAGATCAGCGCCCCGCAGACGGGCGCCGCCCAGCCCGACGCCGCGCAGACTGGCGTTCTCCAGCCCGACGTTAACCAGCCGCGCCCCGGATCCGGCGACGGCCTCAGTGGACAGGTGCGTCAGGGGCTGTTCGGCATGCCTGCTTTGAGAAATGCCGGGCTGCAACGCTGGCGCGCGGCGCGAGAGCGCAGCGATGACCCGGCCGGCGAGGCTGTCGGCGCGCACGGCAGTCACACTCCTTCTTGGTCGGTACTCATTGGACCGTCAGCCGCATCAGACGGGGAGGGCTGACCAACTGCCGCAGTCCCGTGCAGTGCCTGAGAGCGCAGACCGGATGGGAGCCCACCAATGCGGTCGTCGTACGCCGGGCGTTCCTGCACGCCAAGAAGAATGATCTCTGGGGCGAGCTGCGCGAATGGACCCGTCACCGTCAGCAGCCCGTGAGCGAGGAGGACTACGGTCCCGAAGGCTTGTTCGGGGACGTGCCCGCCCGACGTGTTGACCGGGGTGCCGTGAAGGACAGCACCCAGCAGAGTTTCCGTCCCTCCAGGCAGGAACTCGCGGTGTACGACGGCTACGCCGCAGCGCACGGCTTCGACAACCGCAGCGACTTCCTCGACGCCGTCCGCGGCGCCTTTCTGCCCGCGCTCCCCGCTGCGCCCCGACGCGCCACCACTCGGTAGATCGGCAACCTGCCGCGACAAGCACGAAGGGGAGCCCTCGGCGAGGGCTCCCCAAAGTCCATACGAACGCTGAAATGGACTAGGCGTCGGCTCGGCGTACAGCGATGGTGCGGCCGATGCGGTTCAGCGCTTCGTCCATCTGCGTCATCAACGCCTCTGTGCGTTCTGAGTCGTAGGCCAGTGCACGCTTCACGGCCGGCTTGCTGAGCCGCCGCTCCACCCCGCGAAGGTCGTCCAGTGCCGCTGCGAGGCGCCGGATATCGTTCCCTCCGTTATCACCAGACCCCTTGGGAATACTGGGCTCCGAGCCCGACTCCCCAATTGGGGAGTTCTCACTGGCGGGTTCCTTGCCGATCGAGGTGATGTTCGGGACCCCTCCGTTCGACGCCGGAACACCGGTCGGGGGAGTCTGTGAGGCTGCCGTCGGGGCAGCCCGTGCCGCGAGGATTTCTTGCACCAGCTTCCGGACGTCCGCCGGCGAGGCCTGCCGGGGGAGTGGAGGAAGTTCCCGCACGACCTCGCTGAGCAGCTTGGCCGTGA
Source organism: Streptomyces sp. NBC_01176 (assembly GCF_045039825.1). Classification (NCBI taxonomy): domain Bacteria; kingdom Bacillati; phylum Actinomycetota; class Actinomycetes; order Kitasatosporales; family Streptomycetaceae; genus Streptomyces; species Streptomyces sp. NBC_01176. Next base: position 95,804 of record NZ_CP108601.1, on the reverse strand, counting down.
CGCGCCTGACGCTGCGGGCCACGGTGTCGTAGACCGCGACGGCAGCCTGGTCGCCGGACTCGTTCCTGACATCGGTGAGTTCGCGAATCTGGGCCTCGCGCGGCATCCAGCCCATGGCCGCGAGAGCCTCGCCGATCCTCCATGCGTCCATGAGCCGGTGTGCCTGGGACTCGGAGACTTCCCAGGTGTCCATGACGTAGTCGCCGAAATTCGGGACGCCCTCGTTGCGGTGCAGGTTGCCGGTCTTCATCGTCTCAAGGCTCTTGCCCGCCACCCAGAAGGCCGTCTGCAGGTTGTTCATCCCAGCCTTGCAGGCTGTGAGGGCTTCCTGCTCCTCTGGGGTGAGCTCTCCGTCGCCTGCGGGCGGGCGGGGGTTGGGAATGGACCCCAGCGTGGTGCCTACGGGTGCTTGGACTACGACCGATGCCGCCTGCACGACTGCGGGCAGGCCCCCGCCGAGGAGCCCTGTCCCAACGGCTCGAGCACCGCCGGCGCCCTCGTCCTCGTCGTCGTCGTCAAACCCTGCCATCAGGCCGCCCTTTCGCAGTATTCAAGGATTTCACTGTTCAGCGCGCGCATGTCCGCGGAGAGGCTGACGATGGAGTCGGGGACCACGTCGGCAACCTTCGCGCGCCCCGCAGCGACGTCGTAGCTCTTCGCGCTCGTTGGCAACAGCGCCTCGTACTCAGAGAACAGCAAGCCCATCTTCCGGGCGTTGCGGGCCGGCTTCTCCCGGTAGCCCACGATGGTCTTCAGTATCGGGGTCGACTGACCGAGCTCCGTACGGATGTCGTCGTTCACCTCGGCATGCATCGAGGTGGCAGACGGGTTGGACGCATAGAGGAACGCGCCTGCTACACGCAGATGGGGGTTCACCTGCTTGCGCACGGATTTATAGTTCCTCGAGATGCGCCGGATCCCCTTGATCGACGAGTCGTCCGAGCGGGTGGGCACGATGAGCTTCCGGCCCGCGCCGAGGGCGAGTTGCTCAAGCGAGTCGTTCTCGGGGGCACTGTCGAAGACGATCTGGTCGTACCACGGAGCCAGCGGAGCCAGGGCGCGGGCCAGGGACAGCACCACAGTGGCGCCCTCGGTCATCATGCGGTGCATCAGCAGCGGGATGAGCTCACCGACGGCCTCGCCGCCCGGAACCACGTCCAGGTTCGGACGCACCTCGCGAACCGGAACCAGCGGCGCGCGCTCCGCGATCGCCCGGTGGAGCCCCAGACCGTCCAACACGCTTGGGCCGTCTGGCTGGATGCCCCTGCCAAAGGTCTTGATCCCCAGATCGTCGTCATCCTGGCTCGTTACGCACACCAACAGCGTGCGCTGGCCCTCGGCTGCGCAATGACCCGCGAAATGAGCGGCGATCGTGCTCTTCCCGACCCCGCCCTTCCCTGTGCCGATCACGGTTGACTTCTGGGGTGGCTCGATCCACTCCACGGCGTCGCTGAGCACGAAGCGGCCTCCTGTTCCGTTTCCTCCGCGCCGTCTTGCGCGCGGCACACGGCATCCTGGCACACCGGAATCCTTGGTATCGCTGGGCTGTCGGTTCGACTCCCCAATTGGGGAGTCGAACCGACAGCCCAGCGACACCAAGGGCCGTACCCACAACAGTCGTTGACACAGCCCCCACTCCCCAAGAACAACCACGTAAAGTCAGCCACAGAGATACACCCCTAAACGGACAGATGATCACTATTCGTTGACGATCAGACCGAACTTCGCACGGTTCCGATGCCTCGTGAGACGACACGTGAGAGTGTGAGGGCCGATCAGAGGCGAGACACAAGAGAGGCAGCAGCACGTGACCGCGGGGACGGGTAAGACGCCAATCCAGCTCACACGAATGCACCGGATTCTCATCGGTGTGGTCGTCGCCGGTGCGCTCGTCATCGCGGGTATCGGCTTCGCGGGTTCGTACGCGGCGGTGCGCGAGCTGGCCCTCAAGAAGGGCTTCGGGAACTTCGCGTACGTCTTCCCGATCGGCATCGACGCGGGCATCTGCGTCCTGCTGGCACTGGACCTCCTCCTCACCTGGATCAGGATCCCCTTCCCGCTGCTGCGCCAGACGGCGTGGCTGCTGACGGTCGCGACGATCGCGTTCAACGGCGCGGCGGCCTGGCCGGACCCGCTGGGCGTCGGCATGCACGCCGTGATCCCGGTCCTGTTCGTGGTCTCCGTCGAGGCGGCCCGGCACGCGATCGGCCGGATCGCGGACATCACCGCCGACAAGCACATGGAGGGCGTCCGCCTCACCCGCTGGATGCTCTCCCCGATCCCCACCTTCCTCCTGTGGCGCCGGATGAAGCTGTGGGAACTGCGCTCCTACGAGCAGGTCATCAAGCTGGAGCAGGACCGCCTCGTCTACCAGGCCCGCCTGCACTCCCGCTTCGGCCGCGCCTGGCGCCGCAAGGCCCCGGTCGAGTCCCTGATGCCCCTGCGGCTGGCCCGGTACGGCGTCCCCCTCGCGGAAACGGCCCCTGCGGGCCTCGTAGCGGCGGGCATCGAGTCAGTGCTGCTGTCCCCGGCCTCCGAGCCGATCCAGACTTCTCACGAGGCCGCGCCCCAGGCGCTGGAGTCCCGCGAATACGTGAAGGCGCCCCCGCAGGATGAGCACGCGCACCTCGCCTGGCTCCCTCAAGGGATCCTTTATGAGGGTGGCTACGACCTCTCGTACGAACCGGATCTGCAGGACAGGCATCGAAACGCGCAAGGCCCCGGGGCCGCCGCTACCGCACACGCGGCTGATGGCGAGGATGTCCGCTTCCTGGACGCCTACCGTTCTTGGCTGCAGGAGTTCCGCGTGTTTCCCACGGCCAGCCAGTTCAGCTACTTCCTGCTGCACGAGTACAAGATCAGCACGGGGACGGGTGCACCTCTGTCGGAGGAGCAACTGCTTCCGCTGCTGCAACGCCTGGAGCAGATGAACAGGGAGGCTTCTGCCTCTTCCCGGACCCCCCAAGCTGAGACGGGCGACGCGGACCAGGATTCCAACAAGCCTTGGAACGAGAACCTGCACCCGAACACTGCACCGGATGTGGAACTGGAAAATTCCGCCCCCGAGTTCCAGGCCGACCGCGCTGGTGAGCTGGCTGGTGCGTCAGCCGATCGCACCGGCGGGAGCCGGGTCGTCGTGCAGATGAGAATCCCGGCTGAGCCCCATGCACCGGAGGACCTACCTGCGTCCCGCACATCCGAGCCGCCGTTCGAAGACGGCGCCGACGACGAGCAGCAGCCCGACGAGACCCAGCGGCAAGAGACGCTGCCCTCAACCGCCCCGAGCGATCTCAAGGGACTTGAGCTGGTTGAGTTCTACTACATGCGTCTGCCCCGCGAACTGCAGCAGATGTCGGCGAACGAGCTCGCCCCCAAACTCGTCGAGCTGACGGGGTACAAGCAGAACACCGTCCGCAAGTACATCGGCGAAGTCCGGAAGGCTCTCACTGCGGAGTCCGCCGACGCGTGAGTCTCAACCATTCAACGGTCCCAGTGCCGTTGGAATGGTTGAGCGGCCCGGTTGGAACGGCCGTCACCATCCCGGTCCAGCGACGCCGATCCTGCACGCGGATTGCCCCATCCAGTCTGCGGAAGCACTGCCGTTGAGACTCAACGAACTCGGGAACGCAGCAGCACAACCCGTGAGGCAAGGCCGCATGCTGACCTTCATTCCAGTCTTGAAAAACCTTCTGACCTGCATTTTTCCAACTGGGTCAGCGATTGGGTCAGCGACTCGCACCGTAGTGAACCGCCCACGGTGAAGCGAGACGAGGCCTCCGTCGAGCTCGCACAGCGAGCGCCACGCCGTGCGCACGACCGCGCTGCAGCTCTCCGTGAGCAGGGACGCAGGGCGAGTTGGAATCGCGGCCTGGCCGAGTTGGAATGACGCCGAGTCCATCGAGACACGAGTGTCGGCGCCGTCGGAATTCCCGGTAGCCGATGCCCAGCGTCCGCGACATGCGCATGCCTGCCGTTGGAATTTCCAGGGCAGCGCGCAGCCGGCCGACGGTCGTGATCAGGCTCAGCCGACAGGCAGTTGGAATCACGAAGCCCATCCAGCGGGAGCAGGAACATCCGGGCCGCGCGCTGACGTCCATGACCGATGGCCGGCCTATCCGTCATCGGTCATGACCGATTCACACCAATCGGCTATGACCGATCCCGGCCCTCCAACCGGTGGACGCGAGACCGTGAACCTGGGGCGGCGGGTCAGCGCTGGGCACCCGGGCGCCGGAGTGGGGTCAGCGTCGGGCGGCTTGCAGCAGGCGGAGGACCTCGTCGGTCTCATCGTCCATCGAGCAGCCGAGTTCGAGCAGCAGGGCTTCCAGGGCGCGGATGGCGTCCTCGAGTTCCTCATCCTGGCCGAGCAGGGCGTGTGCGCGGAACCGGTGCCGCCACAGCTGCTCGGCTTCGCGGGCGACGTGCAGGCCGCGGTTGGCGGCCCACAGGGCACTGCGTCCGTCGCCGTGCTGCAGGCGTCGCTCGGCGAGTTCGTCGGCGGCATGCACGATCTTTTTGATGATGTCCTGGGTGATGTCCTCGGCCCACACGTAGCGGCGGGCTGGGATCCCGGAGAAAGGCCGGCCGCCGACTAGGTCCAGGGCGGACTTGAGGCGCAGTTCGCGGACTGTGTCGTCGCCGGAGCGGTCATCGACCAGCTGCTGGAAGGTGAGCCAGTCACAGTCGACGCCGGCGAGCCGGAACAGCTTGTCGGGCTGGGTGGCGATGTGCGGAAGGTGCAGGACGCCGTCGGCGTCGTTGCCGAGCCACTTGCGCAGCTCCCTGATCCGCGAGTTACGGGTGTCGCGGGAAATACGACCGTGGGGCGCAAGGACCTCGTCGAGCTGGTGGGCGTTGGCCCCGGGATGCAGGACCAACCACGCAGCGAGTTCCAGCGCCGTGGTCTTCCGGTTGCTGAGGATGTCGCCGTGCGCGCCGTCGAGGCCGACTGCGCCGAGAACTCGCACGACCGGGCCACCGGAGGCTGCGGATGGGGCAGCCGCCGGGACCGCGGAGTCGTCGGTTGACTGAGGCAGGCGCACGCTGACCCGGGGGAGGGGCAGGGAGGCAGGGGCCACTGTCCCGGACGACTCGGAGGGCTGGGGAGTGAGTAGACCATGGTCGGCCGGGGCGTCCGTCGCTGCTGCCTCCCCTGCTGACTCAAGGCCGTTGGCGCTCCCCGCCGACCGTGGGCCGGCTGTGGCGTTCTCGTCCGTGAGCCAGGCGACGGCGGACACTGCAGGACCGGGGCCGGTCTCCTCGGCGCCGTCATCGTCCTCCGCGTCGTCTTCCAGGTCGGCGACCGCGGCCAGCGGTCCGACTGGGCCGGAGGAGAGAGCGGTCGGGGAGGCGCTGCCGCTCGTCGATTTCACCAGCAGCACGCCCTCGTCACCGCCGACCCCAGCCGCATACCCGGTCTCGTCATCCGACGCTGCGCCCGGTGCCGCCGGGGCGGGTGGGGACGGCACGTCGGGCTGGACGGGCAGATCAGCGGTGAGCACCAACTCCAGGACGTCGGCGTACTCGTCGTCGGAGCAACCCGAAAGCGTGCACTGCACATCCGTGCCGGGCACCGTCACGTAGGCGGCGTCGGTGTCCACCACCCATACGTCCTCGGGCGCACCGGGCACGTCGGTGCTGCTGGTGAGCATCGCCATCGCGGCGTACGGCTGACCGTCGAGCAGCTCCCAGCCGCGGCCGATGACGTCGGGGTCCGGGCAGGCGTCCACGTCGGCGAGCAGAACCATCGGCCACAGCTCCTCGACTTCCTCCTCCAGACGGGCCACGGCCAGACCGTCCGGGCCGAACTCGATCAGCGTGCGCTGCTGTTCCGCCTGGTGCGCAGCGAACGCGTCCAGCGCCCGGGCGAGGTCCGGGTGCGGGGTGACGCGATGCTGGTCGAGCATCGTCAGGCCGGGCGCGGTGTCCTCGCCGGCCACGGCGAGTTCGATCTGCCCGCCCAGCGGCGACAGAGCGAGCGCGATGGCGGCCATCCGCAGCACCTGCTGGCGCCGCTCGCCGGTCAGATGGATCGCCCCGAGCTGTTCCAGGTCGACGAGGACGATGGAGTTGTCGTCGCCTGCGCCGAGGGCGAGCAGCCCAGGGTAGGGCGGGTCGATCTCCCGCAACTCCTCGCCGTCCAGGAGCTGATCGGTGGTGGACGGGCACCACCACACAGTGCCCGCCGCCATCCCGTCGACGGTGGTGAACGGCACCACCGGCTCCGTCTCCTCGGCCAGGTACAGCAGCATGCCCTGCTCGCCAAGCCGCACCGCCACCACCTCCGGCAGGACGCCACCCTGCTCGGCCAGGTTCAGGGCGGCGGTGCGCAGCATGGCATCCAGCAGCTGCAGTTCGACGCTCGCGTCGACGCTGCGCAGCGCGAGCTCAGTGGCGGCGGCCCGCCCGGTCGGCATGGGGATCCGGTTGCCGCGGCGCAGCCCCCGGCGCTGCAGGAGACGCCGGGTGCCCAAGGTGAGCAGGACGGCGGCCGCGAACACTCCAGAGGCCGCGAGGCCCACCGCGGCGATCAGGCTTCCGTTGTTGTCGCCCTGCTGGGCCTCTCCTGTAGATGTCGGGGCCGGGGAGTTCGTGGTCGTGGAGGACGGAGAGCTGGATGTGGACGGGGTCGGCTGGGCGGTCTCGGGGGACTGTGTCTCGGGCCGCTGCGACGGTGTGGTCGCGTGATCGGGAGAGTGCGAGGCCGACGGCTTGGGGACGGTCTCGACGCCGTGTGACGGAGCCTGTGACGTTTCCCCCCGGCCCTCGGAGCTTTGCCCCGGCGTTGCGGTGGCGTGATCCTCTCGGGCCTTCCCGCCCTGCTGTGCCCCCTCGTGGGGCGCTTCGGTCGCCGGCGTGTGCGGAGTCGAGTCCTGTTTGTCTCCGGGATGAGCGGTGTCGTGCGCGGCGGAGGAATTCGTGTCGGACGGCGCGTTGGCGTCGGCGGGCAGCGTGAGTTCTTGCCCGGGGAAGATCAGGTCGGGATTGCTGAAGGTGTGCCCGTGCGGCTGCTGTTCGCCTTTGTTTGCCTCGAACAGCTCGGGCCACTCGGCGGCGTCACCGAGTTGCCTCTGAGCAATCTTCGAGAGGTAGTCACCGGGTTGGACGACGTATTTGGGGCCGTTGTTTTGGCCGCTGCTCTCGGACGATGCGGTCGTCTTCGACGCCGCCGCGTTGGCGTTGGTGGTGTATGTGGCTTGGGCCGGGCGGGCGTCGGCGGGCAGCTTGATGACTGCGCCCTTGGGCAGGTACTGGTCGCCTGCGGCGAGGCCCGGGATGTCGGGGTTGAGGGCGGCGATGTCCTGCCACCGTTGCCCGCTGCCGAGGTACTTCTCCGCCAGGTCCCACGGCAGCTCGGTGGAAGAGCTGACGGTGTAGGTCGGGCCGTTGGTGTTCTCGGTCGCCGTGGACGTGGAGGACGTGGCGCTGGGGGTGCTGGTGCTGGCCGTCTGGGTGGCGGTCACCGCGTGGGCGGGCGCCGAGGTCGCCGCGGAGGCGGCGGTCGGCGCAAGGAGCACGATCCCGCCGACGAGGAACGAGGCCATGGACTGCAGGCCGCTCAGGCCGCGCAGACGCGGCGCGGAGCGGCGCCGCGTCACAGCGACGATCTCCAGGACGACCGACAGGGCGAACGCGGCCCAGGCCACCCAGCCGATGCAGGTGATGGCGGTGAAGAAGAGGGTGCCGTCGTCCGGGCGGAGCAGGACGTCGATGCCGCCGGACAGGTCGGTGGGCTGCGTGCCGACGAGCAGCAGCACGTATGGGGTGCCGACGAGCAGGGCGGCGAGGAGGGCGAGGCCGAGCAGCGCGCGCACCAGGATGCCGACGGTGCGCAGGGGTCCGGGGGTTCGGTAGGCCATGGTGGGCTCAGCCTCCAGCCTGGGTCTGCAGGTGTGCGGTCGCGGTGCCGGTCACGTTGATGGTTCCCTTGCCGATCAGCTGCGCGAAGTAGGTGTTGTAGGTGTCGTGGACGGTGACCGTCATGGTCTGTCCGTCGTCGGTGATCTGGACGTCGCCTTGTACGCCGGCGGCGGCGAGGTAGTCCTGGGCGGCGGCCTGGGCTGCGTCCGGGTCGATGGTGATGGCGGTGCCCTCGATCGCCTGGGCGGGGTCGAGTTGCTGTCCGGCGGTGCGGGCGGCCTCCTGGGCGAGGGATTCCGCGCGGTTGGAGGCGTTGAGTGCCCCGCCGCCGTCGACGAGCAGGCCCATGACCATCAGCAGTCCCACGGTGGTCACGGCGAAGAACAGGGACATCGAGCCGTCGTCGCGGCGTGCACGCAGCGCGGCGAGACGGCTCCTCAGCACAGCGATCAAGATCATTAGCGGGCCCTGTAGGTGTCGATCGGGCTGGTCCAGGACGCGGTGATCGTCTTGGCTCCGGGCAGGCCGGGCACGCCGATGTCGGACAGATTCGCGGTGCACGAGATCGTCGCGGTGACCGTGGCGGCTTCGCCGACGTCGGTGGCGTAGCCGGAGGTGTCGATGGCCACGCTCGAGGTCTGGCAGGTGACGCCGTCGCCGTCGAGGCTGCGGGTGACCGCTTCCTGGGCTGCTGCCTGCGCGGTGCCGGCGTCGCGCTCGAGGGAGGCGGCGCGGGCGGCCGCGTGGGCAGCGGCGTCGACCGCGCCCTTCGCGTCGGTGACCCGGCCGAAGGCGATCATGAGGCCGAGGATGAGGATCAGGACGGGGGCGAGAACCGCGGTCTCCAGCGCGTAGCTGCCCCGGTCCTGGCACAGCAGTCGGAGCAGGCGGGGGCGCGTCACGGGTTGGTCCAGCGTTCGATCGGTCCGTCGGCGTGCTGGGTGACGTGCAGCGTGAGGCCGGGGACGAGGGTGGCGACGTCGCCGGTGACGGTGATGCGGATCTGCTGGGCGGTGCTGCCGTCTGCCGAGACCTGGGCGTCTTTGACGGAGCCGCCGAGGCGGGCGAGGTATTCCTGGGCCTGCGCGAGACCGTCGCCTTCGCCGGCGCCGAACGCCCGTCCGGCGTCCACGCCTTGCCGTGCGGCGGACTGGGCGACCTTGCGGGCGTGGTAGTACAGGCCGACCTGGATGGTGGTGAAGGCCAGCATCAGCACCACCAGGGCCAGGGCGGCCAGTTCGAGGCCCAGCACGCCGTCGTCCCCCCGGCGGATGCGTGCGCGGATGGCCTCGAGGTGCCGTGATCGGCGTCCCACCGTTTCCCCCTCGATCGTCGTCGGTGTCGTATCTGCGTGCGGCCGTCCTCAGCCGCCGTCGATGATGCCGATCTTCTCCAGGAGTTTCGCGCGAATGGCCGCGACGAGCAGGCCCGCGCCGACGAGCAGCGCGCCGGCGAGGACGGCGAGTTCGGTGCTGGTGGCACCTCTGTCACGGGCGGAGCGCAGCTGCTCGGCACGAGCGCGGATCCACACGGTGAGGAGCTGGATATCCATGGGGGCCGTTTCCTTTCGGTCGCCAGCTCAGCTCAGCTGGCGAGGATCGTGTTGACGATCGGGATCATGACGAAGGCCAGCATGAGGATCACGGCGAGGGTGACCGGGAGGACCATCGCCGCGGACGCCTCGTTGGCCTGTGCTTTGGCGTCGGACAGCAGCGCGATGCGCAGCTGGCGGGCCTGGGACTGCAGAGTGGTGTAGACGGCGGCGCCGTCTCCGGCCAGGGCCAGGGTGTCGGCGGGCCGGGTCAGTTCGGGGATGTCGAGTTCCTCGCCGAGCTGCTTGAGGGCGTCCCACGGGGTGACGCCGGCGAGCTCGGCGTGGTCGAAGACCTGGCGCATCCGCTGGAAGATCCAGCCGTCGCCGACTTCGGCGGTCTGGGTCAGTGCCTGCCCGGCGCCGCTGTTGGCGACCCGGGCAAGCGCAACACGCTCGAGATAGGAGGCGGCGGCATGCCGCACGATGACGCGGGCGGCAGCCGCGTCGCGCTTGACGTCCTGCCCGGGGCTGAACCAGAACAGCGCACCGAGCAGGAGCGAGACGCCGGCCGGAATGGCGAACGGGAACGGAGTACCGGCGAAGGCGAGCATCGCCTGCAGCAGCTGGGGGGCGAGCAGCCCGTACAGGGCGAACAGGACGCGCTTGCCCAGGTGTTCGGCCGGGGAGATCCGCAGCAGTCTGAGGTCGCTGATCGGCAGGCGGACACGGACGCCGAACTCGTCGAGCAGCCGGGCGCCGACCCGCTCCGGCACGCCGCGCGCGCCGGGCGGCACGGCGACGGGCATCGCGTTGGTGAAGTGGGCGGCGTCGAGGCGGTCCAGGACGCTGGCCAGGTCCGGCTTGGTGGGCAGGGCGGCGCGTACGGCGAGGCCGATCATCACGCCGGCCGCGGCCGCGGGCAGCACCGCGTTCATGGGGATCATCGGGTCTCCCCTTCCAAGACAGCCAGGTGGGATGGCAGCGGGTCGAGCAGGCGCGGGTCGGGCTTCGTGCGGGCGATGCGGCGCAGCCACGACAGCGTCCACGCGAACAGGCCGCCCAGAACAATCAGCGCGACCTGCCCGACCGGGCTGGCATACCAGCCGGACCAGGCGTTGTTCAGCATGCAGCCCATGACCACGATGCAGATGACGAGCGAGACCTGGCGGGAGGACTTGCGGACGGAGGCGCGGTCGGCTTCGACGTCACGGGCGTCGGCGGCCTGCTGGTGGATGGTCACCGCGAGCGCTTCGAGCGCGTCGGCCAGGCCGGGACCCTTGTAGACGGCGTGGCTCTGGAAGAGGAGGACCACGTGGTCGGAGACGCCGTCGGCGAGCTCGTCCGCGACCATCGCGAACGCCAGATGGGCGTCCATGCCGGTGCGCAACCGGTCAGCGAGCCGTTGCACGTTGCCCGCGATCGGGCCGGGTGCGTTCTTCGCGGAGGCCCGCACGGTCTGGGTCAGCGAGATACCCGCAGTGTGCACGCCGGCGAGGTGGTTGAGCCACTGGGCGAGCGCTTCGAGGCGTTCGATCCGGGCCTGCGCGGCGCCTCCAGGGTGCAGCACGAAAGGCAGGCCCAGGACGGCAGCGCCGGCGAGCAGGCCATGCACGGGCCAGCCCGTATACGCCCACACCAGCAGGGCGACGACGATGGCCGTGATGACCAGGTGACGCCAGCGACGCTGCCAGCTCTCGGGCAGTTCGGCCTTGGCGCGGCGCATCCGGGCGGCGATGCGGGAGGGCGGTTTGACGGGGTCGGGGATGCGGCCGCGGAGTTCGCGGGCGGTGGCGACCGCGGCGATGACTGCCAGCACGGCGCAGCAGGCCGCGACCAGAGCGAGCTGAGACGTGGTCACTGGTCCCTCCGGGGCGGCGTGATCCGGTACGGGGCGGGGTGGCGGTCGGTCATCGTCGGCCCACCGTCTGCAGGGGCTCTCCCCACCAACCGTGCGGGTTCTCGGCCAGCCACGAGCGGGCGATCAGGCCGGTGCGCTCCAGTTCGTCGATGAAGGACGGCATGTTCTGGTAGATCGCGCGCGGGTCGCCACCGCCCGGGGCGAACAGTTCGGTGGTGGTGGGCCGTCCGGCCTCGCCGACGACATCGTGGACCTCGTAGATGTGGGAGACGAAGCGGTGCTTTCGGCCGCCGACGCCGGTTTCGTCGAGGTAGGTGAGGTAGACGACGACGTCGATCGCGGAGGCGATGAGGTGGTGGGCGGCCTCGGTGGCCATGCCGGCCTCGGTGCACAGCTGCACCAGGCGGGAGACGATGGCATGCGGACGGCGCACGTGCATGGTGCACATCGACCCGGAACCGCCGGCGGACATCGCCTGCAGCATGGGCACGATCTCGGTGGAGCGGACCTCGCCGACGATGACGCGGGTGGCGTTGTAGCGCAGCGCCGTCGCGAACATGTCCGCGATGCTGACCTCCCCGGCGAGCCGGTCACCCGTGCTGCGTTCACCATTGGACTGGCGCGCTTCGAAGGCGAAAGTCACCGGGCCGGGCTTCGGGCCGGGCTCGTCCAGGTACAGCTCGCGGTCGGATTCGAGGGTCACCAGCCGTTCGGCGGGCGGGATTTCCCGGCCCAGGGCGCGCAGCAGGCTCGTCTTGCCGGCGCCCATGTCGCCGACCACGAGGACGTTCATCCGCGCCTGAACGCACGCCGTGAGGAACCGCTCCAGCAGCGGGTTGATCGACCGCCACTGCACGAGCTCGCCGATGCCGTGCTGGCGGATGCGGTGCTTGCGGATAACGACCGAGGGGCGGCTGGTGAGCAGGCTCGCGGTGACGCGGGAGCCGTCGGGCATCCGGAAGCCGACCATCGGCGTCGCCTGCGTCAGGGCACGCTCACCCTGGCCGGACTGGCGGGCCATCCGGTTGACCCACGTGATGAGCTCGTCGTGGGAGTCGGCGACCTTGTCGATGGTGCGACGCGGCCGGTCGTAGTACTCCACGTACGCGGTCAGCCCGTCGACCATCACATCCTCGACAGCCTCCTCGTCGAGGAGGGACTGCAAGCGTCCGCCGCGGAACATCGCGTCGTAGACCGCGGTCGCGATACGGCCTTCCTCGTTCTGCGTCAGCGGGGTGTTGCCCTGTGCGTACTTGGTGGCCCAGTCGGCAACGGCGGTGCTGGCGAGCGAGCGAGCCAGGGCACGCCGGTCCGGCTCGGCCATGGTGCGCTCGGGGTCCTTCTTGCTCAACTCGGCGGACACATCGGCCTGCAGGGCTTCGATGACCTCCCAGCCGACCGGCAGGAGTTCCGTCGGCAGTCCGGCCAGCCGGGGAACGGCCGTCGGACTGACAGCGCCGCCGGGCACCACCGGGGGCGCGACCGCCGGCGGGGCGGCAGGCGGGGCCGACTGCCGCTCGCCGAGCTTCCCGGTGAGCAGATGGGCGATGTCGTCGCGGCCCATCGGCGGGGGGATCTGTCCGTTGACGCCGGCCCGCAGGTGGGTGTCAGCCACGGCTACCTCCTCGCTGGGCCAGCCGGTCCAGGAGGCCCGCGAGCTGCGGGTGGGCCGGTGCGCTGGGGTAGTGCTGCTGAATCTGACGGCGTGCGGCGAGCGCCTCGAACTGCTCGGTGGCGGTGCGGGCGTAGCGCAGAAGCGGGCTGCGGGCGAACCCGCGCGGCGGCTTCCCGCCGGCGGTGAGGTAAGCGGCGGTCTCCACGTCCCACGGCAGCGAAGCCAGCACCGGCGCCTCCAGGGCCTCGGCGACCTGATGCGAGCGGAACGGGCCGTCCTCGATGAGGAGCAGGCCAAGCGCGTCGGATCCCGAGCCGTGCTCCTCGAGTTCGGCGCGCAGTGGACGCATCAGGTGGCGCGCCAGCGTGAGGCCCTGCTCGGTGCCGCGGACGGCGAGCAGGACCAGGTCGGCTCTGTGCAGGAGTGGCGCCGGGGTGAGGGTGGGGTGCAGGTGACCGGATTCCAGGGCCAGGCGCCCGGCGTCGATGAACACGTCATGGCCGGCGGATTCGGCCATGACGTGCAGGACGTCGGCGAGGGCGGGCCAGGTCCGGCTCAGGGCGGCGGCCTGGGCCGGATCGGTCAGCCCGGGCAGCACCTTGCGGTGGCCGGTGGTGCCGTCCAGCGGCCACAAGTGCGAGGCGAACGCGTTGGCTAGTTCGACCGGTCCGACGCGGTCGGCGGCCGCCAGGTGATACAGGCCGTATCCGGCGCTGACTTGGCCGTGTAGGAGCCCGGCGCGGATGGTGCCGCCGGCCGGATCGCACTCGGCGAGCAGGGACGAGCGGGTGGAGGCCAGGGTGAGGGCGAGCGCCGCGGTGGTGACGCCGCACGACTTCGCGGAGACGATGCAGGTGACGGGCATGTCAGTTACTCCGCGGTTCGCGGACCAGCGCGATGCGCCCCTGGGAGGCGCGGGTGGCCAGGACGGGGCCGTCGGTGGTGGCGACGGCAAGGTTCACGACGACGGACCCGGTGGCGTCCGGACGGGACAGCGACACGACAACCGCATTGATCGAGGACGGAGTTGCCGCGTCGTCCTTCGTGCTGGTGTTATCGCCCTGAGCCGGAGTGGTGACGGCGAGGACCTTGTCGCCAGGGGCCAGGGTTCCGGCCGGGGCCTGGCCGCGTTTGACCAGTACGCCCACCTGCTGCCTGGTGTCACCCAGACCGGTGCCCGCTGCAAGCTGCGAGGCGAGAAGCAGTCCGCCCTTGCGCAGGTCGACGGCCGTCCGCTTGCCGAGCACGGAGGCCTTGTCGGATGCCTGCAACGGGGACAGGGCGGAGTCAGTGGAGACCTCGGCCACGGTCACATCCGCCGCTGTCAGGGCCTGTCCGGCTGGCACGTCACGGGCGACGGCCAGCACCTTCGTACGGTCACTCGCCGAGTTGACGGCCGCCGCCGCGCCCAGCGCTGCGACTGCCGCAAGCACAATGCACAGGGCGGCTACCGACCAACGGCGCTCCCGCTTGACCGGTGGGGTCGTGGTGATCGGGATCTCGGGGCGGGCTGCCGTGCCTTGCGGACGTGGCACTGTCGGCGCGGCGGGGGTTTCCATGACGGTGGGGCCTTCCAGGGGTTCGAGGGACGCGTGGCCAGTCAGTTGTTGAGGACCTGGACCTCGGCCACCGTGATGTCCGCGGCGTTGTTACGGATCTCGGTGAGCTGGCCGGTCTGCCCGCCGCCCTGCCAGTCGATCGTCCAGGTGGAAGTCGCGGTGACGTGGTACTTGCCCGAGGACTGGGTGGAGGACGGCTGTTCGTAGCGGTGGCCGCAGTCCGGGGAGGGCTGTTTTCCGTATGCCGCCTTGTACGGGGTTCCGGCGGTGGTGCAGGTGACGGTGTTGCCGTCGCCCATCGTCCACACGATCTTCGTGACGTGGGCGGTTGCGGTGACGGTGACAGCGCCCGCAGAGGCGCTCTTGCTCTGTGGGCCGTACGTCTCCGCTGACTTCGTGTCCCATAGGTAGACCGGCATGCCGACAACGCCTTTGCCACCCGGTTTGGGGGTTATGCCGATCTCCGGGCCCAACAGAGTCATCTTCTCGACGGCCTCCTGCGCCAACTGCGCAGGGTCCACTGCGGCCGCGTTGGGACCGGTCGCCGAGTACGTCAGACCGCCCTTCAACGGCTCGCCGGGGCACGTGACATTATAGAACTTGCCTTTGTCACCGGGCTTCCAGTCGTCGGGAACGCCGGTCGCCAGCCGCGCCGTCTCGGCGTCGGGCTGCGGATCCTTCACCATCCAGTAGCAGGCATCGGCCGAGTTGAACGTACCGAGCTCCGGAGTGGAGCACGGGACGGTCTTGCCGTCGATTGCGCAGACCTGTTTCCCACCGCCTCCTCCGCTCCCGGGCTTGCCGGAGTCGCCCGGCTTGTTGTCGCCTGACTGGCCGGGGTCCTGGGCAGTGACATCGCAGTCCTGCTCTCGGGGTGGGCACACCACTCCGCCGCCCGGGCCGCCCTTGGCCAGCGCAGAGTTGGCTGACGTGCCAGCAAGCACAACGGCCAGGACGACGGCCGCAGCGGGACCGCGAGCGGTCAGCATGTCCGCTCCCGGTCGATGTCCGCGGTCCAGATGACCCACTGCCCGCCGGTGTAAATCGCGGTCGCGTTATTGACGTGGCGACGCGGACCTGAAGCCTTGACCGGGATGACCTTGCCGGTCTTCGCGTCCGTTTTGTCGTACTTGCTGGAATCCACGCAGTCGGTGAGCGTGGCTTTCATAGGCTTGGCCGTGGTGTCGATTCCCGTGATCTTCGGGTCATGGGTCATCTCACCCTGCATTACGACGCCCTGCTGCTGGTAGTAGAAAAGCGTGGCCTTGATGTCGGCCAGGACCTTGTTCCCTGCGTACTTCTCTACGTCTGGGTCCAGCTTGGCGTTCTTATACGTACGCGATTCGGCCGCGACCATGCCGCGGTACGCCTCAAGGACCTTCGCTTTCTGTGCCGCATCGGGATCGGCTGACTTCGTGGGCGACGGGCTGGAGGACTTCGTTGGGCCGGCCGAGTCGCCCCCTGAGGAACAGCTAGCCGTGGCTGTGAGCGCTGACAGCGCCAGCAGTAGTGCCGCGGTCCGGTGGCGATTCCGGAAGCGAACTACGGAATGAACAGTCGGTCGTGCGGCGCCTGCCACTTTTCCTCCCCGTGCGGCGTGCTTCGAGTGAGCCGCTGACGGAGGTGCGCCAGGTCCAACCACCCCCGTGAGCAGCGCGTTCGAGCTGCGGTGATTCGCTTCTGTAGTCATGAGGCTACGCATATGCCTGCCAACATCCCAGCCATAAAAGGAAGTTCCCATTCACAACTCGGTACGTATCCGGTCACAAGCCAATACCGAAGTCGATAAGTATCTCTATGCACACGCGACTTCCCAGTCTCGACATTGCATCAGAAGGCCGTGGCGGTCCGGCGCCAGCTGTCGCGGATTGCAGCCTCACGAGGGTCGAGAGCCGAAGCGCTGAGGCCGTCATTTGGCGGATCCCCTGCTGGACTGAAGGAGTACGTCAGTGGGTACGGGCTCGCCCAGGATCGGCGTGACGATGGGAGCCCACGGCCCGTGCGCCCGCAGGAGTTCGAGTGTGGTCACCCCTGCGGCGAGCCCGGTCGTACGGCGCAGCCGAGAGTCGGCGTCTGCGAGCGCGCGCAGATCGCTGACGCGGCCCTGCAGGGCTCGCTGAGCGACGCCGGCGAACACGATGAGCAGGCGGGGGAACGCAGGGTACCGGTCCCGCCAGGCCTCCCGCCCGGTCCCGGATCTGGCAGGTCGGCCGGGCAGAGACTGGGGAACGTAGGAGGCGTAGCGGGCGTAAGCGGTGAGTTTCTTGCCGAGCCGGCTGACGTGCATGGTGGCCCGGTCGACCTCCACGAAGTACGTCAGCAGCTGACGCCGATCGTCCTCGGTGGTGCGGGTATAGCGCAGGACGGCGTCCGAGATGAGGAAGGCGTCGTCACCCGCGCCGTCGCGGACGCGGTGGGCAAGCTCGGGCTCCCAGTCGAGGGGGCCGCACTCGTCGCCGAGCACGCGAGCCCACCGCGTGAAGGCCACGCCCGTGTCGACCACAGCGAGGGTGTGATCTTGGAGCTGGGAGACCGCCGCCTCAGGACTCATCCGATACGCCCGAGCCGTCACTTCACCGGCCCGTTCGACGACTTCGGCGCCACGCGGGGTGATGTACCACAGCTGCTCGCCTCGCCCCATGCGGCCATTGCGGTGCGACGTTGCATCGACGAGCTGGAGCGTGCGCAGCAGACCGAGCTGACGCAGCAGGTAGACGGGGCGGCGGGTGTGAGGGGTGAGCAGCTGGTGGAGCTGGCTCGTGGCCATCAGCCTGTGTTGGTAGAGCAGCGGCAGGGCCTGCTGGGCCACGCGCGGAAGGCCGGCCCGCGGCATGCGTGCGATCGCCAGGGTGCTGGACATTGTGTTACGCGACCTCACTCTTTCCGGTTGCGGTCCAGCCGCCGGTCTCGCCCGACTGCGCGGGGCGGCCTGTACGGCGTGGCGGTGTGGGGGAGTGCTGTTGGACAAAGGCCAGGAGCTCGTCGTCCAAGCCGCAGGTGCTGCCGTCGTCGGCGCCGTCGAGAGCGGTGAGGATCTCGCCGACCGGGCGGCGCCCCAGGGTGGCGTCGATCGTCGTCTGGAGGCCGGGCACCCGCTCGGGGTGGTGGTAGTCGGCGAGCACCTGGTGGATCGGTACGCCGTGAACGCGGAAGGGGGTGGTGCGCTCGCCGTGCAGCATCGTCGACATGACGTACCGCCACTTCGGCTGGCCTTCGATGGTGGGGCCGTCGATGCCGGGCATGCGCCGGGCGATGTAGTTCGCCTCGTCGCTGTCGGCCGCAGCCGCGCTCAGCAGGGACTGGTTCTGCATCAGCGCGAGCCGGGTCTCCTCCGACAGCCGCATGGCCATCTGGGTCATTCCCATAAGCCGCGTCTCGTACTTGCGCAGCTGCTCCAGGATCGCCGCGACGTAGCCGCGTGAGGCCCCGTCGATCGCCCGCAGCTCGTCGGCGAACGCGAACATGGTCGCCAGCTCGGCCGGGTCGATGCCCTCGCGGGACAGGCCGGCCAGGAACAGATCGAACAGCAGCAGAGAGGAGATGACCTGGTCGCCGCCGCCGGTTCCTGAACACCTCAGCAACACGATCTTCGAATCGTCCATCGCCCGCCGCACGTCGTAACTGGAGCGGGGCTGACCGAGGAACGCGCGCAGGCTGTCGGAGGTCTCCAGCTGCTCCAGGGTCTGCGTGACCACCGGCACGGCCTCGCCCGCGTACCGGGGGAAGGTGGTGTGCCAAAACCTCCGCAGCCGCGGTGGCAGAAGCTCCAGTACTCCCATCCGCCACTCCTCGTCCGTCAGCAGCCGTGGAATGGAGAACAAGGTGGGCTGCAGGTCGGGACGGCCCCGTTCGTACACGTGCAGGGCGAGATGGGTGAGAACCTGCACGGCGTGCGAGAGGATCGCCCTGGCGCGCGGTGCCCGGTCACCCCAGCCCTGCGCGGAGGCGAGCCCGCCCACCACGGCGCCGATCACATCCTGGATCTGGGAGGCGTCCCGGCCCTCCATGCTCAGCGGATTCCACGACGCGACCGGCGCGTTCGGGTCCTTCGCGCTCAGGTCGATCACCCACACCCGGTCGGCGACCGCCGGGTGCGTCAGATACGGCAGCGCCCGCGCGACCGCGGCGCCGTGCGGATCCAGGAACCAGATCCCGAACCCGCTGTACGCGAGGGTGAGGGCCTGGAGCAGGGCGAGCTCGCTCTTGCCGAAGCCGGATTTGCCGAAGCTCGCCCCGAACAACACGTCGGCCTGCGGTACGGCGGCGAGCCGGGACTTCCCGTCCGCGCCGACGACCCGGCCTAGCGGCACTACACCGGGCTGTCCCTTCCATTCCGGCAGCTTGGTCGGGGCGGGCGGCACCACACCGCCGGTACGGACCACGTTGGCGGCCGGGCAGTGCACCGTGGCGGGCTTGAGCAGAGCAGCGATCTCCCTGGAGGTCACCCACTGTCGGCGTGACGGGGCGAACTCTCCGGACGCGTACCGCCGGTCGAAGCTGCGGCGCCGCCACCAGACATTGCTGTACGGGCGCCAGCCGGTGCGCCGCGGTCCGACCGGCCGCCACCAGTTCTCCCCGCTCCACGCGTCCAGCACCGCCATCACCTGGTGCAGCCGGGCCTGAGCGTCGGCCGGACGCGCCGCACTCACCCGCACCAGGACCTGCACCGCGAACACCTGCGTGTCCGAGCCCGGAAGGAACTTGCCGACGCCGTCCGCCAAGTCCGTCTGCCGCACCGTTCGCGCCGCAGAGCGTCCGCCAGAACTCGACCTGCCATTCTGGCCGTTGAGTGCCTCCCAGACCGACGCCCCCCAGGCCCCACCTCGGCTGCCGCTGCCCGAGGGGCCGATCTGCTCGCCGTACGCGGACGGGCCACGCTGCTGCGCACGCCGCATCAACCGCCGACGCCACCGCGCCACCCTGCGCCCCGACACCGGCACCAGGTCCACGATCAGCTCGGCGCTCTCGCCCCGCGCACCGTCCACGTGCGCACACGCCGCGGCCATCAACTGCAGCGGATCCGGATCCAGGCTCGCCGCCCGCAGCCGACGATGGTCCGCGCGCGAGAGCACCAACTCGGCCCGCGCTACATACCGTCCCCCCGGCTCCTGCTCGACTGCGGCGTCGTCTGCCAACGACGGCGCGGACTTCTCCAGCCGTACCCGCCCCATTACGCCCCTTCCCGCCCGGGGCCGGGCACAGGCTCCGCCCCAGGTTCGTCGTCTCCGTGGGCCTGCTCGCCGAGCGGCGGAATGCCTTCGAAGCGGATGCGGATGTCACCGTGGTCACCAGGTACGGCGTCCATCACGTCGACGTCCGGGAAGGCTGGCAGCCTCAACAACGCCGTCGCGTGCGCCGGACCTTCCAGACGGCAGGCCAGCTTGCCGTCCACACACAGGTGACGGATCCGCACCCCGCTCGCCCGTGCGGGAACCCACCCAGCCGCGGCCGGAACCCTGGCCAGCCGCGCCGCGTGGCGCTCGATGGCCTCCTCCGACGGGTCGAATCCGGCCGAGGGAACCAACTCGACAACCGCCCGCCGGCGCAGGACCGTTCGGGCACGGCCGTGCCACCATGCCCAGCCGGCCGCCCACCCCCCGGTGCCGCCGGCCGCGGCCGCGGCCAGCCACCAGGTGTACGCATGCGCCCAGCCGACCAGACTCCCCGGAGCCGTGGCGATCCGGTCTATCAGCGAGGAGAAGCCCAGCATCAGCAGCCCCTAGCTGCCGGGAACCGGGCCGGGCGGCGGCGCCGTGCATGCGACTTTTCCCCGCGCGCCACGTCCGCCAGAACAATCCAGACCCGCCGTACAAGGACCGCGCCGCAGGCCATGGCCAGCAGCGGCACCATCGGCCAACCTCGCCGCTCGACAGCCGCTTTGGCCACCGATTCCCCTATGAGCGGCAGGTGGTCCAGGTTGTGCAGGTCACCGCCCCACCACCAGCCGCGCAGGCACCCCAGCACGAACACCACCGCGACCAGCCACCCGCACCAATTCACCACGACGTCCAGCGCCGCATCCCGGCGGCTGCGCTCCGGCCCGACATACGACGAACCCATCTGTGGCTCCTCGAAGATCAGGGCGACCCGCTGCCGCCCGCTCACTCACCGCAAGGAGCCGTACGCCGCCGAACGTGACCGACCGCAGCAAGATTTCTTCTGCCTGGCCGCCCCTAAAGTCAGCGGATACGGCCTGGAGGTCGGTGATCACGCGGATGGTGCGTAAGCGTGGACGTCCTCCACGACGGCGAGGAACGGATCGAGATCACGGATCCAGGCGGATACGGCGGCGCCGGATAGCAGTAGAGCAGCATCTGATCCGCAAGAGGCCCGCTGCCGCCTACTTCTTGAGCTCGGTGGTCACAGGTTTCGGGCTTGGCGCAGGCGCTCGCGATGAGCCACGGCAGCGTTGCTGAGTGCCGTGCCTTCGCAGCGGCAGCCGCTCATCTGGCGGAAGTTGGCTGCAGCCCGGACGTGGGAGTCGATCGCCTCGTCGAAACGGCGTGCTGTACTCAGGACAACTCCGAGGGTGTTCAGCGCCGTACCTTCGATATGTCGCTCACCGGTCTCCTGGAAGATGTCGATGGCTTGCTGAAGAATCTTGATAGCCTCGTCGAAGCGGCGTGCTGCCTGCAGGACAAGTCCCTGATCGTGCAGCGCCATGCCTTCACCACGACGGTCGCCGGTCACCCGGAAGATGTCGACGGCCCGGTCGTATGCCTCGATGGCCTCGTCGAACCGGAGCACCGTGGTGAGTGCCAGTCCGTAGTTGATCAATACGGTGCCTTCGGCGTGGCGGTCGCCGGTCTGTCGGCAGATATCAATGGCCTTGTCGTAGGCCGCGATCGCCTCGTCGGGCCGACACAACTCGGTGAGTGCCACTCCGCGGTTGCACAGCGCAGTTCCTTCACGGTGGTGGTCGCCGGTTTCCTGGAAGATGCCAGCGGCCTGGTCGTGCAACGCAATCGCCTCGTCGAGCCGGCCCGTGCTGCACAGGGCAGCCCCGAGGTTGTTCAGCACCATGCCTTCACTGTGAAGGTCGCCGGTTTCCTGGAAGATCGTGGCGGCACTCTTGTGCGCATCGATCGCCTCATCGAACCGCCGCAACTCGAAGAGAGCCAGACCGCGGTTGGTCAGAGCTACGGCTTCGCCGTGACGGTCTTCGGTATTCCGGTAGATGGTGGCGGCCTGGTCGTGAGTAGCAATTGCCTCGTCGAACCGCCGCACCTCACGTAGAACAGTCCCGAGGTTGTTCAGCACCCTGCCTTCACTGTGAAGGTCGCCGGTTTCCTGGAAGATCGTGGCGGCACTCTTGTGCGCATCGATCGCCTCACCGAACCGCCGCAACTCGAGGAAAGTTGATCCGAGGGCATTCAGTGCCACGGCTTCGTGGTAGCGGTCGCCGGTTTCCTGGAAGATCGTGGCGGCACTCTTGTGCGCATCGATCGCCTCATCGAACCGCCGCAGCCCGAGGAGAGCCAGACCGCGGTTGGTCAGAGCTACGGCTTCGCCGTGACGGTCTTCGGTATTCCGGTAGATGGTGGCAGCCTGCTCGTGAGTAGCAACTGCCTCGTCGAACCGCCGCACCTCACCCAGCACGAGCCCCAGGTTGTTCAGCGCTCCGGCTTCGTCGGTGCCCTGGCCGGTCTCCCGGAGGATGACGGCGGCCTGGGTGAGTACCTCGATCGCCGCGTCGAATCGCCGCGCTGTGGTGAGCGCCAGGCCCAGGTGGTTCAGCGCTCCGGCTTCGCCGTGCTGGAAACCGGTCATCCGGAAGATGGCGGCGGCCTGGGCGGTGAGGGTGATGCAGTCCTCGAAGTGCCGCTGGTCGTTCAGGAACTTGGCCAGGGCATAGGAGAGGAGTGTGCCAGCGGGGTGGCTGAGCGCAGACGGCGCAGTGGCAGCGGCGACCAGGTTGATGCGCTCCGTGTCCAGCCAGTCCAAAGCCTGGTCACGGCTGGTGAACACGTTGGAGAGGGGCTGTTCCGGGCGGGCTATCAGGTGCGTGTCGGCCGCTTGGGCGGTAGCAAGGTAGTGGTCGAGCAAGCGCACCTCTGCGGTGTCCCGGCTGTCCTCGCTGCCATGGGCGTGGCCCAAGTAGTCGGCGAAGAGACGGATGAGGTCGTGCATCGCCCACCGGTCGTGCTCTCCTGCCGGGAGTGTGCCCGCTCTGGTAGTGGAGTGCAGCAGGTGGGCGCGGGCCAGGCTGGCCAGCAGGCGCCTGACCTCGACGGGGGTTTGATCCAGCAGGGAAGCGGCCGAGGTGGTGGAGATGTCCAGGCCGGGGGCTGCGGACAACAGCCGGAAGGCGCGTTGCTGTGGGCCGGTCAGGTGCCGGTAGGACAGCTCGAACGATGCCCGCACTGCCAGTGGGCGGCCCTGTTCGTCGCTTCCCTCGTACTCCATCGCGTCCAATCGAGCCCGTTCGTCCTCCAGTTCCGCGGCTTGGTCGGCCAGCGGCCGGTTCCGTTCGTCCCGCAGCAACGCGGTAATGATCTGCAGCGCCAACGGCAGGTATCCGCACAGTTGCACCAGCCGCAGCGCGTCTGCCGGCTGGTCGGTGGCGCGCCTGTCACCCGTGCCTCCGGCGCGCAGTGTCTGGTCAAGGAGATCGAGGGCGTCGCGGGCGGTGAGCGGGTCAAGGTCGATGCGGTGGGCGGGAAGGACAGAAAGGGTGTGGCGTGTGGTGACCAGGACCCGGTGCGGTGGGCCCGGAAGCAGCGCGGTGATCTGCTAGGGGGCGCGGACGTTGTCCAGGACCGTTAGGAGCGGCCGACCCTGTGCGGCCAGTTGGTTGAGTATCAGGCGCCAGGCGTCGAACTTCGCCCCAACTGTGTCGGGCAGATCCTTGGCCTTCATTCCGAGCGCCCGCAGGAACCGGTCGGCAGTCTTACCCGCCCCGACGGGATCGTTGCTGTAGCCGTACAGGTCGGCGAAGAGGATCCCGCCGGGAAACCACCCTCGTACGCAGGCCTGGTGGGCGGCGTGAACGGCCAGTGCAGTCTTGCCGACCCCACCCATACCGGCCACCGCCGACACCACCACTGCCGCCGCTTTGTCGACGGCCTGCTCGCACTCGGGGTCCAGCCACCGCATTATCTGTTCCAGCTCCCGCGTGCGGCCGGTGAACCCGGCGGAGGCCGGCGGAAGCGTCACGGGCCCCGGGGGCAGCCCGGCCGAAGGGACGTTCCTGCGGGGTCGCCCGCCCCGGGCGGCGTTCCTCTCCTGGCGAGCGCGCAGCAGAAGTTGCTGCCACGACGCCTCCGGTCGCGCGGCGTACCCACTTCCCGATAACTCCGCCGTGTGCTGCAGAAAGGAGGCCAGGACCAGGAAGTAGCGGGTATGGGCCTTGCCTGGCACGGTGGGTCCGGTCAGCCAGCCGCTAATGGTCGAATCGGCGACCTTTAGCGGCGGGCGCTGCTCCTGGCCGAGGCGGACCAATCGATGCAGCTTCGGACGCCCCGCCGCGTCGTACACCGCGACCAACTCGGCCCGGAACCGGTCTATCTGCTCCCCCATCAGTTCCCCCGTTGCCCGTGACTTCCGGGCACCAGACCCTCTGGAATAGCCGCGATGCCCTAAGCCGACCAGGCTAATTAACATCCGGCCGCACGGCGGCTACTTCGCCGGAAACCCCCCGGAACCTGCCCCATGGCGCCACCGCCCGGCTGCACCACGCATCCGGCACGTCTCACCAGGAGATCGCCATGGCCGCCGCCCCGCCCTCTTCCCGCACCCGCATCAAGCGCATCCTGATCGGATTCCTGCGCGGCCTCATCCTGGCCGTTGTCGCCGGCGCCACCGAGGCATTGGCCACCTGGCTCCTGCACCACTGACCCGCGTCGCCTCCCCACGGCCGGCCTTTCGGGGTGGTGGTGTCACGGGACACTGCTCCGAAAGGCTCCTCTCCGTACTGCAGATCAACTCCGCCCGAACCTGGCCTGCCCGGCCCGCGCACCAAAACCGTCACGGCCGGTCCAAGACGGCCACCCGGCTCGAAGACCCGGCGGTTCTTCAGCCAGGTTTCGATCCGGTTGGTCCCGCTGCCGCGGATCGCGGCCGGCGTCTGGTAGCCGGTCAGCAGGACGACCGGCCCTTCTTGCTCAAGTTCAGTTCCCGCTCCAACGCGGGGAAGGGCTCCAGAAGTTGGGCTCGCAGCCGGTTGGTCTAGCGGGTCCGGTCGTTGACTAGTGGCTCGACTCGCATCGTTGACCAGGTAATCGACGTGCTGCCCGGTGGTCAGCAGACTGTCTCCAGGACTCGATCTTGGAGGTGGTCGTGGGACGTCGACCGAGTGTTTTCGTCCGGCGGGTCAGCATGGACGAGGGGCGTCGGCTGCAGCGGATCAGCCGAACCGCGAAGGACCCGGTCCGGCTGCGGCGGGCGATCGTGGTGCTGATGTCCGCCCAGGGCCAGACGACCAAGGACATCACCTCGCTGATGCAGGTCAGCGAGGACTACGTCCGCGACGTCATCCACGCCTTCAACGAGCGGGGGTTCGACGCGCTGGACCCAAAATGGAGCGGGGGACGCCCCCAGACGATCAGTGAGCGGGTGCGCGAGCACATCCGACTGATCGCCCGGACGTCCCCCGCCGACTGGAACATCGCCGCCTTCTCCGCCTGGAGCCTGGCCAAACTCGCAGCCCACCTGGTCGAACGGCACGTGGTTGCGACGATCAGCCGGGAGACCCTGCGCCGCATCCTGCGCGACGGCAAGGTCTCCTGGCAGACCACGACCACCTGGAAGGCGTCCACCGATCCGGACTTCATCGCCAAGATGCACCAGGTCCTGGCCCTGTACGACACCCCACCGACCGACGGGCGGGTGATCTGTGTCGACGAGTTCGGGCCCCTCAACCTGATGCCCCGAAAGGGCAAAGCATGGCGTCCGGCCGGCAGGCCCCGTCGGCTGCGGGCCACTTACAACCGCTACGGCGGCGTGATGCACATGCTCGCCGCTCTCGACCTGGCCACCGGGAAGATCTACTACCGGATCCGCAAACGCAAGCGGTGGCGCGAGTTCCTCGGCCTGCTCAAAACCCTGCGCGCCCGCTGGCCCGGAGAGAAGCTGTACCTGGTGCTGGACAACTTCTCCCCGCACAAGCACACCGAGGTCCGCACCTGGGCCGCCGCCAACGACATGGAGCTGGTCTTCCTGCCGACCTACGGATCCTGGCTGAACTGGATCGAATCGGAGTGCGCCGCCCTGCGCTACTTCGCCCTCAACGGCACCGACCACCGCACCCACGCCGAGCAGAACGCAGCCATCGCCGCCTATGTCCGCTGGCGCAACGCACGCGCCGAACCCAAGACCAACTTCGCCCTCGACTCACCCATCCGCACGTGGACTCAATACCCAGCCAAGGCCGCATGAGGGGTCAGCCGGGGCTCTGCCCCGGCGGATACAGCGACATCATCGTTGCGGGCACTGCTCTGGTCTGCGCCGTCACCCCGAGACGGGCATGACCAGCGTCTTCACGAAGTCGACGGCCCCTTCCCGTTGGTAGAAGCGCAGGGCGCCATCATTGCCCGCGATGACGGAGATCTTCATGACCTGGACACCCGACTCGGCGAGACGTTCGCGCACGGCCCTGACAAGGGCCTGCCCGACTCCGGCGCCGCGAGCCTCGTCATCGACCACGAGAGTTTCCAGCACGCCGACTTGGTCCCCCCACTGCCATGACCCCGGGGCGTCCAGGATGCGCACGACCGCATAGCCGAGCAGGTGATTCCCGTCCCGAGCAACCAGTACCGCGGCGAGCGGCTCCTGCAGCCATTCGAGGTACTGTCCCCGCCGCAGACGCCACGAGTCCTCGGGTGAACGAACCGCGCCGAGAGCCGCCAAGTGTGCCGCTTCCCGACTGTGGTGGACCAGGAGCTGCCCCCACAGGCGCTCCAGGCAGTCCACCTCGGAAGGAGCCAGGACGTCGATCACGGGATTCATGCCAGGAAGCGTAGCCAGCGAAGACTCCGCGGCTCAACCGATTACTGACCTCTTCGAGGTGTTGTCGGAGGGGGTGACGGGTGGTGATCCCTGCGGTAGGCCGGTGATATGCGGTATGCGCAGGGTGGCGGGTTGACCGCCGAGGGGCAGCAGGCTCGGGAGCGGGTCCGTTTCGAGGCTGGTGAGCGGTTCGTGCGGGGCGAGAAGAACGCGGTGATCGCGAAGGATCTGCGGGTCAGTGCGCGGTCGGTGGAGCGGTGGCGGCGCGTCTGGCGGGCGGGCGGTATGGAGGCTCTGGCGACGTCGGGGCCTGCGAAGGTGCCGAAGGTATCTGATGAGCAGTTCGCCGAACTGGAGCGGGAGTTGGCGCGGGGGCCGGCCGTGCATGGCTGGGAGGACCAGCACTGGACGCTGGGACGGATCCGGGCGTTGATCTGGTGGAAGTTCGGGGTGGACTGCTCGTCAGCGGCGGTGTGGCGGCTGCTGCACCGTCACGGCTGGTCCTGGCAGTCGCCTGCCCGGCGGGCTGTGGAGCGGGGGGACGACGCGGTGGGGTTGTGGAAGAAGGACGTGTGGCCGCACGTGGAACGACTGCGGCGGCGCTCGGGGCGTACGTGGTGTTCGAGGACGAGGCAGGGTTCTCGATGACACCGTCCCTCGCCCGCACCTGGAGCCGGCGGGGGCACACGCCGGTGGTGCGGGTGCGAGGACGCTCTTGGCGCCGCTTCTCGATCGCGGCCCTGTGCTGCTATAAGCCCGGCGAGACATCGCGTCTGATCTTCCGGCCCTATCGTCACCGCAAGCATCCCGGTTCAGGGCGCAAGAGCTTCGCCTGGAGCGACTACCGCGACCTGGTCGTGCGTGCTCACCTGCAACTCGGCGCCCCGATCGTCTTGATCTGGGACAATCTCAACACCCACCGGGCCGCCGGAATGCGGCAGTACGCTGCCGAACACGACTGGCTCACCATCGTGCAACTTCCCTCCTATGCACCGGATCTGAACCCGGTGGAAGGCGTGTGGTCACTGCTGCGACGCGGTCCGTTGGCCAACGTCGCCTTCACGGACGACGCGCATCTCGAACGCGTCTTACGCCGCGGACTGCGTCGCATCCAGCGTCATCCCGAACTCATCGACGGGTGCCTCGCCGGCACCGGCTTCAGCCTCACCCACCACCCGACAACACCCCGAAGAGGTCAGTACCGGTAGTTCGTTAAATCCGGTGGTGGCACGGGTTGACGGCAGGTCGGGTTGGTCGTAGGCCGGTGGTAGGAGTCAACTGCCTTGCTGGGACTGAAGATGACCGCTCGCCGTCCGTGTCCGCCTGCGCCGGGTCCGTTGGAGGAGTACGCGGCCCGGTTCGACGACCTCTTCTTCAGCCTGGCCCAGCGGCGAGGGTTTCGCGAGTACCTGACCGGGCTCCTGGCGCCGCGGGAGCGGAACAAGACGATCACCTGCCTGGCAGGGGCGGAACCGGTGGCAGGTGCGGGGGTGCCGGGGGTGCAGCGGCTGCAGTTCTTCCTGTCCGAGTCGCCCTGGGAGGCCGAGCTGGTCAACGACCGGCGGCTCGAGCTGCTGTGTGAGGAGCCGGCAACGGCTCCGCACGACGACGGCGTCATCGTGATCGACGACTCCGGTGACCGCAAGGACGGCACAGCCACCGCACACGTCGGCCGGCAGTGGCTGGGCCGGCTGGGCAAGACGGACAACGGCATCGTCACGGTGACCACGGTGTGGACCGACGGCCGCGTGTACTACCCGCTGCACGCGACTCCCTACACCCCCGCGCATCTCTTCGCCCGCGGCCGGTCCGATCCGGCCTTCCGCACGAAACCGCAGCTGGCCGCAGCCCTCGCGGCCCGCGGGAAGGAGGCGGGCTTCGGCTGCCGGGCGGTGGTCGCCGACTGCGCCTACTCCGTCAGTGACGACTGGTACCTCGCGCTGCGTGAGGCCGGCCTGGCCTACGTGGTCGCGCTCAAGCCGCACCGCGGGACCTGGGCCCCGGCCCACCAGCCGCACACCCCTATCGAAGCCGCCCATGCCCTGACCTGGAAGGATGCCAAGCGTCCCGGCGACTGGACGCCCGTGGAGCGTCACTTCCGCGACGGGCACACCGAAACCTGGTGGGCCGCCGATGCCCGCCTGGGCGGCTACGGCCCCGACTCACCCTGCCGCCTGATCGTGGCCACCACCGACCCGGCCACTCTGCCACCGAAGGCCACCTGGTACCTGGCCACCAACCTGCCCCACCCCGACGCACCCCACGCCACCACCAGCCCGCACCCGCCGGCCGACCTCGCCGAGGTCGCCCGCCTCTACGGACTGCGGCCGTGGATCGAGCAGAGCTACAAACAGATCAAGGACGAACTCGGCTGGGCCGACTTCCAAGTCCGATCCGACCGCGCCATCCGCCGACACCAGACCCTGGTCAACTGCGCCTTCTCCTTCTGCTGGGACCAGTGGTTCGCCCCACCCGGACCCCTGGATGCCACCGCGCCGGACCCCTGCCCCAACCAGGGGACAGAGAGGGGGCCCAGCCATACCCCACCAGCACCAACCGCCCTGCTGGCCCAAGGCCTTACGCGCCATCCGGTCCTGGCTCACCCTAGCCATCACCCTCACCCGATGGTGGCGAGCCTGGACTGACACGGACCCACCCTCCGAGCTCCAGGCCCTGGTCGACGCGGTCACCACCGGACTCGGCATTGACCTCTACCTCCGGATTTAACGAACTACCGGTACCTGGTCAACCATCCGTGCAGAGCCACTACGCTCAGATCCGAGAGGACCGGCTCGGCGCTCGGTCCATCGAGGCCGCAGATACAAAAGGGGCTGACCGTTGGGGCAGCCCCTTTTCCTGTGCTCGGCTCGAGCGCGACTGATCAGAGTTCGCCAGTGGCCACAGTCGCGATGAATGAGGCCCACGCAGGGCCAGTGACCATGGTCGGCCCGAGGCCGGGGTCTTTGGAGTCCCGCACGGCCACCCAGCCTTTGAGAGCCCGTGCGACCTCCACGCACGCACCGTTCTCGCTACTGGCCGAGGCCTTCCGCCAGGCGAGTTCGTCCGGGTTGCACTGGGGCGGGGTGGGGCGGTTCATGACTAGTTCTCCTCTGCGGCCAGGGTGTTCAGGAGCGTCGCTGACTCCTCAGGGTCGAGCGCGCCCGCTCGCAGGCGATCGAACGTGGCGACGAGAGCGCGGACTTGCTTGTCCTTCTCGAGGAAGGCGTTCCCGCTCGGGCTGTCCACGTAGCCGATACGGGGGTCTGCCGGGCCGAACTCCAACAGGCTGAACGAGCCCCGGAGCCCGGGGTGCACGTCCTTGTTCGCCGGATACACCTGCACCGTGATGTTCTGCTGGGCGGCCGATTCCGCCAGCGCTTTGAGCTGCGCACGCATCACCGCCGGGCCGCCGATCGGCCGACGGAGCACGGGCTCGTCGATGACGGCCCACAGTTCCAGCGGGCCATTGGCCTGAGGGAGCCGCTTCTGCCGCTGCATTCGGACTTTCACGAGCCGTTCGATCTCATCCTGTGGGCGCAGTGGCAACGAGGCGAAGACCGCTCGCGCGTAGTCCTCTGTCTGGAGCAGGCCGGGCACGAACCCGAGCCCCCACTCCTGGACGGCTCGAGCGTCGTACTCAAGTCCTACGTACACGCCGAGCCCGCTGGGCAAGATCTCTTCGAACTCTGCCTGTTCCCACCAGCCGACCTCGGCCGCGTTCTTGTGCAGCTTGAGGATCTTGGCCCGCTCGCTCTCGTCGGTGACACCGTAGAGGTCCAGCAGGCTTCGGATCTCCATGGCCTTTGCGAGGCCCTGCCCTGTCTCCAGCCGCGAGATCTTGGATGTGGAGCACTCCAGATGGGCGGCTGCCGCGGCTTGGTCGTTCCCTGCGTGCTCGCGCAGTCGGCGCAGCTCACCGCCAAGGCGCCGACGGCGGACCGTCGGCCCGTTCGGATCGCTCACCCGTCGCCCTCCCCGCCTGCGTTGTCGTCGTGGGTTTGCCTGCTGCAAGTCTGCCTCATTGCGCGACGGGCCGTTAGGCATGCCCCATCACCCCTTCTTCAAAGGTGCCCCGTCAGGGGCCAATTCGATGCATGGGCTTGTCTCATGGGATTGCATGGGGGACTCTAATTGGGATTGCATCACGGGATGTAGTGACCTAGTGGCATTGAGTTGATCAAGGGGAGTGGGCGCGATGTCCACGAAGAGACTGACGGCTGCCAGCGGGCGAGCCCGTGCGCGGGACTTATCACCCAGCGGCGTGATGCGGCCCGCAGCGAACCCAGTTGCGTGCTGGCCTCCCGGCACACCGCCCGAGGGCTGCCTGCAGCGGGAAATCGTGGGCGCGGTCCCTACCTCTGACCGGGCTCACGTGGTGCTCTACACCAGCAGCTGCGACTCGACGATCGCGGTCAGCACGCTGACAGTGCTGAGCGACTTCGCCGTCCGGAAGGGCTGGACGGTCGTCCAGGAGCTGTACGACCTGGCGCCGCTCGACGTACCGCGCCGCCGCCGCACCGGCTGGCGCACGGTCGAGCAGATCCTCACCAATGGCGAAGCCGCTGGCCTCGTTGCCCCCGCCGAGCAGGAGATCGCCTGGCACCCCGGAGACCGGACCGCGCTGCGGGTGTGGCTCCTCGGCGTACCGGCATTCGCCGCGTATCCCCAGGCCGGGCGGCACAGCAGCCCGCGCATGCGCAGCGATGTCGGCGGTCGGGCCGCCGCGGTCCCTGTTCCCATCAACGCACCCGTCGACCGACATTGGGCCCGCTCGTACACGCTGCGCCCGGAAAGTCTGCGGCAGGTGCGCACGGACGCCTACACGTATCTGACCATGCTGAATTGGACAGGGAACCAGGCGGCCGCGGTCGAGGTCCTGGCAAGGCTTGCGAAAAACGCCGTCGTCCACGCCGCCCCCGTCACCGGGACGAGCGCGCAGATGCAGGTGCGTCTGGCCGTCACCGAGAAGGACGAGCTTCTCATCGACGTCAGCGATCCGAGCCCCGAGTTCCCCGACTGCGCGGCCGCCATCCGCGGCGAGAAGGGGCGCGGCCTGTGGGACGTCCGCCGGCTCGGGGCGGATGTGACCTGGATTCTCTCCGAGAACGGCCGCGGCAAGACGGTCCGGGCCCACCTGCTGCCGGGGGAGGTGCCCGCATGACCCACGTCCCGCCGCTCGGCGCCACATCGACCGGCGACGCCCTGGACTGGATGGACAGGGACAACGAAATGACCCGGTGGCTGAACCAGGCCCAGGACCGCGCCCAGCCCGACCCTCGGCTCCGGCTGCTGCAGTTACGCAAGAACCTCATGCGGGCCGCGGTGGAGCACCCTGGCCGCGCTCGCACGCTGCGCGTGATCGCCTACGCACAGCCCCAGCCCAATGGCGACCCCGGCCCGGACTATGCCCGGCTCCGTTCGTACGCCGAGGGCACGTGGCGGGTGAAGTACGAGATCCACGACGAGGCCCCCGACGACGCGCGTCCGCCGCAGCAGCGCAACGGGTGGCTGATGGCCCGCCGCCTGCTGCACGAGGGCTTCGCAGACGGTGTGATCGCCATCTCCCGCGACGTGATCAGCCCCGACGACGCCTTGTACGAGCGTGAACTGCGTTGGATCGGCGACCAGTTCTCCTTCCTCGGTCTCATCATCCCGGAGTCCCGATGAGGCGCCAGATCCGCTGGATGGACGAGCGCCGCTGGGGCTGGCGCCAGTGGACCCTGCAGGTCCTGATCGTCGTGACCGTCGCCGCGTTCATCGTCCCCGTCGTCCTGTTCGGAAGTGACTAATGACGATCGAGGCCTTCCCTGACAGCCGTCCGCTGCGGCTGCCGATCCGCGAGCCGTATGCGGCGCTGAGCGAGCTTGTCCCCGAGCAGCCCGTCGAGCCCCAGCCCGTGAACCCTTTCGGCGTGCCCGCTGGCGAGGTCGTCGACCGCCGTTTCCGCATCGCCCGGCTGCGTCGCGTCCGCGTCGTCGACGACCCCCTGGAGCTCACCGCATGATGACCGACGAACTTCGGCTGTCGCCCGCCGACTGGGACCGCTGGTACAGGACCGGCCACCCCAGCGTGGTCAGCCACAAAGAGTGCGACCGCTTCTACGGGCGCGTCGCCCCACGTCCGGGTATGACCGCTGTCGACCTCGCCTGCGGCAGCGGCCAGTGGACCCGGCAACTCGCCGCCTGGGGACTGACCGTGACCGGCTACGACTTCTCCGCCGAGGCGCTGCGGCAGGCCAACGCCGCGGGCCTGCGCGACCGGCTGACGTATGCCCGATGGGACATCGACGGCGAAGCCATCCTGCGGGACCTGCTGCCGGGCAGTCTCAACCTGGTCACCTGCCGCTTTGCGCTCCCCTACCTCGCATACGCGCGGCTGCTGACTGACGTGGGGCGCTGGCTCGACCCAGACTCGGGCACCTTCTACGCGCTCGTCCGTGTCGACCGCCAGGACGCCGACGAGGGCCAGGCCGCGGACACCGAGCAGGACGCCGCTCCGGATCCGTTCCACCGCCGGCTCACCGAGGAACAGATCGAGCCCCTCGGCTACGGATGGGCCCACTGCGAGATGTACAGCCTCAGCCGTCGGCACCGCGCGATCGTGCTGCGCGGATACGGCGGCTGACATCAACTCCCGCCCCTTCCCCGATACATGAGGTCTCGGGGATGGCGGGTCCCAGAAGCCCGGCACCGGGGCGGCGCTCATTCCCCCGGTGGGCACGCCCCGGTGCCGGGTCACAGCTTCCGCACTTCCCGTCCTGACCAGGGCGGGAAGCGGACCTGGTGAGCATCCAGCCACCGGGCCCGCAGTACCACCCCCGCCGCAGCGAGCGGCGAGGGTCGCGCCACCGGCATGGGCATCCCGCCCGCGCTGTTCTCACCGCACAGAAAGGAGAAGCCCCGTGGAGAAGTCCAAGTCTGAGGCCGCCGCCCAGGGCAGGCCCGTGTGGGCCGAAGCGCCCGGCGTCGCCGCAATCATCGCCCCCTCCAGCGTCGTCCGCATCGAGGACGTGGAGGACGAGGGTCCCTGACCCGGCCGAGGGATCGGTGATCTAGCACCTGGTCCCGGCGCGCGGAGCGGCATGGAAATGAGGACCGCCTCCCGCACCGCGACCCAAGCACCACGGAGGTGCCCTCGGCCACGCAGCACGGCGAGGGCACCTCCACCCGTTGAAGGCCCAGGACTACGAGAGAGTGCGACATGATCCACGTGTACGTCGGGCCCACCCTGCCCCGAGACGAACCGCTGCTCAGCGACCCGTCCGTACGCCTTCTGCCCGCGATACGCCACGGCGACCTGTTCGACGAAGCGATCGCCGACACCGACACGGTGGTCATCATCGACGGCCTCTACCACCAGACGGCCGCCCTGCGGCACAAGGAAATCCTCGCCACCCTCGCCCGCGGCGTACACGTCCTGGGAGCCGCGAGTATCGGCGCCCTGCGCGCCGCCGAACTGCACCGCTTCGGCATGCGCGGGGTGGGCGCCATCTTTCGCCGCTACCTGACCGGCGAACTCACCGCCGACGACGAGGTCGCCGTCGGCCAGGACCCGGACGACGACCAGCACGCGCTGACGTGGCCGCTCGTCAACCTCCGCTACATCCTCGACCTCGCCACACAGGACGGCGTGGTCTCCGCGGCCACGGCCACGATGCTGCTCGACGAGTTCCGCACCCTCTACTACCCGCAGCGCACGACGCCCGCGCTCCGAGCCGTCTGCCACCGCCACTACGCCACCGCCCTCACCACATGGATCCATGAACGGCGCACTGTGGACCCGTACTTCGGCGACCTCAAGCGCCTCGACGCCCTCAAGGCCCTTCGCGCCGCGCTATCCGGCATTCAGCCGGCGCTCCAGGTTCGGGCGGGCGGCCTGCACTGGGATACGCCGTACTTCCGGCGCTGGCGCGCGTACTTCGCGACCGAGCGCGTGGACGGCATCGAGCTGCCCACCGCGTTGCGTGTCGGCTACCAGCAGATCTTCGACCCCGATTTCCCCCACGTGTGGCACGACCACCTCGATCACCTTTCGCGCCACCCCGACGACGGCGGGACAGGGATGCCGCTGGCCGAGCGCATGATCCGACTGACCAGCGAAGAACGCGACCCGCTGCCCGTCCACGCCGTCTTCCGTATCCCCGTCGACGTTGGTGACGAGGCAGCCGTGAAGCGGCTGCTGGTGAACGAAAGTGCCCCTGACCGTAGGGCCGTGGCCCGCTACCTCGCCGCGAACGACAAGGCCAGCCGCACGATCCCCGGCTTCATGCCCGAAACCATCAAGGACACCGAGGCCCAGTACACCCTCGAGCAGCTGTGGCGGTGCCGGCCTGTCGAGTTGGAGTACGCGGCCGCCGCCCGCGGTTTCCGCAGCGCGGCGCAGGCCACCGATACCGTGAAGGCCTTCATGGCCGGCTTCCTGAACGACCAGCCCCAGCAGTTCGAGCCCGCGACGGAGGCGGCCACCGATGCCCACTGACACGATCCGGCTCAACGGCACCGTCCGCGCGCGCACTCCGGACGGCACCTGGACCGCCCTCGCCCCCCACCTGCCCCGCTACGGCATCACCCGCGTCGCCGACCTGACAGGCCTTGACCACCTCGGCTTACCTGTGTGGACCGCGATTCGCCCCAACGGGCACACGCTCGCCGCCTCCCAGGGCAAAGGCGCCACCGACCGGCTCGCCGCGATCTCCGCCGTCATGGAAGCGATCGAGCTGTGGCACGCCGAACAGCCCTTGACCGTCGACCAGCTCGGCACCGCGCGGGACATCGGTCTGCCCTACCCGCTGCTCTCACTGCCGGTACGTGTACCGCACGCCGACCTGGAGCGCCTCCCGCTGGAGTGGACGAGCGGCACCGGGCTCACCACCGGCCGTCCCACCCTGATCCCCACGAGCCTTATCTCCCGGGCACCCCGCACCATGTGGACTCCCGACCCCATGCGCGCCACGAGCACCGGCCTCGCCTGCGGCAACACACGAGACGAGGCGCTGCTGCACGCGATGTACGAGGTCATCGAGCGCGATGTGCTGTTCACCGACGAGAACCGCGATGGAGCCCTGCGCCGCCTCGTCGACCCGGCCACCGTCGACGACCCGTACGCCCGCACCCTCATCGACCGCCTGCAGGACCAGCACGTCCTGCTTGAACTGGCCCTCCTGGAAAGTCAGTACGGGATCCCGGTGTGTCTGGCGTACCTGTGGTCCGAGGCCTATCCGGCCTGGTTTGCGGGCTCCGGCTGCCACGCAGACCCGGGCATCGCGCTGGCTCGGGCCATCACCGAGGCCGCGCAGTCCCGCCTCACCTGCATCGCGGGCACCCGCGACGACCTCGTCTCCCGCGATGAGGTCTTCGACACCAGCCCTCCCTCACCTCAGCCCGCGAAGGCTTTTCATCCCTGGCGCCACGTGGCATACGGGCCCGGCGCCGAGGGCGCCTTCGCTGACCAGGCCCAGGACATCGCCACGCGCATCCAGACCGTTTCCGGCCATGAGCCGATCGCCGTCGCCTTGTCGGGCACGGACGAGCCGATCGCCGCCGTGAAGGTCGTCGCGCCCGGGGCCGGCTCCCGTACGCGGAGGGCGATCCCGCGATGACCACCTTCTCCGACCGCGAACGCGAACAGGCGGCGCACTATGGCGAGTTCCACGCCGCCCGCGCTGCCAGCCCCCTCGTCTCCCGGCTGTACGCGCAGGCGATGGGCGACGCCTATCCGGCCGAAGTCGCCCCCAGCAGCTCGTGCGACTGGACGCTCCTGGGTGCTCTGGTAGGCCGCCTGCAGCTTCGCCCCGGACAGGTCCTCGCCGACATCGGATGCGGCACCGGCGGCGCCGGCCTGTGGCTGGCCCGCGCCCTGAACGTGAACCTCGTCGGCATCGACGTCTCCGCCACTGCCGTCCGACTCGCCACCGAGCGCCAGAACGACTTCGTCCCGGCCGACCGCGCCCGGTTCACCGTGGGCAGCCTGGAAACCACCGGACTGCCCGACGAACACGTGCACGGTCTGGTCTGCGTCGACGCCCTCTTCAATGCCGGCGATCGCGTCGCGGCGCTCACCGAATTCCACCGCATCCTCACCCCCGGCGGCCGTGCCGTCATCACCCGCGTTCTGCCCGACGGCGTCCGCCACGCCATCGGCTCACAGGCACGCTCGGGCGGACTCATCGTCGAGCACATCGATAACCGGCCCGACGAACCGGCCCTGTGGCGCCGCGTGTACCGGCTCTGGAGCGCCCACGAAGACGACCTGCGCCGCGAACTCGGCAACGACCAGACAGACCGCATGCTGGCCGAGGCCCACCGCATGCTGCCCCGCCTCGACCGTCGGCGCGCCGTCGTCGTCACGCTGCGCCGTCCCCTGTCCGCCACCCCCTCCGACCGGCCGCTAGGGTCGCCGAACACCACCGAAAGCGAAGGAACAGGATGAACCGGGTTGCGGTGCTTTCCGCAGGATCGTGGGGCACGACCATGGCGATGGTGATGGCCGACGCG
This sequence comes from Streptomyces sp. NBC_01176, assembly GCF_045039825.1. Classification (NCBI taxonomy): domain Bacteria; kingdom Bacillati; phylum Actinomycetota; class Actinomycetes; order Kitasatosporales; family Streptomycetaceae; genus Streptomyces; species Streptomyces sp. NBC_01176. The sequence goes on along the minus strand of NZ_CP108601.1, from coordinate 58,939 downwards.
GGCAACGACGTCACACTGCACGCCCGTCGACCCGAGATCGCCGACGCGATCAATACCGCCCATCGGAACCCTCGCTACCTGCCCGGCATCGCGCTGCCCGCAGCGCTGCGCGCCACCACCGACCCGCGCGAAGCCCTCGACAGCGCTGACCACGTCGTCGCGTCGATCCCCGCCCAGACACTGCGTACCAACCTGACCGCCTGGGCGCCCAGCATCCCCACGACCGCCGTGGTGGTCAGCCTGATGAAGGGCATCGAAACCCATTCCGGCCTGAGGATGAGCGAGGTCATCACGGAGGTCACTGGCATCCCCGCAGAGCGCGTCGCAGTCATCTCCGGCCCCAACCTCGCCCGCGAGATCGCCGCCCGCCAGCCCGCAGCCTCCGTTATCGCCTGCACCGACGAGACCGCCGCCAAGACACTCCAGGCCGTCTGTCTCACCCCGTACTTCCGCCCCTACACCGCCACCGACGTCACGGGCTGCGAACTCGGTGGCGCCGTAAAGAACGTCATCGCGCTCGCCGTCGGCCTCGCCACCGGCATGGGCCTGGGCGACAACGCCAAATCCCTCCTCATCACCCGCGGCCTCGCGGAGACCGCCCGCCTCGGCGAGTGCCTCGGCGCCGACCCGCTCACCTTTTCCGGCCTCTCCGGCGTCGGCGACCTCCACGCCACATGTGCCTCGCCGCTCTCCCGCAACCGCACGTTCGGCGAGCACCTCGGCAGAGGCATGACTGTCGCCCAGGCCACGTCCGCCACCCGTCAAACCGCCGAAGGCGTCAAGTCCTGCAGAGCCATCCTCGACCTGGCCCGCCGTAACGATGTCGAGATGCCCATCACCGAAGTCGTCGCCACAGTCATCGACGGCCAGATCACAGTCCAGGACGCTGCGAGCCAGCTCATGTCCCGCACTCCCAAACCAGAGCGCTACGGCATCTGATCCTCCGGCTGCGTGATGGTCTGAACGCTCAGGGCCATGAGGCGGGCAGCGGCGTACTTCTGCGCGGTGGCCAGCTCGCAAAGCACGCTGGTCGCCTCGGACAACGCCTCCAGTGGCAGCAGCGACGTCTCCGCGGAAGCCCTCTCTCCCTCGCCCGTGCCCACGGATGAGCCGTTCGAGGCGTCGGTGCTGACAACGGCGCGTTCCAGGTCCTGCCAGGTCGCCGCAGTCTGGGTGGCCTGATCGGCGAGCGATGTGAGCAGTTCCTCGTACGAGAGCAGTTGGGACTCACTGTGACTGGCGGGATTGGTCAGCAGGCCGGCTGCGTCCCACAGCACGCGGCGACAGAGGCGGACGGCGTGCGCAAGCTCGGGGACCGGAGCGGCTGTTGCTGCTCCGACCACCTGGTTGTGAAGGACCACCAGGCGCGTCAGACGCTCGCGGGTCGGCTCTATCTCCACCACGCGCACCCAGCGACGCGCCATGAGGTCGAGGGCGCGGGGCAGAGCAGAGGCGCTCCATGCGACGAGAAACCCGGCGAGGACGACGATGACCCACGGAACCCCGGTGCTCAGCAGGTAGAGCCCGGCCCAGAAGCTCATCACCGCGGCCACGAATATGGGTACGGGGAGGCTGAGTACAAGAAGCCCATACGGACGTCGCAGCAGCCACCTCCGGGCCAGTCTGACGGAATGGGACGGGGTGGGTGGCAGCACCCCGATCTGCAGCGACACCGGCAGACCCTGTTCCCCGACAGGGATCTGCCAGCGCAGCCAACCCCACGCGGCGCGTGCGTCGACAAGGCTCGGGATGTCCCAGTGAGCCCTTGCCGAGTCGGGGTACACCTCGGCGTCCAGGCGCTCCTGGCGGCACGTGTCCTCCCACCAGAAGCCGGCATCAGGTGCGCCCGGCGCGGCAGCGTGCGGTGCGAGCCCGGCACGGTGCTCGGCACCCGGCATCGGGCCGATGGAGTCCGTCATGATGGGCCGCCTTTCGCGAGCAGGCACGGGGGAGGGTTCCGCCTACCGCAAGGACCGGGGAACGCGCGGATGTGACCGCCGGGGCCGAATTTTCTGAACTTGCGGCGATACGACGCGCGCGGCACGCGCCGCCCGTAGCCGACCGGCTCACTTTCCGAGCAGCTCGTGGACGAGGGCCACGACCACCGCGCCGACCCCGATCGCCACGCCCAGCTCGGGGTCGTGGCCGGGACCACACCCTCGCCACCTGCGGACAGACCGGCATCGACGCCTGGCACGCCGAGCACAACGAATACGCCCGCAACACCATCCGGTGCTTCCTGCAGTGGTGTTCAGCCAGCAAGCTCACCCGGCCCTTCCGGCTGCCTCCAGTACAGATCAGCGGGGCCACACCGATGCCGCAGACCGGGCGCCTTGAGCTGATCGGCCGCCTTCTCACCGACCCGAGCCTGCCCCTGCGAGCCAGGGTCGCGGGGAGCATCGTCCTGCTCTACGCCCAGCCGCTCAGCCGCGTCGTCCGCCTCACCCTGGACGGCATCACCCGCGCCGAACAGCAGCCTATTCTCCAGCACAAACAGTGACTGCACTCACGCTTGGGCAGCAGTACTCGCGACAGTTGAATACGCGAGCCCACCAGTATCACACCCGAAACCGGGCATGACGCGGCGTCGCCTTGCGCTGTCGCGCTCCGCGGGGTCGCAGAGGTGCCTCATTGCTAATTCTCTCGGAGTCTCCTTGCTTCAAAGCAAGTTGGAGTGGGAAGGTATTTGCTGACAGACACTCAGCTTGTTCTTTAACTTCCGGCTGTCCCGTGACGGAGCGGGTTGATCTCCAGTTCAGACCTGGTGTGAGGTGTCGTTGGCACTTGGCGCATGATGACCGTCATGGAGAGCGTGGTCGAGACGATCAAGGTCTGGTTCCGGTTCGTCCCCCGCGAGGGGTGGTTCCCGCAGGACACCGAGGGTCTGTGGGCGACGAAGCTAAGCGACGGCACGGCCCGTGTCGAGAATGCCCCTTTCCTTCAAGACGGGGTGGCCGAGGGCGACGTGGTGAAGTACCAGACCGATTCCGACGGGCTCCACTGGGCCGTCGGACAGGTCAGCTCCTCCGGTAACTGCACGATCCGTGTCGTGCCCATACCCACTGGTCCCCTGGGTGACAGCCCACGGGCGGTCCATCAGCGACTTTCGCCGTTCGGGCTTGGAGGTGAGGTCTTCAGTGAGGACTTCCCCATGGTGGCTTTCACTGTGCCAGCAGGCGCGGACTTCGCCAGCATCAAGGCTCTCCTGGCACGAGGGCAGACGGAGGAATGGTGGCACTACGAAGTCGGCTGCGGCACCGGCGAGTGGTGGGGCGCCTGATTTCTGCGTGAGCCTGCCGCTCCTGCGTTTCAAGCCCTGCCTCCCACTCGAAAGCGGCCTCGAACTGGGTTCCTCACCTGGGGATTGGCCGGATGTGGGGGCGGCCTTCGTCTGATCCTGTGCTCCGACCAAGGTGCACCAATCAAGACGAAGGCCGTGAGGATGAGTCTGCTGCTTGACGTTGGCCGGAGGGAAGCGTTCGCGGAAGCGTCACGCTTCCGGGCTGAGTTCTACGAGTGCCTGGCCGCTCGACGCGATGAGTTGTTCGAGCTGGCGGACGCGGTGCTGTGTGCGGACGGTGCGGTGAAGTCCCCGGTGGACTTGACGCTGCTGCCCGAGCATCGGCGTGGGCACGGAGCGATGTATGGCGGTCTGAACCACGGCCGGATCGATGTCGGCCGGCTGCGGGCGGTACTGGCCGGGCTGCCGCTGCCGCGTTTCGACGGCGAGCGCCTGGTCTTGGCGGTCGATGTGTCGCCGTGGCTCCGCTCGGACGCGCCGTGCTCGGCGGAGCGACTGTTCTGCCACGTCTACGGCCGGGCGAAAACCGCGTCGCAGTTCATTCCTGGCTGGCCCTACTCCTTCGTGGCCGCTCTGGAACCGGGCGCCACGTCCTGGACCGCGATCCTGGACACGGTCCGGCTCGGCCCGGCGGATGACGCGACCGCGGTCACCGCCGCCCAGCTCCGCGGAGTTGTTGAACGGCTCATCGACGCGGGCCAGTGGCAGGCCGGGAACCCGGACATCCTGATCGTCAGCGACGCGGGCTACGACGTCACCCGCCTGGCGTGGGTCCTGCGTGACCTCCCCGTCGAGCTGGTCGGCCGGGTCCGCTCCGACCGCGTGATGCGGCTGCCGAAGCCACCGCGGATGCATGGGGTCAACGGCCGGCCGCCCAAGCACGGCCCGGAGTTCCGCTTCGCCAAGCCGGAGACCTGGCCCGAGCCCGCGATCACCACAGTCACCGACACCACCAACTACGGCAAGGCCGAGACCCAGGCGTGGGACCGGGTCCATCCCCGGCTCACCCACCGCTCTTCATGGCTCGACCACGACGGCGAACTGCCGCTGGTCGAGGGCACGTTGATCCGGCTGAAGGTCGAGCACCTGTCGAAGGACCGGGATGCCCCGCCCGTGTGGTTATGGTCCTCCAAGACCGGCGCCACCCCCGACGACGTGGACCGCTTCTGGCAGGCATTCCTCCGCCGCTTCGACCTGGAGCACACCTTCCGCTTCGCGAAGCAGACACTCGGCTGGACCACCCCGAAACTCCGTACTCCGGAGGCGGCGGACCGCTGGACCTGGATTCTGATCGTCGCCCACACCCAGCTCCGGCTCGCCCGGCCCCTCGCCACCGACCTCCGCCGGCCCTGGGAGAAACCCACAGCCTCCGACCGGCTCACCCCAGCCCGGGTCCGCCGAGGGTTCCGGAACATCCGCGCGCACCTCGCCTGCCCGACCCGAGTTCCCAAACCCCGCGGCACCGGACCCGGACGGCCACCCGGCGCCAAGAACAAACACCGGGCACCCCGCTACGACGTCGGCAAAACCGTCAAACGCCCCGAGACCCTCAAGGCCATCGGCAAGCCCGGAAGGTCTTGGTAGATAAAGAACAAGCTCAGCATGGCGCGTGCTTGCGCCGAGAGAGGAAGGGGGCGCGGCGTGAGCCTGGATGAGCTCTACACCAGCCCGCAGATCGCCAAGCGGCTCGGCGTGACCCGGCAGCGCGTCGACCAGCTCGTGGAACTCGGCCAACTTCCGCGGCCGCTGGGCCGCTCCGGGCGGACCCGCCTGTGGCGGGCGGCTGACATCGAACTGGCCCTCGCGGGCCGCGACCCGTCCACCGGGCGGCCGCCCACCCCCGACTGGGACACGGTCCCGGCGCCGGACGTCCCGCTGCGCCTGGAGGTGGACGAGGTGCTCACCGTGCCCGGCGTCTGGTTCGACGAGGCGCCCCGGGTGCACGTGCGGATCTGGCGGGGACCGGCGGCGGGCACCCGCCGCACTGTGGTGCTCTACGGCGCCCTGGCGGAGTCGCACGGCATCATCACCAACTACGCTGAGACCGTGGCCCGCGCCATCGCCGCCAAGCACCTTGGCGTCGGCGAAGCGCGTAGCGCCTGGTACTTCGGATTCTGGCCGCGCGGCTTTCCCCGCCCCGAACTCCAGGTCCAGTACGTCAGCTTCGCCTTCCCCCGCGTATCCGGAGGCGGACTGCTGGACACCCTCCTGCGGCGCGGCAGCCGGGACACCTGGACCGGCGAGTTCGAGCAGCCCGTCTGGCAGACCATCCAGCCCGCCCAGCTCACCCGCGTCCTGGGCACCGAACCCGATCTCGACTTCCCGCCCGGCACCTACATCGCCGCGGTGGTTACCGCGCTGGCCGCCGGACACCGTCCGGCCGTCATCAACTTCGATCCGCGTGGCCTGGGTGCCCAGCTGCGCCGGATCACCCGCCTGCACGCCTACCGCCAGGCTCTGCTCGCCGGGGACAGCGCCCGTCCCGGCCTGCCCGCGCTCGGCCTGCTGGCCGACGGCGGGCATCATGCCGCGGCCCGCACCGCCGAGGCCCTGGGCATTGCCGTGCGGGTCCTGATGCCCGACGCCCGCACGGTCGCCGAGGACTACCGCCAGCACGCCGACGCCGGGGACCCGGGCGCGCGCCTGGTCGAACGTCGCTTCTATCGGCCCGGCCCCGACGAGCACGAGCTGCTGATCCGCTACGCCGACCTGGCCGACCGTGAGCTGTCGACCGGCGCCGTGCACCGGGCCCTGACGGCGGTGCGCGCCCTGGCCGGTGCGCTGGCTGACCAGGCCGAGACCGGCGGCCCGCACGCCGATACGGACCTCGGCGATGCCCTGGCCGCCGCCGAGCCTGAACTGGTCAGCACCCGCCACCTGCTGGACCCCACGCTCGTCGACGACCCCGGCCCCGCCCCGCGCGCCATCACAGAGCCCGGCGACGCCGAACACGCCTACCTCGCCGCCGTCTCCTGGTGGGGTCCGGCCGCCGGCGACGCCCACCGGGCCGCCGCCCTGCGCGGCCACCTGTGGGAGAAGGACCTCGAAGGCCTGCGCACCGGTTACGACCCCTTCGGCCGCCTGGTCCTGCACAACCCCACCACCGGCACCGTGGCCGTCGAACGCCCTCGCGCGCTGCCCGCAACCCCGTACCCCGACGACGCCGAAATCGCCGCCACCCGCGGCAGCATGACTGCGTTCGTCCTGCTCCCGGACGGTCGGTGCGACATCCTGCCCACCGACCCCCGCTACAGCCACGACGACGTCACCTGGGGCTACGGCGGCACCGGCCCGGAAATCCTCGCCCGCGCCCTCTCATTCGCCGTCCTCGCGCACCCCGACCCCGAGCACCCGCTCACCCTGGAGGACCGCCCGCCCGCCATGGACGCCTATCTGATGGACCTCGTCACCAGCCACCCCCAGCAAGAGCCTCTGCGGCTGACCGTCGGTGTGCTGCGCGCCCAGCAGGAGGGTGCTCCGGCACCGGCCGAGGTGACCGAGTAGCGGTCCGAGCCGCCGCCAGATCCAGTGCGTTTGCCGCATGGCCATCGATCCAGCAGCCCCGAGCGGGCCCCATCGGAAGGCGAACAGAAGTGATCAACCTTGAGGAACGCGTTGCCGCGTGCTGGTCTCCGGAAGTCCGCCCGTTGATCGTCGAGGCGCATCGGTGCTATGCCACCGGCTCCGCGCGTGCTGCCATCGTGCTCACCTGGACTGCGGTCTGCGCCGACGTGATCGAAAAGCTGCGTCGCCTCGCCGACGACGGAGAGGGCGAGGCGAAGCAGCTCGTGGAGAAGATCGAGAAGGTGCAGGGCAAGACCGACGCCGCGGCGATCAGGACCATGCAGGACGTAGAGACGGGGCGCCTCCTGGAGACGGCGCTGACTATGGAACTGATAGACGCCGTCCAGCACCGCAAACTCGACCAGCTGCGCCTGGACCGCAACCTGTGCGCCCACCCGTCACTCAGCCCGCTCGGCGACGTCTTCGCCCCTAGCCTGGAGGACGCGCGGGCCCACCTCGCGGTGGCGCTCGACGCGCTGTTTGTCCACAGCCCCAGCCAGGGCGCCAAGGTCGTCGCCCGGATCCAGACATTGCTCGCCGACACTGCATTCATCGGCGAGGACTTCATCGCGCAGACCTACTACGACCAGGTCAGGCGGTCCGCCGTCCGCCGCCGTCTCGTCCAGCTTGTCACCAAGCACGCCCTGCTGGAGATCGAGGCGAAGGACCTTAGCGCCAAGGCGATCGCGGATCGCGCCGCCGTCTGCCTGACCGCCTTTGCCCGCCGCGACCGAGACCTGGTCAGGAACGAACTGCGTCACCTCGTCCCGGAGCTGAGCCAGAAGCCAGCCGACGTGCAACTGCGCGCGGTGGGCCGTCTCGGTCACCTCGACCTGTTCTGGGAAACGACCGACCCCGTGCTCCGCGACCAGATCAATGGCGTCGTAGCAGGCATCGACCCGCTCGCCAGCTCACTGGCCCCCCATCACTTGGCCCTGCTGTCGCTCGTGGCGGTCGACGGGGTGCGCGCTCTGCTGCCCGCGCTCGAACCGGTCTTCCGCCAGCTCCCCCTGCTACCGAAGGCCGCGGTGATTGCGCGCCGCCCGGGACGGTACTTCGTGCCGAAACTCGCCGGGATGCTCCAGGACGCTAAGTCCTTCCGAACCGCCGAAGCCGTGTGCAAGGACGCCGTGCTGACATGTGCCCCGTTCCTGAACACCGAGGATCTGACGGCCGTGCTGAGCGCCTGGGTCGACAGTGTCGACTGTCGGGAAGCATCCCAGATGCCCGAGCACGCCCTCATCCTCTACCGCGCCACCGCGCATCTGCCCGGTGCCGTGGAAGCCTGGCGTACCTTCACCACCCGGGCCAAGGAGCTCCGCCCGGACTGGGAGTACTACCACTACATCGAGGTCGCAGAGCAGCTGCCGCCACCCCCAGAAAAGTAGACGGGCCAGGGCAGCGGCGATCCCAGATCGCCGTGTCTCGCCCGGACAACATCAGGGCACGGCTCGCGGTGTGCACAACGAGGCCCCGCGGCCGGAGAACCGGTGAACGCCCGCGGCCGCTCCGGTCGAGGCGACAACTCCCGTCCACCGGGGCAGCTTGACCTGTTCCGCGTACGGACCAGCCCACGCATCACCATCGCCTACGGCCTTGGGGGCCAGTGGAGCAGCCGATATCGGCTGCTCCACTGGCCCCGAACTCCAGGATGGTGGAGATCCGGAGTGCTCAAAGCGTCACAAGACGCGCCGAATTGACCAGTCGAACCCGGTCCAGTAGCCGTTGGTGACGACCACGCTCTCCACCGTCTTCCCGGTCCGCGGGGCGTTCACCATCTTTCCGCCCCCTATATAGAGGCCGACATGGCCCCAGTTTCCGTCGTTGTTGAAGACGATCAGGTCGCCGGGCTGCAGGTCGGTGCGGGCCACCTTCGTCCCCACGCTGCGCATGGCCTGTGACGTGCGCGGGAGCGTGACGTGGGCTCCCTTGTAGAAGGCGTAGACCATCAGCCCGGAGCAGTCGTATCCGCCTTGGGTCGGCCCGTGGATGTCACCGCCGCCCCATACGTACGGGGTGCCCTGCTGGGCGAGTGCGGCCGCGATGACGGCGCCGGCCTCCCCGCCGACGGCCGAGCCGCCGGTTGTGACGGCGGGGGCGAGCTGGTCGTACTGGCGGACGTAGCCGATGACCTTGTCCGCGTACCAGCCGGCGTTGTTGTACCGCAGGATTGCCTTGCGTAGTTGCGCGTCGTTGCTCAGGTCGCTCTTGCCGGTGCCGCACAGATACAGGGCGGTGCCGAGTGCGGCGTCGAACGCGTTGTTGGGGTCTTTCACGCCGTCGTTGTTGCCGTCCGCGCCGGACGGGCCTTCCCATGTGGAGGGGATGAACTGCATTGGGCCGACTGCCCGGTCGTACGCGGTGTCCCCGTCCCAGCGCCCGCCGTCCGTATCGCGGAAGGCGGTGGTGTTGCCGCCGACGCCGCTGCCGTCGAGACGGGGACCGAGGATGCGCGGCGTGATGTCTCCGTTCGCGGCGATCGCCCGGCCTGCGGCGTGGTTACTCTCCACCTTGCCGATTCCGGCGATCACTGACCAGCGCATCCCGGAGCACTTGGGGCGCAGCGAAGTGATGCGCTCGGCCGCGCTGCTGTACGCGGCGAGCATCACCGCGTTCACGCCGTCCACCTTCGCGGGCACGCCCTGCGCGGTCAGGGCGGTGCCATCGCCGGTTTCGCCCTCGTGCTCGGCCGCGCCTCCGGCCACGGCGGCGACGAACAGGATGCAGATTCCAAGGACGAACCCGATCGGTGTGAGGAGCGCCGCGGAGGCGAGCAGGGTCTTCTTCGAACCGGTCAAGGCCGGGCACCGCCGCGGCGACGGGGAGCAGGCCGCGCTGCACGGGCGGGTGCCCGACGCGGAGTCGGCACAGCGCTGGCCGGGGGAGTGGCCGGGGTGGTCGGCGGGGTGGCCTGGCGGTTGCGAATGCGGTGCAGCCGCATCTGCAGTGCGGCCTGCGCCGGGCTGGCCGGGGCCTGCGGCACACGGGGCGGCACCGGACGCCGTTGCGGAGCGGCGGGCGCCACCACGGGCGTGGGACGTACGGGGCGCGCGGCAGCGGGAACGGGCCGGCGTCCCGGGGCAGGGCGTCCGCCAGCGGGGCGGGCTGGGGCAGGGGGCCGCGGTGGGGTGAAGGGGCCGAGCGGGCGGCGGCCGCGGATCAGGCGTCCGACCGAGCGCAGGTTGTGCCGGTACTCGCCTGCGAAGTTCTGGACGGTCGGGGCGTATTGCTGCTGAATCTGGCCCAGGCGCTGGCCGAGACTCTGGACGCCGCCCGCGACCCGTGCGGGCACGGCGGTGACTGCAGCGCTGGTACGGCGGGCGGCGCGCGGGCCGTAGACGGGCAGGCCGAGCGTGGACTTGAGTCCGACCTTGCCGAGCTTCAGGCCGCCCCTGGCGGCGGCCTTCGTGGTGCCGGCTGCGGCTCTCGCGGTGCCGCCGATCATCCGGCCGGTGCCGCGGACGAGGCGTGCGGCGAGCGCGGTGCTGCCGCGTGCGTGCCCGTACGCCGCTCCTGCTGCGCCACCACTGGCAGCGAGTGCGCCGAGCATCATGCCGCCGACCAGGAGCTTGCGGCCCATGCTGCGCCTCGGGGTGTGCTGGCCGAGATCCGTGGGGGTGCCGCCGCCGAAAATGCTGCTGCCGATTCGGGCGCGGGCCCGCAGAGAGAGGTTTTCCGCGCCGTGCACCAGCTTCTTGCGGTAGCTGAACGCGGAGATGCACGTGATGTCGATGACGACGAACCGGACGGTGACGCCGCCGGGGATGTCCCTTTCGGGAGCGTTGATGATGGCGGTGATGACGACGATCAAGACAGCGAGCGCGCCGACCGCGAGGACCATCAGCCACAGGTAGCGCAGGATGGTGGTGGCTCTGGACGTCAGCCAGGAGCGTCCTGGCCCGGGCAGCACACCGATAGCCAGGGCGACCTTCGCGATCATCGCCTCTTTCGCGATGCAGAACTGGGCGTAGAGGAACGATCCGTCCAGCACGGTGATGAACAGACAGACCAGCAGGGCGGCGATCGCCATGAAGAAGGCGCCGCCGACCTTGTCCATGCTGGCCCTCTTGAGCGCTGCGGCGTTGCCGCCCTTGACGCAGGCCTTCTCGAACTTTGCGATGGGGCCCTTGGCCTGGACCTTCTCCTTGATGATGTCGTTGGGAAGCTGGGTGGTGCTCTGCATGAGGTCGCCGAGGGTGCCGCCGATCCACGGGACGTTCTCACGCAGCGCGTTTTGCCCGGAGTTGAGGATGCCGTCGAGCCACTGGTCGGCGACGGCCTGCTCGATGCGGGACTCCTGGAAGTCCTTGGCACACTTGCCCTCGAAGGTCTGCCCGTATGACAGCAGCATCGCGGGCCTGACCACGAAGGCGTCGACCAGGGCGTCGGTGATCGGGCGGGACAGCTTCTTGGCGTCCGGGGACTCCCAGCCGCCCGTACCCTGCTCCGCGCTGTTGACCGTGGAGGGCTTGTTCGTGTCGAGGTCCTGGTTGTCCAGGATCAGCGCGGCGACCTCGACGGCCAGGGCGCGGGCACTGCCGACCGCGCCGTGCTGCTCGGACAGCAGCATCTGAGGCGGCGCGGCGAGCGTGGTGACGGACAGCGCGGAGATCACCAGGGCGGCGGCCGCCTCGCCCCAGCCGCGCGCCTTGCGCCCGAACATCAAGTGCCATCCGGCGACGACGCCCGCGTACGTCAGGCACAGGCTCGGCAGGCCGATCTGCACCAGCACGTTCGTGTACAGCGCGTCGGACACCGTCAGCGCCGGTTTGAGGAGGAGCCCGGCGAGTTTGAAGCTGAGACTCCAGGCGATGAGGAAGCAGGCGAAGGAGACGAGCCATTTCGTGCCGAGGAACTCCATCTCGACCAGGAAGGCCTCGATCTTGAGGTCCCAGTCTTTCCAGCTGCCGGTGTCGGAGAAGATCCGGTAGGCGCTGACGGGGTTGCCGTACTGGTCGGTGACCTCGAACGCGGACAGGACGCCGCCGTTGCGGCGGTCGGCCTTGTACTGGGCGATGCGCTTTTGCCACGCGTCGGCCAGCTTCTTGGCCTTCGCCTCCTTCTCTGCTTCCTCGCGCGCCTTCTTCTCCGCCGGCGTCTCCTTGGCGGCCTTGTCCTGTGTGTCGTTGCCGCTGTCGGCGGTGTTGCTGGGGGCGGTGGCGTCGGGGGACTTGGGCGGCAGCAGCCCGGGTGCGGTCGGCTGCAGCCCCGGCTCGAAGGTGGAGTGTGACGGTGAGGGAGTCGGGGTGGGGGCGGCGCCCGCCGTGCTCGCCAGGAGCAGCGAGCACACGGTGGCGAGCAGCAGCATGCTCACGCCCACGGCGAAGATACGCCCGGGCCGCAGCCACCGCCCGTCCGTGCGCCGCGCTCCTATGAGGCCTGTCCTACGCGGCCGTCTGGCCGCCCGGCGGATCATGCCGCGGCCAGGAGCGGCTGGGAGTGGATGTGGGCAGCGGCGCGTTCGTCAGCGGGGATCAGGATCTGCATGCCGCTGATGCGGCCGTTGAGGTCGCGGTGCAGGCACTCGCCGGCTCGCGCCGTCTTCTCATCGTCGGAGACGTTGATGGGCGACAGCCCCGTCGTCACGAGGGCGACTAGGTCCTCGTCGTTGGGGTCGCAGCCCAAGAACCGCAGTCCCCGGCGGGCGAGTTCGAGGTCGGTGTGGCGGAAGAGGAACCGGCGGGGGATCAGACCGAGGATGACCTGCCCGATCTCGCTGTCCGAGGGCCCGATGTCTTCGGCGTCGTGGCTGCCCACCAACGCTCCGGAGTTGTGCTTGCGGCCGTCGCGGACGACTTCCAGCAGCAGCTCGCAGCCCTCCGGGCTTGAGGTCAGCCACCAGCACTCGTCCCACACGACCGCCGTGAACTCCTCGTCGCGCGCGAACGCGATCTTCCGGCAGAGGGCGGCGATCAGATACATCACCGAGCGGCCAAAGGTCTTTTCGAACTCCAGCCGGTCCAGACGGTCGCCCTCCAGCTCCCGCTTCTTGGGCAGCGCGAGGGAAGCGACGGAGAAGACGACACTGTCGGCTTCGGAGGTCCGCACCACCGGCAGCGTCTCGTCGAACAGCGCCTGCGCCAGGTCTTTGCGGGCGACCGCGGCCAGGCGCCGCGCCACCGTCTTCGACGCCGGATCCCCCGCCCCACGGGTGGCCAGTTCCTCGGCCAGGACCCGCATCGAGGGGGAGGGACCGGCCAGCACGGAGGCGATCGCCTCCGACAGTGCGATGCCCTCGTCGTCCATCGGCGACATCCCCAGCAGCAGCGTGAGGAAGGACTCCGTGAACCGCTGCGCCTCCCGCGGATCGTCGAAGATCCGCAGCGGGTCGAGCGAGACGGAGGCGGTGTTGTCGATGGTGATGACCTGCGTCTCGCCCGGGCATGCGCGCGCGAACTTCACCCACTCCTGCTTCGGCGTACGGTCCACAATCACTGCCCGGCCGCGGCTTCCCCGCACCCCGAGGCGGCGTCCGGCAGCGAGGATCGCGTACACGGCCGCCTTCAGCGCGACGCTCTTGCCGGCGCCGAGCTCGCCGACGTACGCGGCCGACGCGGACGCGTTCTCCCTCGGAGCACGCGCGAAATCGATCAGCACCGGCCGCATGCCGCCGCCGGCCAGCTGCAGCCCGTACAGCGGTCCGGTGTCGTCGCCGAGCCCGGCCCCGGTGAAGGGACCGGCCATGGCGAAGTCCCGGGCCAGCAGGTACTGCGAATAGCCGACACTGACGCGCGGGGTGCGGGCGCCGGGCAGCATCCCGTACCAGAGGTTCTCCATCTCGCCGCGCGGCCGGTCGAAAACATACTCACTGCCGCCGAAGTAGCCGCGCAGCTCCTTCGCACGCCGCTCCGCCTCGGAGGCCGTGTCGCCCCACACGCACAGCGTGGTCATGGCCCGCACCTCGACCTCGCTGGCCGATGCCGTCAGCCGCTCCCGGTACTCGTGCATCCCGCCGGCAGCCTTCTCCACCGAAGCGGGCACGCCCGCCGTCTCGCCGTCGTACTCGCTGTACTGTCCGGCCAGTTCACGGGCCTGACGGCGCGACTTGGCCTCGGCGCTGGACCCGCTCTCCACCGCCAGACGCACCGTCCAGTCGACGGGGTAGGGGAACTGGTCGACGTCGGCGAGGTACTCCGAGCCGGGAAACACAAACGACTCCGGCATCTGGGACAAGCCCAGCAGGCACTGATACGAGGTGCCCCACTCAGTGGCCGACTCCAGCCAGCGCCGTTCGAACATCGGCGTCTTCGGCTTGCGCCACGCCTTCGACTTCGACGCGGCCCTCGGCTCGGCCTCGGGCTGCCCGCCCTCGGCGAGCACGACCTGGCCGAGCGCAGCCACCGCACGGCCGCGGCCGCGCGCGGTGTGCACCGTGTCCCCTTCGGGCAGCAGCGGCTCGATGACGCCGCGCCGCGCGCTGTGCCCGTAGATCCACATAATCTCGGCCTCGGTCGCCGGACGCCGCTGGATCGCCGACGGCCAGGTGGAGGCGAGATCGGCGGCCTGCACCAGGCGCTCCAGCTCCTCCTCGGCCGACACCGGCGCGGGCAACAGGCCCAGTTGAAGGGCGAATTCGGCGCGCGCGGCCCGCAAGGCATCCGCGGCGGCCTGCCGGCGTGAGGTGGGCAGCTGCACCGCCAGCCAGTCCGTACGCCCCGTCAGCTCCAGCTGTTCGAGCTGGTCCAGCACGGTGTGGGCCAGCTGCGTGTAGCGCGGGGAGGCGGCGAGGTCCACCCCGGCGCACATCTTCTCCACCACGGTCGCGGGATTGACCTGCGGGCACAGCGACAGCAGCATCGCCTCCCCCTGCAACTGCTTGACCAGCGATTCCAGGCTGGTCAGCCGCTGCTCCTTCGCGCGACGGGAGGCGTTGGCGTGCGCGGATCCCTCGATCCGCCAGATCGCCCACACGCTGCCGTGGACCGTCCAGATCACGTTGCCGGACAGGTGCCGCACAGGAACCCGCATGGTGTTACACCCCCTTCGTTCGCGTACTGGTGGTGCTGGTGGTGCGCGCGGCGAGCAGCGCGCCCGCCGCGGACAGAACCTGAGGCCGGCCCGTGGTCTGGACGCCGCGCGGGGAACCCCCCGCCGCCTGCCACGAGTTGCTGCTCGTCCCGGCCGCGAGGGCGCCGGCGAAAGCCGACGTACTGTCTCGATTCACAGGCTTGTCCTGCAGGACCGAAGCCGCGGGCAGCCGGATCGGCGCGGCCGGGGTCTGCCAGGTGACGGTGCACATCCCGTACACCGAGCGAGGGCCCAGACCCTTCAGCGGACGACCGCCCATCCGGCCCAAGCTCGGGGCGGCCATCAGCCCGAGCACGCTGCCGGCGACCGCAAGCGGATTGCGGCCGTCGACGTTGACCTTGCGGACCACAAACCCCAGCGCGTACGGCAGCGCGAACGCGATGACCACGTTCCCCAGCAGCCCGAAGTGCGCCCACAGCGGCCTGAACACGATCAGGGCGACAAATGAGCCGGCCATCACGATCGCCTGCGGGATCGTGTACGGGCCGCCCCACAGCCGGCCGCCGCCCGGGAACCGGCCGATCACCAGCGGGTGGCGGCGCGCGTGCGTGTAGCAGCGGCCCACCAGATCCGCAGTCTCGGCCGTGGGAGCCTCAACGGGGGTGCTCACTGCTGTTCACCGCCCGCGACGACCGGCCTGCCCTCGACGATGCGGGACGGCACGACGGCGGCCGCGGTCTTGTCGCGGTTGATGTCCTCACCGGTCTTGTCGCGCAGGATGTCCATGTTGGCGATGCCCCACCAGATCGCCCCCGCCGCGATGCACGCGACGAACGTCTTCAGCGGCGACTTGGTGTTCCCCCACACCCACAGCACGAATGCGGCGCCGAAGATCGGCGGGAGCAGGTTGACGAGGATGTCCTTGACGTCGGCGCTCATCAGCTTGAAGTCGCCGAGGACGCCCGCGGCCATGACGATGTTCATTACTTCTCCTTCGAGGTGGTGCTCAGGCCGGGGGCCGCGTCCAGCGCGGCGATCTCCCAGCGCCCATCGCGCGCCTTCAGCGCGATCGCGTACGTCAACGGCCGCACCTGCCCGTCCGAGCCGGTGGCCCAGATGTCGACGAGCAGTTGCCGCTTCGCCCCCTCCGTGGCCGGGGCGTCCATCGGGAAGCCGGCGCCCTGCTCGGCGAGTTGGGAGACCTCGATCCGTTCGTAGGGGGCGGGCGAGACTGCGGCCAGGTCGGTGCCCGGCGACAGATAGCGGTCCAGCTCCCCGGACCCGGTCAGGTAGGCGGCCAGGAACTCGCCCACCGCGGCGGTGGCGGCATCGTGCGTGTCCGCCGGCACGGGCGAGCCGTAGTCGAGCTCCAGCCCGTCACCGGCAGAAGGCGCGGCGACCTCGGCGGGCAGCGCGGCCGCGATGTATCCGCCCCCGGAACCCGCTTTGACCGGAACCTGGAAGTACCGCAGCACCTCGCCGGACGCGGTCTCGGTGTCCGCCGTGGTCGTCTTCTTGGAGGCCTTCGCCTGCGAGGTGATGCGCGCGGCGACGGTCACCGACCAGTAGCCGGACGACACCTTCGTTACGCGTACCGCCGCAAGCCGGTCGGCCTGCTGGATGCGCGGGGTCGCCTCCAGCGAGATATTGCGCATCTGCGGGTAGTACGGCGCGAGCGACGCCTCGGTGCCCTTTCCGGCCTCGACGTACGCCGCGACGTACAGCTGCGCGAAGCCTGCTGGGCCCGCCGTGTCCGCCGCCGTTGCCGGCGCCGTTGTCTTCGGCGCGGGCGGGGCCGTTGTGGCCGCGGTCGTCGGCCGCATGAACGCGAGGATCCCGAGCAGCGGGCCGACGATCAGCAGCAGCCAGGCACCCCACCGCAGCAGGGTCGTCAGGTTGGCGACCGCCCCGGAGGAGACCGTCACCCAGCCGCCCTCCACCGCGTCCACCGGCTCGACGAACTCCGGCTCCGCCACAACGGCCGCACGGCGACGCGTCGTTGTCGTGCGCTCTGTCCGCTCGGCCGAGGCCGATCTCGTGCGGCGGCTCACGACAGCGCCTCGCTTGCCGACGCGGCCCGCTGTGCGCGCACCGTTGGTGACAGCCCGCAAAACCGGGCGAAGGCCTCCCCGGCGTCGTCCGCGTCCTCGTCGAGATACGCGCGCATGGCGTCCGTCGTGGCCGCGGCGAACGGCGCGATCTCCAACAGCGCCACCAGCTCGCGCAGCCTGCGCCGCGCCCGCACCAGCAGCACCTCGTCCGCCTCGTCCGCCCTCATGCCGACCCCGTTGTCTGCCACCGCTGTCATCGCGGCCGCTCCCTCCGAGCCCCTCGTGCACCGGGCTCTCCGCCGCACACCCACCGCAAGGAGCTCCGGCGTCCGGAACGTGACACCCCAAATCCCGCGAACGTCTCGGCGCGCGCTCATGCGGCCTGCGCCCACGACTCGGCGACCGCGCGCAGCTGCTGCACCGTCCGGCTGCGCCGCTTGCGC
This sequence comes from Streptomyces sp. NBC_01176, assembly GCF_045039825.1. Taxonomy (NCBI): domain Bacteria; kingdom Bacillati; phylum Actinomycetota; class Actinomycetes; order Kitasatosporales; family Streptomycetaceae; genus Streptomyces; species Streptomyces sp. NBC_01176. The sequence continues at coordinate 41,612 of NZ_CP108601.1, read as the reverse complement.
CAGGCGACCGCGGAGACCCCGGCGCGCTCGGCCGCCTCCCGGCCGCCCTCCCGCACCTCGTCGGCGATCGCCCGCGCCCGCTCGGCGTCGACCATCCCGGACGACACCCCCCACACCAGGAGCTCGATCAACTCACCCCGGGGACCGGACAGCTCCTCCTCACACGGCGCCTGCGCCAGCACCGCGCGGCCAGCGGTCTCGGCGAGCACGCCGCGCCAGGCCGCGTCGACCACGTTCTGGTCGGACGGCATCGCGGCCAGCTCGGGCTGCCAGGCCACGCCGTCGGGCTCGAAGTCGGCCTGCAGCTCGCGGCTCGCCCGGTGCAGCGTCTCCAACATCAAATTCGCCGCGACCTTCCGCTGCCGCGCCGCGGGGTACGTGCGCACCACCTGGTACAGGGCGGCGACGACGACCTGGCCCACCTCGTCGAAGTCCCGCTCCGCACGCATCAACCGGCGCGCCAGCCGAAACGCCCCGGACAACATGGCCTGCACCACGACCCGCGCCGCCAGCTGCGCCTCACCGCCCGCCCCCGCGGCCACCGCCAGGACGGCGGCCAGCCACCGGTCGCTGTGCGCGCGGCCCTGGGACCGGTCCCGGCGCTCCAGCTCGACCAGCAAGTCCTGCAGCCGGTCCGGGCTCTCACCCGGCGCGAGAACGCCGGCGTCCTCCAGCCAGCCGCGCACCATCGCGGCATGCGCCGGCTCGGCGCACACCAGCGCCCACTCGGCGTTCAGCCCCACGAAAATGCGCTCGCTCCCACCAGCCACGACACGGCCCCTTTCGATCTCTCGTGTCGTGGACTCTCCTCAGCACCTCTGACCCCACCGGCGACCCAAGCCCCCGAATGCGCAGGTCAGCCGGTTGCCCAACTGCCAACCCAGCCAGATTCCGTGAGCGGGTCAGCGCCGTGACACCCCTTTTCCGGCTCGTCGCGAGCGGCCGGAGGCTGGCAAATTTCCGCCTCGGTCCGCGCAGGGACTGGGGGGAAGACCAGGAAGGGAGAGCCGGTCGTCCAGGAAGGGACAGCGCTGTGGCGAAGCCGAAGAAGAAGCGTGGGGTGCGCATCCCGTTCGTTGAGGACGCGCGCGGCGACACCTACGACCCGCACGCGATCGACGTGAAGCCCACCCCGCCCTAACTGAAACCACTGACGTGCAAGGGCTGCGGCATACGCGTATCCGCCCGCGACGGCAACGCCGCTGACCCCGACTCGGGCAGCTCGCATACTTCAAGCTCGAACCCCACCGCCCCACCTGCCGATACGACCTGGGCTGGCGCGGCAAGCAGCTCGTCGATGCCTCCGGGAGCACGGTCCTACGCGTCGAAGGCTGCGAGGAACCGCGTGCCGCGGGGGCGGATGGTCATGCTCGCGATGCTGTGTTCAACGCGCAGGACCGGGACGGGGCACTGATGGGTAATGATGACGCCGTGAGTCTGGACCTGAGCAACTACGAACTCCTCTGGCCCACATCGCTGTTCGTGTCGGAGGGTGAGCGCATCCTCCGATCCATGAGCTCCGTCTGGGAGGACCGGGCGATATGGCTCATGACGGAGGCCCTGGCCGGCACCACCGCGGTCGCGGACTTCGAGGAGGTACCCAGCCACAGCGCGCGAACGGATGATCCCTGGGCAACCACAGTCAGCGGCTGGGACACCACACGGGCCGGGATGGACAAGCACGACTGGTTCACCGAACTCGTCAACCGGGCATCCGAGCTCAGGCATGCTGTCACTCCGCGGCCGTACTGGCCGCAGCGTCGCGGCAGCGGACTCTCACACGACGGCAGTACGCCGCGCGACACCCGACGCGATTTCGCACGGATCATCGGCGAGTTCGCCGACAACGGCTACCTGGTTGAGCGATTCGGTGAGGAATGCGTCGACGACCCCGACGAACTGCCGGACGCCTCCGAGGTGATCGACCAGCGCCTCGGCATCCCGCACCTGTGGCCCCTGACCCCGGAGACGTGGGACGAGGACACCTTCTACGGCCTGATCGAGGTGTTCCACGACCTGGTCAGCCGACCCCGCAAGCGGTGGCCCCACTCCTACAACAACTGCGGCTGGCACCACTCAGAGTTCCACAACGGCCCGGCGCGCATCCTGTACCGGTGGCAGGTCAACCAGCTGCTGCGCGCGGCCGGCATCGAGTACGAACTGGCCGCGGAAGGGGAAGACCTCGGACGCCTGGTCGCTGTCACCGACGACGCCCGCAGCCAACTGGTGCACCGTGTCCTCAACGACAGCGCACCTGACATCACCACGCGGACCCGTCACGCCATCGCACTCTTCCGAGGACGCGACACATCGACCGAGAGCAGGCGATCGGCGATCGTCGCCCTCGCCGGCATCCTGGAAGAACGCCGTGCACTGATCAAGGAACAGGTCGGTAGGCCCGACGAAGGGGCACTGTTCGAGATCGCCAACCGCTACGACCTGCGCCATCGCAGGGCCGGTCAGCGGGGCGACTACGACGAAGCGTTTCTCGACTGGATCTTCTGGTGGTACCTGGCCACGGTGGAGCTGACCAACCGGCTGATCATGTCGCGGAACCTCGACTGAGACTGCGGACCAGCCGTCGAGGCCCTTGAGCATGGGGCTGCTGAGTAGGTACGGACTCCCCGGAGAGCTATTCCTCGCTGTGGCCGAGGCCCCGGACACCGGGCTGCTCAACCGACGATGGAACAGACTCACCGATCCTCGTCTCGTGCACCGTTGGCGCCGGATGGAGGCCGTTCTCGGACTTGGAGCCTGTGCCGTCCCCCAGGCTGAGCAGGAAGGCGAGGATGAGGATGGCGGCCGCCGCCGCGGCGACGCCGCCCGCCAGATCCCCCTGCTGCCGCAACTGTGCGTTGGCGTCTGCGGTGGGGCGGCGGTACACGCGGTACCCGATGCAGCAGCTGATGACCACGATCAGGAGGTTCTCGGGGGCGATGTGCAGGTGCAGATCCACTGAGGGCCCTTAGATCCATGGGGCCCGGCGTACCGTCAGGGCCCCTACTCGACGAGGAAGCCCTTCGGTGGATCGGTACGAGCGACGCCGAAAGTCACGGCAACCACGAGATCGTGACGCTCAGCGCATACGACTGTTCACAAGGTGTCACCACGAAGGACTTTTTTTAAGTCCTCGCCGTGTGCAGGATCTCGAAGCCCCCACCGCAACTGGCCCAGCTACGCGCACTTGTGACGGTTCATCATAGCCCTCCGGCCGGCCCGCAGGACTACTTCGGCGCCGTGATCACACCAGCCACTGCGGGATCATCTCAGTTGCAGACGTCACGGGTTCCCACTGATCCTTTGCCCACTCGACGAACAAGGGGAGGGTGACGTGGGGCTGATTCTGTTCCCGGGAGACGGAGATGCGAGCAGTCCAGACGCCACCTGGTCCTACAATGGCTTCGCCGCATTCCGGCGACGGCTGGCACAGGCCGAGGGGTTCTCGCTCTCCGAGATGCGGGGCTTCGGCGGGGAGCGCGCCTGGCGCAATGTCTCCACCGCGCTCGAGCCACTCCTCAATCGCCCAGATGACGGCGGCGGCGAACTCTCGCCCACCGAGTGCGCCGCGATCCTGCCCCGGCTGAAGGCGATCACAGAACACTGGCAGGACGAGACTGGCGACCCGCTCCTCCAACAGCACCTCGACGGCGCCCGACAACTGACGGTCGTCCTGCGGCTCTGCGTCGAAAGGGACGTCGACCTCCTCTTCCTCTGACGTCCAGTAGAGCAGGAGCCGGTCCTCAAACCCCCGCGGTTACGGGACAGCTCTTAGGGGTCCGTCGTCACCGGAGGTCAACGCCCGGCGCGGCGACGACGTGTCGACGCGGGTACCGCCACTGCTTCCACCCTGTGCACGATGACGTTGACAGCGCCGTGCGACCGCTCGACATGACCGTCCAGCAGCACCGCAGGGGCTTCGATCAGCAGGTGCCGGTGGTGCTCCCACACGGGGGGCGAGAACACCAGGTTGATCATGCCGGTCTCGTCTTCGAGCGCGCCGAACGCGACGCCGTTGGCGGTGGGCGGGCGCTGCAGGTATTTGGCGAGTCCGCCGATCCGTACCCGGGTCTGGTCCGCCATGACGCGTGCGGCGGCCGCGGGCAGCGCGCCGCGTTGTTCCAGGTATCCACGCACGTGCTGGACGGGATGGGTGGTGGCGCTGGCGCCGGTGGTGGCCAGGTCGGCGGCGGTCTGTTCGGCCAGTGTCATGGCGGGCAGTTTGGGGGAAGGCGCGAGGGCGCCGAGCCCGGGAAGGTAGGGCTGGTGGCTGCGGGGGAAGGCGCCAGCGACCCACAAGGTGGTCCGCCGGTGTTCACCGAAGCCGTCGAACGCACCGGCCGTGGCGAGCGGTTCCATCAGCCGCGCCGGCAGCTGGGTGCGGCGGGCGACATCTTCCAGGTCCTTGAACGGCCGCTCGGTGCGGGCAGTCACGATCGTGCGGGCGGCCTCCTTGCTGAGACCGGTGACGCTGGTCAAGCCGCGCCGGATGGCGGGCTGCCCGGACGGGTTGGCCGGATCTGGTACGAGCGTCGCGTGCACGTCGGAGGCCTGGATGTCGACGCCATGCACGGTGATGCTGCGGCGCTTCGCGTCTTGGATCAGGGTCTGGGAGTCGTAGAACCCCATCGGCAAATTCGCCAAGGTCGCGGCGATCAGCGCTGCTGGGTAGTGGTGCTTGATCCATGCGCTGGCGTAGATGATGCCGGCCATGGACTGCGCGTGGCTTTGCGGGAAGCCGTAGTCGCTGAAGGCCTCGATCATGCCGGTGATGCGCTCCGCGGCCGCGGGCGGAATCCCCTTGCGGGCCATCCCGTCCAGGAGTCGGTCGCGCAGTTCGGCGACCTTCTCCGGGGCGTGCTTGGCGGCCATCGCCTTGCGCAGTCGGTCCGCCTCGCCCGGCGAAAATCCGGCGCAGTCGATCGCCAGCGTCATCGCCTGCTCCTGCCACAGAGCCACGCCCAAGGTCTTCTCCAGGGCCCGCTCGGCGAGCGGGTGCGGATAGGTGACCGGTTCTTCGCCACGGCGGCGGCGCAGATAGGGGTGTTTGGAGCCGGCCTGGATCGGCCCGGGCCGGATGATCGAGGCGGCGACCGCGAGGTCGTCGAAGGTCTTGGGCCGCAGCTGGGGCAGTGTCGAGACCTGGGCTCTGGACTCCAGCTGGAAAACTGCGATCGAGTCGCCGCGCGCGAGCATGCGATAGACGTCCGGGTCGTCCTCGGGGATCGAGGCGAGATCGAGGCGGACGCCGTGGTGTTCGGCGATCATGTCGCACGCAGTGTGCAGGGCGGACAAAATACCCAATCCCAGCAAATCGATCTTCACTAGGCCTGCCGCTGCCACATCATCCTTGTCACCGCCCAGCACAGAGCGTCCTTGGGCAGTGGCCCATTCGACGTGCATGATCTCGCCGATGGGCTGGCGGGTGAGGACCATGCCACCGGAGTGCACGCCCAAGTGCCGGGGCAGCTTGTGGAGTTGGGCGGCGAGCTCGCGGACGTCGGCGGGCAGGTCCGCCTCGGGGCCGGGCGGGGTGTGGTGGATGTGCCGGGTCATTTCGCGGATACGGCCGATGGGATAGCCGAGGGCCCGCGCGGCCTCCTGCACCGCAAGCCGCGGTTGCATCGTGATCACGTTGGCGACCTGGGCGGCGTGCTCGCGGCCGTAGCGCTCGTAGACGTACTGGATGACCTCCTCCCGGCGGGCGTTCTCGAAGTCGATGTCGATGTCGGGCGGGCCCGCCTTCTCCATCGACAAGAACCTCTCAAAGAGAAGCCCGTACTTCAGGGCGTCGACAGCCGTGATGCCGAGGACGTAGCAGACCACGGAGCTGGCCGCCGAGCCGCGGCCCTGGCACCAGATGCCCCGGCCGACCGCGAACTGCACGATGTCGTGGACGATCAAGAAGTACCCGGCCATGGACAACTGTTTGATGATCTTCAGTTCGTGGTCGAGCTGACGCCATGCCGCGGCGGCGGACGGCTCGTCACGCTCCCCGTACCGGGCGGTGCAGGCCCGTTCGGCGAGGTAGCGCAGCCAGGAGTCCTCGGTGAACCCGCGCGGGGTGGGGAAACCAGGTAGTTCGGGGCGCAGTTCGTCGAGGTCGATCACCAGGTTCCGGCCGAGTTCGATCGTGGCCTCCATGACCCCGGGGTAGCGGGCGAAGACCTGCTGCAATTCGTCACGGCTGCGCAGGTGCGCGGTCGGGGCAGGCATCAAGTGGCCTGCGGCGTGTTCGAGGTCCTCGCGGCGGCGCAGTGCGGCGAGCGTCTGGGCGAGGCGGGCCTGGCGCGGGGCCGCGTAGTGGACGGCGCCGGTGGCGATGACCGGGCAGCCGGTGCGGCGTGCGGCCACGACCATCACGTCGTTGGCGACGGAGTCCTCGGGGAGGTGGTGGTCGACGAGTTCGCCGTATACGCAGGGGCCGAACACCTCCACCAGGCGCTGAAGACGGTGGGCGACCGCGTTCACGTCCCGCCGGTCGAAGTCCGGGTGGGGGCAGCCGGGCAGGACCGCCCAGTGGCCATCGGCCGCGGCCGCGGAGAGCGCCTGCAGGTCGTAGCGGGGCGCCCCTTTGGAACCGGCCAGCTGCGCAGCGCTGATCGACGCAGAGAGGCGGCGGTATCCCTCCAGGTCGCGAGCGAGTACCACCGGCGTGCCCAGCTCGGGGTCGTCCAGGGTGAGTTCGGCGCCGTAGACGGTGCCGATCCCGGCCGTCTTCGCGGCCTCGGCCAGGCGGCGCGCCCCGTAGAGGCCGTCGCGGTCGGTGACGGCCAGCACGGTGATGCCCAGTCGGGCCGCCTCGGCGACGAGCTCATGCGGCTGCGCGGCGCCCTGCAAGAAACTGAACGCGCTGTGGACATGGAGCTCGGCCCAGTCCGTCTCGGCTGTGGCCTCTCCCGCGGTCGTGCGACGGGCCGAGGGCAGTTGAAGGACGGGCGCGCGGTGGTGCTCATCCATAGTGGGCCTCCGCCCACCACCGGCCGTGCTCGACAACGAGCAGCCAGGCGCGGCCGTCGGCGCCCGCGATCTGCATCCGCGCGATACGCCGGGCGCGCTCGCGGTCCCACCACTGCTCCAGCACCGGCCACGGACCGGCCCATCCCGCGACCGCCGCCTGGCCGTGCCCTTCCACCGCGACGTGGGCCGGCGGGGCGGACAGGGCCAGGCGACCGGAAAGCGTCACCGGCTGTCCGGCGTCGTCGGCGAGCTGAGCGGGCAGCCAGGCCGGGTAGACCGTGGCCGGGTGCGGGGCGGGCAGCCGTCCCGGCCACGGCCCGGCCGGCAGTTGGCGGTCGGTGTCGAGGTCGCCGAACGGTACGAGCCGGATCCTCTCGGCCGGGCCTCGGCCGCCGCCGAGTTCGATGCGCACCACGGCTTGGTGGCCGAGCAGCGCCTGCACGCGGGCGGCGGCCCGCTCCACTTCTTCCGGGGTGTGCCGCTCGCCGAACAGCGCGCTCTGGCGGCCCGTTGCCGCGCTGAGCTGCTCGGGTCGCAGCACGAGGCGGACGATGCCGCGCTCGCCTCCGGCGTCGAGGGTGCCGGCATCGGACCAGGCCTGCAGGACGCCGCGCACCCGCTCGGCCACCGCGAGGGCGGACAGCCGTCCTTCATGGCGGAAGATCCGGGTCAGGGTGCGGCCGTCGGCGAGCTCGACGCCGGCTTCGAGCCGGGCACACACCACGCCGGCCGCGGCCAGCTGCTCGTGGAGCTTGTCGGCGGCAGCCTTGGCGGCGAAGGTGACCGGCTCCAGGAGCTGCTCGGCGGGCTCGAAGGCATACGCCACCGTCTGGTCGTCGGAGCTCTTGCGCGCGCTGAGGGGGCGGGCCTCCTGGCCGCTGGCGGTGCGATGTGCGGCCGCACCCTCGCTGCCGAAGCGGGCCAGGACTTTGTCCTCGGGCAGGGCTGCGAACTGGCCGACCGTGTGGATGCCCAGGCGCTTGAGCAGTTCCGTCAGGCGCGGCAGGCCAAGCACGCCCACCGGGTACGGGGCCAGCCACGCCGCGTCGGCCCCGAGGGGGACGAGCTGTCCGGCCCGGGCGGCGAGCGCCGCCGTGAACACCGTGTCGGCCAGACCCGGCCGGGCCGGAAGGTCCCGTTCAGTGACGGCGGCCACCAGCCGATCGGCCAACTGCTGCTCGCCACCCCAGTACCGGGACGGCCCCCGGGCAGGCGCAGCGACCAGACCGGGGCGGATCACCTCCAGGCGCGGCATCACCGTGTCCTCGAGATGACGCACCACCGGCTCGAAGACGCGCATCTCCGCCGCGAGGTCCCGCTCGACGACCCTCAGCTGCGGGCAGCGGGAGAGGGCCACGCGCAGCCGCATCCGGCGCCGTACCCCGGCCCCACGGGCGGCCGCCGAGCAGGCCACCACCGCGTCACGGTGCACGACCGCCACGGCCTCCGCCGCCTGCACCCCACAGGCGAGCACCGGGAAGTCGGGGATCCAGCCGACGACGACTCTGCCTTTGCCCACCGTGGGTCACCCCACCACGCGCAGGACCGGACGCTGCTCACGCACGGCGCCCACTGCGGTGATGGGCGAGGGCTCGTACGTGGCGTCGCTCTCATTGAGCACCGGCGCGACAGCACCGTCGGGGCCGGGCAACCACATCTCGGCATACCGCGGCGAGGCCGCAGCACCGCGCCCGGCGGCGGCCACCCGGACACGGCGACCGCGCAGCAGACCGTGCCCGTCTCCCACGCCCTCCCACCGTGCCGAGACCACCTGGAGACGCGCCTCGGCGCCCTGCCACGGGCCGGCGGCCAGCAGGATCGATCCGCTGCGCCGCAGCACGGCGGCCAGCCGGCGGGCTATCCGGTCGGGCACCGGTCCCAGCGGGCCGACCAGGACGACCGGGACTGCCTCGGCCACGGTGGCAAGGACCTGCGCCCAGTGGCGGCCGGGATCGTCGATCCGCATGCCGCTCGCCAGGTCCAACCCGGCGGCCTCGGCCGCGAGCGCCCCCAGCTGCGGCAAGCCCACCGCCGCCCAACCAACAGCCGTCCGGGAGGCCTCCGCGGCGAGCGCCAGCAGCAACGGCATGTCATGACCTGTGCTGACGGCCGTGCCGGGGCGGATACGTCCGCCGGGCAGCAGCGCACCGAGCGGAGACGACGGCGCCGGCTCACCGGTACCGCCACCCGCTCGCACGCTCGCCACCGGTCTTGCAGACATACATCGATATTCGAGCATGAGTTCGAATGAATCAAGTCAGGAGTCCGTGAGTCGCCCGAAAGAGTTCAGGAACACTGTTCTGTCGCAGCGATGGTTGAGCGTTTCGCACTGAAGCCTGAGCGTGCAGGTCAGCGGGTCGCGCCGGTCACACCTCACCGGAAGCGCCGCGCCCGCCACCTCGTCCACGCGCGCAGCGCGGAGCGGACCGTGGCGCTGCCGCACTCCGGGCGTCCCGGAGTGCGCGGCGTGTGTCGTTCCATCTCGTCGACTGGCAAGGTGCTGCCGTACATGCGTACGCAGACGCCGCCCTCGCCCGGGATGCGATACGGCGCGGATGGTCCGGTCACGTTGCTGTGCTCGGCGAGCGCCAAGCCGACCGCGACCGCGGTCTCCTCGTCGAGCGCGTGAATCGTGATCCGGGCGATGCCGGGCTGAGTCAGGTGTGGGCCTTGGGGCATGTCGAGGCGGACACCGACGCCGCCGCGATCGGTTCTTCCTCCGGTCGAAGATCACCCTTCCGTGCTCGCGCAAGGTGGTTGCGCAATGGGTAGCTCAGAGCGTTGCTCAATGGGTTGCCTGGCGAGTTGCTCAACGGATTGCCCAACAGGTAGCCACACCCGGACGGGTGGGGCTGCTTGGCTGCAGGTCAGCGGGGGTGGGCCAGCGCGGACGCGCCGTGACACCTCTTCCTCCATAGGAGGAAGAGAGTCCCTCTCCCTTCGTCGGGGTGCAGCCCGACGAAGGAGGGAGTAGTTCAGCTCGGCTTCGTCCAGCGCCGTCTCGTCAGGCTGCGGCCGGCTTCGGCTGTCGCTAGCCCGGCGCCGACCCGCCCCAGGGGGCGCCTCGGGCGGCTCGCGAGCCGCTGACCAGCGGAGCTTCTCGAAAAGGCGCCCCGAAACCGCTTCCGTCAGTGATGGAACTGCGGTATATTTCTTTCGTTGGGTTGCTCGGTGGCACGGCCCCCAACTCCGAAGCACACACCCCCCATTACGGAGGACTGTCCCATGTCACACGCGGTCATGATCACCACTCCCGCCGGCAACGCCATGGAAGGGCACGGCCTTACGGACGCGCGCACCATCCTTGCCTCGGATGCAGACCTGCACCCGAAGCGGCAGGGACTGAGCGTGACGCCGCGCGCGGTTGCGTACTCCGTGTACTGCCCCGCGACGGAGCGGTACAGCCTGGTGACGCTTGACGGTCGGTGGATCATCCCGGGGCGGGAGGGTTACAAGACTCGGGGCCCGGTAGCGACGTACGCGCGGAAGAACATCGCGACCGTACGACCGGACGCACTTGTGATCCTGGAGCCGGTACGGCACAACGGCCCGTTCAAGGCGACGCAGTACGGGCGCCGTCCGGGGACGTGTCGTCAGGCAATCGGGGACGACTGGCGCGGCATCTACGGGTACGCATGCTTGTGTGGTGCGGGCGTGCAGCCTGAGAAGGTGTCCCGTGAGGGTTGGGTGATCGTGCGGGACGGTCGGGGCACGCACACCGTTTCGTACGCGCTGCGTAGCGAGCACCGTCGGGAGTTCGGCACGGTTCCGGCAGAGGTTCCGGAGCGCGCGAACGTGGTGGTGGCTGGCGCCCCGGAGGTTCCGGCGGTCAAGGCTCCGGCCACCGTGGACGCTCCGGCCGAATCGGCCCCCGTGGCGGACGCTCCGGCGGTCAAGGCTCCGGCCGTCCACACCCCGGTCAAGGCTCCGGCACAGACCCCGGAGACTGCCCCGGAGGGCACCTCGGAGAGCGCGCGCCGGTTGATCAGCGCGAGCGAAACCGGCCGCGCGTATGTGACCGGGAACGGCGAACGGCTCCGGATCGAGTCGGCGGACGGCCGCATGGCGTACACGCTGCACACGGTGCATGACGAGGCACACCAGGAAGCCAAGAACGGCTTTGCCGCACTTGCGCGGGAGTTCGCCGGTGGAGTCGCCAAGCGCGGTAAGGGCGCGCCGAAGTGGCGCAAGCGTCCGCTGGGCATGTGGCCGGGCAAGCCGCAGGGCTTCAAGGAATTCGCCCCGGTCGACTACGCCCCGGGCGTGATGCTGGCATGGACCGTGGACGGAGTCTCGTACACGGGGCAGGTGTGGGCGAACCGCATCCGGTCCGGGAAGTGGAACGGCGACCGGGGTGAAACCTCGGCGGTCGTGGTGGCGACGGTTGACGGCCGTCGGGCGCGGCGTGATGAGGCTGTGTGCCTGCCGTTCGTGCACGGCTCGCGCCGGAAGAACGCGTATGCGTTCGTGTGCACGGACGGCGGTAACGCGGACGTGTCCGTGATCGCTGCGGAGTGCGCGGGCGACGGGCTGTTCGACGTGGTCACCCCGTCGGTTGACGTAGTCGACGTGTGGGAGGGCGAGGGGGGCGCCGTGGCTGGTGTCGAGACCCCGGAGCCTGCCGACGCTCCCGCGGACGATGTGGAGCCTGCCGACGCTCCGGCCGAGACTGCCACGCCGGAGGCTCCGGCGGGTGCGCACTGCCACCGTTGCGGCACCGACACCGTGTTCGGTGCGGAGTGCCGGACGTGTGGGCGGGTGGACATCGTGGCCGCACTCATGCCGTCCGTGCCGGTGCTGTGCCCAGCGGAGGAAAAGGCCATGGCTACGGGCCGTCAGTACTGCCCGCGCTGCTTCACGGTCGGTGTGGCGCTGTACGCGACGACGCTGCACACGGGGCCCGGGTACGTGTGCGCCGAGTGCTACACGGCGCACGGGCGCCGTCTGCCCGAGGCGGGCCCGGCGCCGGTCAAGGCTCCGGCCGGTGACGTTATCCGGGCCGCGCGGGCAGCGCGCAAGGAGGCGGAGGAGTCGGGCGCGAGCGTCGGCGAGACTCACCGCGCTGGGGAGGCCGCGCGCAAGGTGGTCAGCGTGGCGTACGGGCAGCGTCCGGCGGACGTGATCAGCGACCCGTGCAGCGTGGACGGGTGGGAGGACGAGGGCGGGGCGTGCATCGGCGTCGACCGGCCCAGCGCGCCGGACGCTGGATGGGGTGCTGTGCCCGTCGGCACCGACCCCTCGACGGAAATAGGTACATGTACCGCTCCGGCCGTCGACGTCACCCCGGTACGTCCCGACGTCGTGAGCGACCCGGGGGCCGTCGACACCTGGGACGGCGAGGGCGGCGCGCTCAACCAGATCACGGAGGGGGACAGCGAGGGCGACGTTGCGACCGTGGGCAAGGCAGCGGCCGGCACGGAGGGCGAGGTCTCCGCGCCAGCAATTCCCGCCGCCGACGCAGACGGCGGCCAAGCGGTTAGGGCGTCGGCCGAGGCGGATATCACGATCCGTCACACTCGCTCGGAGGGCACCCTTGTTGAGGGCAGCCGGAAGGGTGACGGCGTGTATGAGCTGATCCGCCCGCACGGCTTCCGCTACTTCCCATCACTGCGGCAGCTGGGTATCCGGCAATCGCGCGACAAGGCCGCGCAAATGTGGAAGATCAACGGTGCCGCCGCCGCGCTGCGTGTAGCCGGGTTTACGGGCGCGGTGGAGATCAACGAGGACGAACGCCGGTCGTTCGCCGAGGCCGAGGCCGAGCGCATGGAGCGGGCCGAGGAACGGGCGGAGCGCTTCGAGGGGTACGCGGACAACGCCGGCGCCCGCTCCGACGCCGCATGGAAGCGCGGTCACGAGATCGCCGACGGAATCCCCATGGGCCAGCCGATCCTTGTTGGTCACCACTCCGAAGGGCGGGCGCGGCGTGATCAGGAGCGCATCCACAACGCGACGCGGACGAGCATCGACGAGGGCAAGCGAGCCGGGTACTGGGCGGGGCGCGCGAAGTCGGCTGCCTCGTACGAGGCGTACCGGAAGAACCCTGGGGTCACGCTGCGGCGGATTGACAAGCTGGCGGCGCAGCTTCGGCGGGTGGAGAAGTGGCAGCGCGGAGAGTCAGCCGGTGGGTACACACGGGCATTGACGCCTGAGACGGTGGCCGAACTGGGCCGCGCGCACCAGGACGTGACGGAAGAGCTGGCGTACTGGCGGGACATCATCGCGCAGGCGGAGGCCGCCGGGTTCAAGGTGTGGGGCAAGGCCGACTTCGTGAAGGGTGATTTCGTCCGGCACCGCGGCACCTGGTACGAGGTGGTGCGGGTCAACACCAAGAGCGTCAGCGTGCCCCACATCCACGCTTACCACCAGGGCGGGGGCGCTGGGACCGTCGGCGGGCGGCCGGTGGTGACGAAGGAGTCCGCAGCACAGACCCCGATGGGCAAGTACACCTGGACTGCCCCGTACGACGACGTGCAGGGCCGCATGTCGGGCGAGGAAATGCGGGCGCGGCTCGCGGGAACCTGGGTCGAGCCGGAGCCGGAGGAGACAGCCGCACAGCCGGAGCCGGTGAAGGTGCCGGACGTGGTGAGCGTCGGGACGCTGGAAGTGTGGGGCGACGAGGGCGGCGCCATGCCCGGCGTGGAAACGCCCCGCCCGGTCGTCGTCGAGGTCCAGGAGCAGCAGCAGGAAAGTCCCACGGTCGCGGCTGGCGAAGGGGCCAAGGACGTAACCGGTGCCGACCCGGACCCGGTCGCGGTGCTCATCGCCTCGCGGAACGGGAGCCCGACCCGGGCACGGGTGCTGTGGTGGATGCAGCGTCACCAGGCACAGCGGCTGTGCAGTGACCCGCGTACGAACTGGCAAAACTCCATGCTCGTGTGGACGGCCGACCCCGGCGAGCGGGGTACGGACTGGGATTTCGTCGCGGACCGGCGCCCGGAGGAGACGGCCGCGCTGTTCGCGGAACTCTTCATCGCCCCGATGACGTGGGAGGCCGTACAGGAGCGGAGGCCGGGGCTGTGCGACCCGGAGCGGTGGTGCAATCACGCGTGGCCGTGCGGGCGCGACCTTGAGGAGTGGCGGGCCAAGCAGTCCAAGAGCAAGCGGGAGTTGCAGCGCGAACGGCAAGTTGAGGCGCGAGCGCGTAAGGCAGAGGCCCGGCGGGCGGCGGAGGCTGCACCGTGCGCGGACTGTGCGGGCGTGTGCCCGGTAGAGGCGCGGTGCAGCGAGTGCAGGGACCGCGCGGCGGCCGGTCTGCCCCTGGTGGATGTTCCCCGGGATGTAGCGGACGAACAGGTGACGGAGTGTCGGGCGCTCCCCGCCTCCCCGGTGCGCAAGGCCCTTGAGGCAGGCGAGCGTGAGGCGATCGTCACGCCGTACGTTCCCGCTCCACGCGTTTTCGAGGTCGCGCCGGTGGAGTCGCCCGAGGTGCGCCAGGTGCGGGCGTTGGTGGCGCGGCTGCGCGCAGCGGATGACGTTGAGGTTGTCGAGGAGCAGGCCGCGCGGAATTGGTTTGAGGCAGCTGTAGAGCCGGTGGCTGTCGTCGAGGACCAGGAGGAGCACCAGGATCAGGACGCGCCCGTACTTTCCTGGGACGAAATCGCCGAGGAGCTGCGGGAGCTGCGGGCGGAGCTGAAGGGCGACGGCCAGAACCCGGAGGACGGCCCGTCGCTGACGTGGGACGAGGTAAAGCGGGAACTGGTGGCGCTGCGGCGGGAGATCTCCCCGGCGCGGCCGCTGGCCCTGCCGGTGCGGCTGGTTCGGATTCCCCGACGGTTGCGGCGAGAGGCCCTGACGATCGCGGCGAGTGCGGCACTGGTCACCGTGGCGGCGGGGCAGGTGGCCGAGATGATGCCGTACAGGTGATGACGCTCCGGGGCTGGGGGCGGGTGACGTACGGTCCGCCCCGGGCACCGGTGACGCGCACGCCACACCCACCCACGGGTGCGGCGGCCCCTCCAAGGCGCCAAGGCTCGCCCTCCTCCGGCCCGCCGCGGGCCGGTTGGGACGACTGCGTTCGGGCTCGAGCAACTCGGCGGCACCCCATGCCGGCACGCTCCTTGCGTGGAACTCGGCGCATGGCATGGACGGCCCATGGGACGCGCGTGGAGCGTGCGTCACCCGAGCGCCGACCGACTCCTCCGCCGAGCGTGGCAACCAGCCCGTGGGCACGGGGCGCCCCGTTTCAGTAATGTACCGCTAGCCAGCTGGCAGCCCGGTACTCGGAGAAACGGTGTTGACCATGGGCGGCTGTGATAGGTACATGTACTCGATGAGTGCGCGCATCAAGTGGCAGGACATCATTGACCGGGCCCGGGACATCGTCGATGGCTATGACGGCGGAGTCACCGTGCGGCAGGTCATGTACCGCCTGGTCGGCGCGGGACTCTTGCCGAACACCGCTCCCCACTACCGCAGGTTGTCCTCCCGGCTCGCCCAGGCCCGCCGTGACGGGCTCTTCCCGGGCCTCATCGACACGATCCGCGAAGTCCACGTCCCGCCGGCCTGGCCGGACGCCGCGGCGTTCGTGGCAGACATGCCCCAATGGTTCCGCCTCGACCGCACCCGTGGGCAGGAGTGGGCGCTGTACGTGGCGGCCGAGAAGGACACCCTGCGCCAGCTGCTGACCGGGTGGCTCGCCGAGTACGGCATCCCCGTCCTGGTGGTACGCGGATTCGGCAGCCAGTCCTACGCCGACGTCGTCCGCGAACGCGTACGCAGCGACTCCCGCCCTGCAGCGCTGCTCTACATAGGCGACTTCGACGCCAGCGGCTCGGACATCGAGCGGGACTGGGTGGAGCGCACGGACTGCTGGGAGCGGGTGGAGCGGGTGCTGCTGACGGACGGGCAGGTTCGCGAATACCGACTGCCGCCGGCCGAGGGGAAGCGGGACGACCCGCGCTGGCCCGGGTTCGCCCGCCGCCATGGCTTCGCCCTCGACCGCCCCGTCTCGTGGGAAGTCGAAGCGCTGGAGCCTGCCGAACTCAAGCGCCTGGTCCTGGAGGCCGTCGACGCGTACGTCGACCGGGAGACGCTTGCCCAGGTCATGGCCGAGGAAGAGCAGCAGCGCCGCCGCCTCGTTGCCATCCTCGGTCGGCAGCAAGACGGCTGATCGGGCAGGCGATTCGGCCAACGCGAAGACCTCACGTCGGCGCCTGCCGCCCAGAGCGGGACCGGGCCTGCGACACTGGTCCTGCCCCGTCGTTCCCCCGTCGGCGGGGCATCTACCTGCAGGGCAGTCGGCCGACCGCGCAAAAGGAATGCGGCCGACGCCCAATCCGCTGAGGCGGGTGGCAAGGGCGCCGGCCAACCGAAGACACACACCGTCCAGGACGAGACCCGCACGGACGTGGCCGTCTTCGAGTGTAACGGTGTGACAGGCGCGAGAGACGCTTCCTTGCTCGCGATGACGTAAGTCCGGTAATTTTCTTTCGTCGGTGGTTATGGCAAGCGCTCCGGCCCGAAGACATCACCGTCATCAAGGAGTTCACAGACAGCGCACAAACCGCCCCGCCCTCGCCCGCAACGCCGCCCTGTACAGCCGACCAGGAGAGACTGATGATCCGCGCCGGACGCCGGAAATTCGCCCAGAGCAGCGAAGAGCTCGCCGCCGCCATGGGTGTGACGATCGGTACTTTCCGCAACAAGAGGCCTTACGCCAACGA
This sequence comes from Streptomyces sp. NBC_01176, assembly GCF_045039825.1. Lineage (NCBI taxonomy): Bacteria > Bacillati > Actinomycetota > Actinomycetes > Kitasatosporales > Streptomycetaceae > Streptomyces > Streptomyces sp. NBC_01176. The sequence goes on along the minus strand of NZ_CP108601.1, from coordinate 24,993 downwards.
GGACTTCCCGCCTCTGATCAGCTCCGAAGGGGCGCGGGTGAAGTTGTGGGACAGCGAGCAGACCGCTGCCCATCTGGCAGGCCGCCCCGTCCCCGAACTGCCGCAGGAGGACGACGAGCAGGACCTCCTCGACCGTAACGAGGCCGCCGCCGAGCTGGGCGTCAGCCCCAAGACCTGGGACGACTACAAGACACACCCCCAGATCGCCCCCCACTTGACCAAGGTCAGGCGTGTGGAGCACTGCCCGCGCGGCATCGTGCAGGCCTTCCGCACGGGCAAGGAAGCCGGCGCAGACGCCGGACCCAAGGGCCGGCCCAAGGGCAGCGGGGACATGGTGCCGCGGGACGAGATCTCCGCCCGGGTAGGCGAGCTACTCGACGAGGACCCGGCGGTGACCCTCGCAACGGTCCAGGAGCGCGTCGGCCTGTCCTACGCTGCGGCCGCGCGTGCACTGCCGCGACTGCGCGGGGAGCGGATCGCCGACCTGCTGCAGGCCGAACCGGACCTGAGCCCCGAGGAGGCCGCCGCCCGTCTCGGCTACCCGACCGCGGTGCAGCGCACGGCCCTTGTGAGCGCCGCCGCCGAACTACGCGCCCGACGGGTACAGCCGTACCTGCAGCGCGTCGCCGACGTCCTGGTCGGCGCAGGCCTGGCCGACGCGCAGGACGTCCGGGTGCAGCGCCTGGACGGCGATGTGCTCGCCGCGGCCGTGCTGCTGAGCGGATCAGGCTCGCCCGCCCTTGTGTGGGACGAGCGCTATGGCTGGCGTACCGCCGTCAGCAGGCGTCACCCGATCGGCAAGGAGACCGGTACCCCGCCGGAGGGCGACGGCATCCGCTACCACAGCGAGAGTCAGCAGCCCGAGCCCGCCGAACTGCTGGCCGCGCTCACTGACGGTCGACGCGGCTCCAAGCACCCCAAGACCGTCCACCCGGCCGGAGGCGCCCTGCGGGGCTGACTCGAGGACCATCAAGAAGCGCGCGACGTAAGTTCTCCGCATAGTTCTGATCTGCCTCACCGCAATGGGCCGTTTGATCAACTTGAGACTTCCGCCTACTTGGACGGACTAGGCTCCATTCCGGCCTGCACCGGAATGGAGTGTGCGGGGTAGGCCCCGGTCCCCGTGACGGGACGCAGTACGGCCGGGGCCGCACCGCACTCAGAACTCCTCCCCAGACACCACGGGTCACCGACGAAAGGCCGCGTGCCACGGGCCCCGGGGAAACAGATGCGTTCTCCGAGGGCTCATGGCGTGTCCGGTACCGCCGCAGGGGGACGGTCTCGCGATCAGCTGCTGACGATGTCGAGCAGATCCTGGAAGCGGCGGTTCACGTGTTCGTCTCCACACGCGCGACGGACAGCCGAATCACGCTGAAGATCTTCAACGATGTTCTGGATGCCGCCGCGGTTGTCCAGGAAGAGTTGCTTGATGATGGGGGCGGCGCGGTTGCTGTAGAAGACCTTTCGGTTGATGCCGGCGCCGTACCCACCCGGTTCGCCGACGTAGCAGAGCACCATCCACTTGACGATCCCGGGCTTGATGTCGTCGGGAACCGGATCGAGGCCGCCGAACTCCTCGAACAGCCGCAGTGCGGGGCTGTGTTCCTCGTGGTTCGTCCACCGGTGGCCGATGCCCGTGAGCTTGTCGAGCTGCCTTGCGAAGAAATCCTTGCGTTGCCCCTTGCTGAAGTAGGGCAGGAGCCCGGCAGCGTGGGCCACGCGCACGGTGAGCTCGTCCAGGGGGTCACGGCCGAGCTTGGTCAGCAGGTTCTTGGCGACGGCCAGGCGTACACCGTTTCGAGTCCGCTCGTTCAACTCCTGCAGCATCAGGTAGGCGTTTTCGCGAACGACATCGACTTCGGAGTTGCTGAGAGCGGTGCTGACGAGGATTTGGACGATCTCCTCCTGGCGCTGGTCCGGGGCGTGCTCGAAGTCGGTCAGAAGGCCACTGTCCGGTGTGATGGGGCCAGTGGCTTCGATGATCTGCTTGACCTACCTCGATCAACGTGATCGGGTCCTTCGACAGGACAGCGTCGATGCACGTTGCGAAGGTGTATACGACATCCTCGAAGCCGGCCTCGTACTCGGAGTCCTCGTGTTCGAGGTCCTTGCGGATGTCGTACACCCTCGTCATCTTCCGCCACTCAGCGCGGTTGAGGAGTCCAATACGGTAGGCAAGCCTGATCAAGTAGGCAGTCGAGTAGTTCTCGACGTGCTCGGCGTTCTCGATCGGCGGGAGCTTCGGCTTGGCCGTCTTGGCGGCCTCGCTGGCGATGCCGACACCCACGATGAGGATCTTGTCCCGGAGATCTCGGACGGCGGCGTTGAACAGACGCTGACAGGCGCTACTCGGATCCACCGGCAGGATGCGTCGCACGCGCTCGATCAAGTTCTTCGCCTGCCACTCCGGCCGGATCCGCTGCATCAGGCCGGGAACAGCGCCGATCGTTGTGACCGCGGCGGTCGAGACCGCGACGACGACGCCTTCTGGATCGCTCAACTTGCCCTCACTCAGTATGAATTGAAACGCTCATCCAGAGGCAAACGGTACGGACTGAGACGCCCCGTCGCGCCGGTATTTCCCGACCCTTGGCGGGCTGGCGCGGCGCCGGACCCCTCTACCGCGTCGGCGATTTGAAGCGCTGGGCACGCAACCGACCCCGCGCTGCCGTCGGCACCACCGACCTGGACTGGCCAGCCCTGGCCTTGGCACGCCGGAAGGGGTGGGAAGGCATTCACGATGCTACGGCGGGTGCGCGGGCGTGATGGGTGCTTGAGTCGTCAGGCCGTCGGACGGCTCCCCAAGTCGATGTTGCGGCTGTATGGTCACGGCACGTATGCGTGCGGGAACTGAACGTGCGGCGTGCTGGGGGCGTGGGTTTGTAAAGGGGGGTGGTCGGGATCGCTTTACCGACTGCTGGTCAGACGGCGGTGCGGATGCTCTTCATCCTTGATCGGCTGGGTGACGAGTGCGAGGCCGGCGAAGGCGTCCCGGAGTCGGCGGTTCGTGTGATCCATGCGGAGCGCAAGCTGCAGAAGCTCGACTTCTTGGTACGCAATCCGGACTATCTGGCGAATGTGATCATCTCGGGGTGTGAGGAGGGTCGGCTGCCGCGTGAGCGGTTGCTGGATGCGCGGGCGGTGTTGGAGGAGCGGGAGCCTGAGCTGCACACCTATCGGATGCTGCGCGGTCGGCATGGGGCGTTCGAGCAGCTCAACAACGCGCTCAGTGTGCTGCGGCATCTGGAGTTGATCGCGATCCGGCGGTCCGGGCGGACGTCGGACGAGTACGTCCGGCGCCGTGACTACTACCTGCTGGAGGCGGGGGCGGCCCAGGCGGAACGGATGCGTGCCGCGGAGCCGCTGCTGGCCTGGTACGACCAGCAGACCGCCTACGTCGCGATGGCGGCACAAGGTATGTCGGGGGGCCAGCTGAAGGTGTTGCAGTACGGGCATGACGAGTACGCCGACACCCCGGAGCGTCAGCTGATCGGCGGGATCACGCCCCGGGTGCGGGAACGTCTGGCGGCGGCACTGGCACGGGAGGGACTCGCAGCGTGAGCGACGACATCGACGACGTGGAAGACGACACTGCCGGGCCTGTCGAGGCATGGCTGGAGGAGGTCGCCGCGCGCTCCGGGCAACCCGCCGAAGTGGTGCGCGAAGTCCTGACAGAACACGGCGTGCGGGCGCACACGGCGCTGCCCCGTCCCCACCGACTCCAGGTGACCGAAGTGGAGTTCGAAGGCACGCGCCCCGTGCCGGACGGCCACGAGATGACGGATCCCGCCGGGGTACCGTTCCGCTTCCACTGGAAGCCCGGGCCCGGAGTGTGGTGCCTGGCCTCCACGGGCAAGAACGAGGCCGGCAAGTCCAGCGTCCTTGAGATCGTCTTATGGTGCCTGCGGGGCCGCAGCGGCCTCCAGCGTGACGTACGCAGCTGGCTGCACCGCGTGCGCACCCAGTTTCTCCTGGACGACGAGCCTCTCGTGGTGGAGATGACGGTGACCGACGGCATCCCGGCCGGAACCGTAGCCTCCCAGCAGACCGGGGTAGTGCTGGTGTCCTTCGACGGTGTGAAGGCGTTCGAGGAGTCGATGGACGCCTTCATGATGGAACGCCTCGGACTGGAGCCACTGCGCACGCAGCAAAAGCCGCGCGGGGAGGTTGAGGCGTTGCCGGTCACTGGCGAGCTGTCCTGGCCCTCCTACGCCAGCGGCTTGCACATCAACCGCAAAGGCCTCGGGCAACTGCTGGGCAACGAGTCGAAGAACGCGCTGCCTACCAGGCTGCTGGAACTCTTCCTCGGTGCCCCCTGGGCATCCACGATGGTTTCCGCGGCCGTGGCCCAGAAGGTGGTGGCGGCCCAGTTGTCCGCCGCCCGGCAGCGGGCCACCGCCGACGCCGAAGCCCGCCGCGCCCAACTGGGAGAACTCAGCCGCAAACTGGACACCGAACGCGCCCGCCTGGACGCGCTGCCTGAGCAACAGCAGGCCGCCGGCGATCTCACCGCGACCTACCGGGCGCTGGCCGCAGCCACCCAGGAAGCAGCCGACGCGCAACGGGAACTGGCCGCGGCCCGCTCGCGCCACGACATGCTCGAGGAGCAGCGATACAGCCTCGCCTCGGCCATGCAGGCCGCCCAGGAGGCGGCCCTGGCCAAAGCGTTCTTCCACACGCTGATGCCGACCGTCTGCCCACGCTGCGATACGAAAGTTTCCAAGGAGCAGTGGGCCAAGGAACAGGAGGGACAGTGCTCCCTATGTACTTCTCACCTGCCCGACCCGGCCCACCAGGCCGACGCCACAGACCATGAGGACGAGGGCGCGGACCCGGAGAGCCTGCGCCAGGAACTGGCCGGCGTACAACAGGCAGTGGAAGAGGCCGCCAGCGGCCTGGGAGCATCCCAGCGGCGTGCCATCCGCACGGCCGAAGCCGTCGCCCAGGCCGAGAACGCGCTGAACAGCGCCCTGCGCGATCCCGGCATCGCCGAGCGGCGCGCCGCGGAACTGGCCGTGGCCCGCCTGGAGGGAGCGGTCTCCGAACGCAAAGGCCGCTTCGCCGACCTCGACGCCGCAGTCGACATCGCCCCCCTCGAACAGGCCAACGACGTTCTCAAAGCCGCGGAGAAGACCGCGCACGCCCGCCGCACCGCGGCACTCAAGGAAGTCCTTAAGGCCATCGAGAAGGACATCGTCACCATGGGCCGCGCCCTTGGCCTGGAGATGCTCCAGCGCGTCGAACTGGGCACCGGAGCCACCCTGGCCGTGTGGAAAGGCGGCCAGCAGCACTCCTACGGATCCGTGACCGAAGGCGAACAACTACGACTGAAGATCGTCACCACGACCGCCCTGCTGCGACACGGCATCCGCAGCGGTGTCGGCCGACACCCCGGACTGCTGATCATCGACTCCCCCGGAGCCGAAGAAGTCGACAGCACCGATCTGCGACTCATGGTGCAGGACCTGGTGACACTCACCGACATGGCACCCGAACTGCAAGTCATCATCGCCACTGCCCGCGGCCAGGACGTCGCCTCCATCATCCCCACGGGGCAGCTTCGACTCGCCCCCGCCGGGGAGCGCCTGTGGTGACCACACGGACCGGCCGCAGCAAAGCCGGCGCCGGACTCCACCCACCCAGCTAGACCCCAGGTCCGTACACCACGCCGGCGGCCGGAAGGAGGCAACCGATGCCCGACCCCGGATATGACCCTCTGCAGCCACTTACGGACGCCCGGCACACCGGCACACCCCTGCCCACCCTGGCCGACCTCGGCGGACCAGCCCTACTGACCGACGCCCGAGACCTGCTGCTGGACCACGACGACCTACCTGCCCTGCTGAACCTGGTGTGCGAGGACACCATCGTGCTCGAAAGCCAGCGCGGCCAGGACTTCCTCCTCGCCGCCGCGGAAGCCCCCGATGACCCGCTGCTCCTCGAAGACGTCGTCACGACCCTCCTCGCGCACACCGACGCAGTCCGCCTTCTAGGCGAAGACCTCGCCGACGCGTGGCTAGATACCAGCCGCACCCGGCTCGACCTTCTGGGCGGCATCGCCCTGGAAGCATGCGCCCGCCTCATCCTCGCGGACGCAGCCACGCACTATGGGCTGCTGGACCGGCTTCGCCGGATGCGCAGAGAACTGCCCCGCATCGACGACGACTTCGCTGGCCGCGCTGTCCGCGTCGCCGGCGCGCTCGCCGAACACTTCCCCGCCCCCGAGATCTCCCCACTGCTCGAGGAGTTCCTCAACCACGACGACGTGGCCGACGACGCCGCCTTCGAACTCGGCATGCTCACCCTCCGCCAAGCCTTCACCACAGACACCCTCGACCACGCCCGCCCCCTGCTGCTGAAGGCCCGCGAGTACCTGCGGGACGCCTACTGCGACGAAGAACGCTCCGACGCCGCCGCATTCGGCACCGCCCTCGACGCTGTTCTCACCTACAGCTCAGGCGGCATCATCTCCGACGACACCCTCCGCCAACTCCAAGACGAGATCCTGGACATCCGTCTGAACCTTTTCCGCCTGCCACCCAGCTGGCGCACCCCTCGCCTGGACACCCTCAACGCATGGCAACACCTGCTGGACACCCTCAACCGGGCACAGGAAGCTGACCGCCCCGGCGCCTGGCTGCACGCCGCCGCCGTCATAAGCGACCTGGTCGCCGTCTACGCCGCCCACCGCAGCCTGGACCTGCTCGCCTCAGCCGACGGTGCGCTGCCCACCAGCCCCCTCCACCCATCCGCCACCGGATTGCACGCCGTCCTGGCCCCGCGTGTCGAACAGACCCTGCTCGCACATGAGGGCGGACTCGCTCTGCTCAACCAGTGGCTGGACGAGCTGAGCACCGCACAGGACACCGACCAGGACCCCACGACACCGATCGTCCGTGAGCAGGCCGCCGCCCTCCGTGAGGCACTGATCGCCGAAAGGGGAGACCCCCGCCCAAAATCTGAACGCCCGGCGACCGCGCTCGCCGGGCTCCCTCTCCACCCAGCCGACGCCGACCGCCTGACCGGCTTCCTCACCTCAGCTCCCGAACTCACCCAACGCCTGTCAGCGATGTGGGAAGCACGGCAAGCCCAGGAGCCCGTTGACGAGATCCCCGCAATCGCCACCGCCTACCGAACAACCCGAGCCGAGCTCCGCCAGCAGTGTCCCGACGGCTACACCGGTCAGTTCGCCGCCGACATCGACCGCATGGTGCTCTACCTGCTGCGCTTCCTGGACCTACGGCTGAACGAAACCCAGAAGTTCGGCGGCGACGCACGCAAGTACCTACGCCAACTCAAAAAGGACGAAGACAAACCACTTGAGAAGGAACTCGGCCGGGACCTGCGCGACTTCCTCCGCGGCCAAGGCCTGCGCGTAGACCTGGAAGTCAACAACGTCGGTGCTGGACGCGTCGACATCGGATGGCGCCCCCACGACGAACTCATCACCCTCGAACTCAAACGTGACTGGAAGACCCCTACGTGGGACGGCTACACAAGCGCCTTCCTGCCCCAGGCCATCTCCTACCAGGTCAACGGGCCACCCGTGAACTTTCTCGTCGTCCTCGACCTCACCGACAAACCCGACGGCCTCGCCGCAGTACCGGCCTGCGTCCACGTCCGCACCGTCCCCGGGCCGGCCGGCGACCCCCGCCCCCGGACCGTGATCATGCTGCGCATCCAGGGCAACAAACGCGACCCGTACGGTCTGTAGGCTCCATGAACTAGTAAGCGCAGGTGGGGACTCGCTCGACCTCTGTTGGAGGGCTCTGAGGGACGAGGGAGCACGGTGTCGCGCAGGAGTTCGGCGCCGAGACCACCACCGCGTTCCTTGCCGCGCTCACCGGCCACTGGCACCGCAACGCCCGCAGGCCCGCACCCCCTGGCGCCCCCGGACTGCGCACCTACCAACACCGCGCAGCGGCCGCCGGCCTCGCCGTCCTCAGCCACCGCCTCGGCTGCAACAGCAGATGTCCCGCTCTCGTGTCAGTGGCTGGTCCGCCCCGTGTCAGTGAAGCGAGCGTCTCGCGTCAGCAGGAGACCAGGCGCCGTCCGTGCCGCCACTGCCGGGCCCCGGCTCACCCACCCCCGGCGTAGCCTGCTCGGGAGCACGGGCCGTGACGATGCGCCGGATTCGGCTCCACACGCTACTGGGAGAGGGGAGCCGGTCATGGCGAACAATGGGCAGACGGAGATGGCCGCATTGGTGGCGATGCTCAGCGAGCGCGCCGCCGTGAACACCCGGCTGGCACTGGTCGCGGATGCACAACAGTGGCGACTGCACCATGGTCAGGTCACCTTGGACGACGACGCCCCATTGACGGAGCGAGCCTGGCGCTACAGCACGGCGAGCTTCCTGGAACTGCGCCTGCCCGGCCCGACGATCGCCGCGCTGCTGCGGGGCGACGAACAGGATGTCCACGGCCTCCACGTCGTCGCCCCCGGCCCGCCGCCCACCAGCGCCTCCACCTCTCGGCTGCGCGGCCAGCAAGAGTGGGACCGGGTGACCACGCCGTGGCCGCGCACCGAGTGGACCATCAACCGGGACGCCAACACTCCCCAGCCCGGCCACGACCTGCTAGTCGGGGACGGCCCCTCTTTCCTGAACTTCGACCAGGCCCTCAGCGCCTTCCTCCACCAGCGCCCCCACGACAGCAACGCGGGCCGCTCGGACCTGTGGCGTATCGTCCTGCCGCAGCGTGCGGGCTGGCTTTCGCAGATCACCATCGGGCCCGACCTGCTGGCGGCCGTCGTCGACGGCGAGGCCCTGGACGGCGCGGTACTCGAGCTGAGTTGGGCGGCGGACAACGAGCGCCAGTCCGTCCACGGCGCCGACGCCTACCGCTTCGCGTTGCCCAACGGACTCGCGCACGACAGCCTGCTGATGCTCCGCCGCGAGGACCAGTGGCTGGACTGGCGCAGCTTCCCGGCTCCCACGTACGGGCGCGCCCGCGATGCCTCGGTCGTCTGGGAGCAGCCCGGACCGGAGCTGGACATCCTCCTGGCGAACGGAGAGGGACAGCACCTGGAGTGCAAACAGGAGGTCCCGGAGGGTGAATCACGGAAGAAGATGCTCAAGACCATCGCTGCCTTCGCATCGCAGGACGGCGGCACCGTACTGATCGGCGTCCGCGACGACCTGCAGATCGTGGGCCTGCCCGAGAAGCCGACCGTCGACAAGCAGGTTCTCCAGGTCGTGGGCATGATTCGGGACAACCTGGAGCCGGTGCCGTCCTACGAGACACGCGTGATCGACCACGATGGCAAGAAGATCTTGGCTATCGAAATCTCCGGCGGGGGCCAGATGTACGCCTACCGCGTCGGACAGCGGCCGGAGTTCTACGTCCGTGTCGGCCCCAACACGGTGCCCGCACGCCACCATGAGATCGCCGCCGGATTCCGGCAGGCTCCGACCGTCACAACGTTCTGAGAGCCGCCGCACCGGCGAAGGCGCGCGCCGACCACACCGGCACCGCACCGAAACGCACCGGTGCGGTCGACACCAGAACGGAGTGACGGCCGGGACGAACAGGCTGTGGGCAGCGCCCGTGGAATTCGGTGCGTTCGCCGTGCCGGGATCCCTAGGCTTCTGCTATGGAAACAAGCGATCACGTTTTGCGGCTCGTCCGGAAGGCACTGGACGAGTTCGACGACACGCCGTTGGAAGTGGCGGTCCGTCGTGCTGTGCGCATCGCGAACCTGGTGGGCGACACCAAGTACGCGGTTCGGCTTTCGCTCGATCTCAAGACCATGGGCGGGGACCGAGAGACGAACGGCGAGATCTCCCGCATGCTCATGGAAGATCCATCGACCTGGGGGTCGATGACGGGGCCCGCAGAGCAAGCCCTCAAGGCGTGGATGAATGACCGCAAGATCGAGGGCAGCGACAACATCGACTCCCACTCGCTTGCTGAGCTGGAGTTCTGGGACAACCAACTTGGAGATCTAAAGGAGAGTGGCGAGAGGGTCGATTACGAGACCGACCTGAATACTCGCCAGCGGACGACGCGGATCCTTGCCCGGACCCGGCACTTGACGTTCGCCCTGCTGTGTTCCTGGGAGCGCCGACTCGACTACAGCACCATCAACGAGTCCATCTTCGACGGCTACCGCGTCAAGGTCGACGCACTGCTTGGCGACGGAGTGCCGGATCTGCTCCAGCAGTTCAGCGCCGTCTACCGCCGGCTCCAGGAGGCAGCCGACAGCGCACCCGATCGTGACGTCACCGAAGAGTTGTCCCAGGCGATCACCACGTGCCGCCGCATCCTCAAAGCCGTCGTTGACCACGTGTTCCCGGCCCGTGACGAACCGTCCGCAGATGGACTGGTCCTCGATGACTCGAAACACCGCAATCGCCTGTCCGTGTTCATCAAGCAGACGGTCAGCAGCGACTCCGATCGGGCGCTCATCGATGCCATCGTCGCGGGCCTGTACGAGCGGTTCACTGCCATCGACAAGATGACGAACAAGGCGGTTCACGCGAAGGTCGCGATCGAGATCGCCAACCTCTGCGCGTTGAACACGTACATCGTCTGCGGCGAGACCATCAGCCTGCACGCTCTGGCCTCCGAGCAGCAAAGCGAGCCGACGCCCGCAGGTGGGGCCGCAGCCGGCGACACGGAAACGGCAGTTCGCTGACGCATGCCGAGACGCGGTATGCCACCCGCGCCGCGGGGTCGCCAGAAACGGGGCAGACCTCGCGGATCGCCCCAGACACGATCGAGCGGTCTACCTCGTAGAGCTCGGCCTGGGCCGCGTGCGGCAGTCAGTAGGAGGTCATGCGTGCGACTGGAGAAGGCGCTGCCACAGCGCGAACTGCATGCCCCTCGCGCTCGCCACCGAGTTCACCTTCCAGGAACGCCCCAAGATCCCTGAGCAGATCAAGCGTTCCCAGACTGGGAGCCCGTCACAGCGCGACCGCCGGCGAACCCGTGGCGGCCGATCGGCCCGCTGACTCTGTTGAGCCTGAGCACGATAGGTGTCGTATTTGCACGACAACTGTCGTCATCCGCGTCCGGCCTCCTGGTGCAGGTTCTCCTGGGTCGGCCTCCACGGGGCTCCGAGAAGCGGCGTTGTCGGTGAGCTCTGCCAGGGTGTGCGTCGTGGATGAGCTGGTGGAGCGTGTCGACGATCAAGATCGTGTGCTGGGGGTGGTGGTCAGCCGCCGGCAGGCCATCCGGGAGGGTTGGCTGCACCGGGTCGCCGTGACGATGTGTCGTGATGAGCGTGGGCGGATCCTCGTTCACCGGCGGTCGGAGCAGCTGTCGCGCTTCCCCGGGCTCTACGAGGTCGTGGTCGGTGGCGCCGTGGATGTCGGTGAGTCCTATGAACAGGCCGCTGCGCGGGAGCTGGCCGAAGAGCTGGGCATCCGTGTGCTGCCGCGCTTGCTGTTCACGTTCCTCAACCGCAGCGGTTTGAGCCCTCACTGGCTCGGCGTGCACGAAGCCGTGGTGCCGGACGCCGTGGCCGCCGATCCTGATGAGGTCGCCTGGCATGGCTGGCTGACCGAGCCGGAGCTGCGGTCGGCCCTGCTGGAGTGGCGCTTCACCCCCGACAGCCACGAAGCCTTCAGCCGGTATCTCGCGTTCCGGACCGCGCGGTCCTGACCTTGCCCGCTTCTCGGGCTGGGTGCCTGCTTGCGGCCAACTTGCCTGCAAAAAGCACGGAACACGTCAACAACGATGCGAATTCGGCGACAGATATCGTGCTCAGTGCTTCAAGAAAGGCCAGGTCGGGGTGGGAGGTTAACGACAACTATCGTGCTAGGGCCCGTCTGTTCCGCGCATTGCGTCACCCTGCGAGCCGCATGTCGTCGGTTCGCACTGGGGGAAAGGGGTCGATCTTCCGGACCGCTTTATGCCCGCCCATGCGAATGGCCGATGGGCCAGGCTATGTCGCACGCAGCCCCAGGTGACACATGGTCAAACCCGGTGGACCCAACATGCCGATCTTGACGCTGGCCTGCAGCGTCCCGGCGCGCTTCCTTTTATGGGGGAGTGGTCGGGGTTCCATCCGGTTCCAGTCCAGATGGCCAGAGGGCTTGCCAGATCGCAGGTGATTGTTGGCCTGCGCTGGCGCCTCGATTGGCTGCCAGAAGGGCGAGGCGTTCGGCGTCAGTACGTAGCCCGGAATCGAGACGCATCTGGGCTAGTACGTTCAGGGCGTGGCGACTGCCGGCGGTTGCGGCCAGCCGTACCAGTCGCTCGGCTTCGTTACGAAGACCGTGTCGCTCTTTGATGTAACCGAGCCGAGCCAGGGCGTCTACGTCGCCTCTGCGAGTGGCTTCAACGGCAACGTGCTCGGCATCGCGGTGGCGCCCGGTTTGTTCGAGGAACTGGGACAGTTTGCTCAGCGCCTCTACATCACCGTGGTCGCCGGCTACGACAGCGAGGCGAATTGCCTCTGCCAGGTCCCCTTGCGACGCCCGAGAGCGGGCGAGCTGGGAATAAGTCATGGGGCTTCCCCGGCGCACTGCGAGTTCAGCGTAAGCCTCTGCTTCGGTGTACTGCTGGCGCTGTATGTGGAGCTCGGCCAGGCGTCGAAGGGGTGATGAAGTCGGGGAGCTACGAGCGAGGCGCTCAGCGTCTGCGGTTCGCCCGGCTGCATCGAGCTCTTCAACGAGAAAGATCAAGGGGTTATCGCTTCCTTGCTGTGCAGCCTTTAACGCATACCTTTCCGCCTCGTCCAAGAGGCCGTCGCCGCCACGAGGTCTGACCTGGCTGACCTGATAGAGAGTTGATACGAGCAGGGAGGCATGCTGGATGCTGCCTTCTCGGATGCATTTGCTCCTGACTACGCGCAGTGCGTCCTCGACGAGCTCCTCCGCGAACATGGCCTGGATGAGTTCGTTCAGCAAGGTGGTGGAGAAGGAGAATTCTTCACTGCGTGAGATGATCGACTCGGCCTCGGCGAAGCGCTTGTAGCGGATGCACACTCGAGCTCGCTCCCAGTCCTTCAATACCCGTGTCGGGCTCCGGGGAAGGATGGTCGGCTGTGGCGGAGAGGCCGGGATGGCAGAAGGGCGTATGACGACGGATCCGCCCTCCCGTTCCAGTCGGGCCTGGAGTTCGGCGACTCTTGCTGCGAGCCAGTCCTGCGGACGCAGGACGGAACGCGCTGAGCCAGCCCCAGGAGCGGAGATCTTCGAGGCAAGCAGCCCGCTGTGCCGCAGCCGCCAGCGGGCTCGCGCAGCCTGTGCTGCCGCCCGGATGTCGGACTCTGCTGTGATGTGGTCGTGAACGGCGAGCCAGAAGGATTCCGGCGGGCAGGCCTCGCGGCGCTCTTGCTGACCGTGCTGCTCCAGATAGTCGGCGAGCCGGTAGACGGGGCCGTTGTCGGGAGCCTTGCGGCCAGGCCGTGTCCGTACCCTTCGCAGAGGGGTGATGTTTCCGTGGACCGGTCGCGCCGCATAGGCGAGGGCCTGCTCAAGCCAGTCGTCTCCCGCCGCGTCGAACTCCTCGTCTGTCAGGTAGCCGGCAGCAGCGTGTTCAAGAAAGTTGAGAGGAAGATAGATGCCGCATCCCAGCCGCCGGGCGTCCATGGCGGCTGAAAGCACAGCCTTGGGAACCACCGGGGCGTGCTGGTAGCGGCGTAGCAATTCCGGCGCACCTGCAAGAAACTGCGCGACACGCCCGCCCGAGGCCCGCATATGCGCCACCGCAAGACGCTCGTCCCAACGTGCGCTCGCCCGCAAAAGCTTCAGATCGTCGCTGTCGAAGGAGTCCGGCACGCGTATCTCCCGGCCGGTTAGCAGCTCTCTGACCTGAGCATGAGCCGTGCTTTCCTTGCCGCTTGGAAGGGCGGTGAGCTCATCCCAGTACTCCGGCCACAGAGTGCCAAGAACCAGTACGGGACCGCGATCCGCATCGGAAAGCAGGGTGCGCAGGCCAGCAGCGATGCGCTCACCGATCTGCGGAGCGGCCAGGTAGTGCTGCGCCTCGTTCAGCCACACCACAGTGCGGGGCCCGATACGGGAGAGGCCTTCGAGGGCAGCGTCGGCTCGTGTGGGATCGAAGGGATGCCACAAGCGCCACCCATGCGGGGCCAGCAACTGAACGGCTTCCCAGCAGGCCCGTGTCTTTCCGGTTGACGACCCTCCCACCAAGACAGCCATCTTGCTTTCACCGCTGGCGCAAGCCTCGACAATCTTCAGCAGCTGCGCATCGTGCCGACGCGGAACGTACATCGGCAACGCCGCCGAGACGGACACTGGTGCTGCTTGCTGTTCACCCGGCTTGGCCTCAGGGCGAAGGTGGCGGCCATGGATTGCGTGATGGACTTCCAAGGCCAACGGATCGCACTCGCTGATGAGGCGTCCGGAGATATCAGCGGTGTCGGATACTGATGCGGCGTCGGGCGGCAGATGAATGGTGTTGTTGTCGCCGACGATCCCTATGCCGATGTCGCGACCGGCTCCCAGCCCGCCCTTGGTGACGCTGACCCGCGGCTCGCCAGACTCGTTGCGGTCTTCATCGCCATCCTGCCGGCGTGCCCAGACAGGAGGCGGACTCACGCGTCGTTCCCGTCTCCGGTGATGACCTCACCGATACTCTCGCCAGCCGCGACACTGCCCGTCCCCGTAGCCTTGACACTCCGGTTAACCGGGCCACTGGCCGGGGTGACAGAGGGAGCGCCGGGCGCAGCCAGGCGGTTGTTGCTGCCCGCGATCGCGAGACCGATGTTCCCCCCGGCGGCCACCGCTCCCGGACCAGCTTCCACCGCGGCGGCAGAACCTGAACGCCACAGCGCCCATACCGACAGAGCCAGACCCGTCAGGCCGACGATCGCGCCCACGACACTCGAAAGCTGATCAGCGGTGCTCAGATCCACCGCCACCGCGACAACGAGCAGCCCGACAGCTGTCAAAGCGCATAAGACTGCCGCAACGATAAGCGCAGCTCTTCTCCACCCTGTCATAAAGCGTATTGAACACCCCCACGTGAAGCGGCGTCAGCCCGGTCAAGGCAGTCCCTCTCAGGGGGCGCCCGCTGGACGCCAGCACGAGCGACTCCTGGTTGGTGGATCGCCGCCGTTCCACCACGGCACGTCGGTCCCGGTACAGGTTGCCTCGGCCAGGGGCGTGCCGCGCTTGGTTACCGCGGCAGTAAGCCGCCAGCGGCTTGGTCATAGTCGTGGTGGGCGGATGCGGGTGGCTTCTTCGGTGCGGCCGAGCTGGTCGAGGATGTCGGCTTGGATATCTAGGACCACACGCAAGCGGTCGTCGAATGCGAGAGGCAACGCTTGCGTGAGGCGGCGGAAGATCTCTGCCGACTCCTGCACCGCCTCCAGTGCGGCGGGCAGGTCCTGGCCTCCCTCAACTCGTACTCGCGCAAAAGTCGCCAGCGACCGGGCGAGGTTGGGCTCGTACGCGGCGGGGTTGGTCCGGGCGAGGCGGCGGCGGATGCCGACGACCTCTTCTGTGACGATCAGGGCCTGCCCCAGCTGCCCGGCGGCGGCTAGATGAGGGCCCAGATTGTGCAACGAGGCGGCGAGGTCGGGTTCATGGGCGGCGGGGTTGGTCCGGGCGAGGCGGCGGCGGATGCCGACCGCCCGTTGGGCAGCGGCCAAGGCCTCAGAATGCCGACCGGCCGCCGCCAGCAGGATCCCGAGAATGTTCAGCGAGGAGGCCAGGTCGATTTCATAGGCGACGGGATTGTCCTGAGCAAGACGCTCGTATATCTCGACAGCCTGCTGCTCGGCACGCAGCGCTTCGGCCGGCTGCTCGGCTGCAGCTAGGTGAGCGCCGAGGCTGGAAAGCGAGGCGGCGAGGTCCGGCTCGTGGGTGGCGGGGCTCGCTTGGACGAGGCGGCGACGGATGTCGACGGCCCGTTGGGTGATGGTCAGAGCCTCCTCATGCCGTCCCACCGCCGCCAGCTGAACGCCGAGGTTGTGCAGCACCGTGGCGAGGCCAGCTTCGTGGGCGGCGGGGTCGGCCTGAGCGAGACGCTCGTAGTGCTCTACAGCCTGTTCCGTCGTGTCCAAAGCCTCCAAGGGGTGCCCCGTTTCTGCCAGATGGCGGCCGAGATTGATCAGCGACTGCACGAGCTCGAGTTCGTGGGTGGCGGGATCGGCTTGGGCGAGGCGGCGCCGGATGCCGGTGGCTTCTCGCTCGGTGGCCAGAGCGTCCTCCCATCGCCCGACCGCTGCCAGATGGAGACCAAGATTGGACAGCGAGCGCGCCAGGTCGGGTTCGTAGACGGGGTTGCTGTGGGCGAGGCCTCGCCAGATAGTGACGACCTGGTGCCCGGATTCCAGGGCTTGGGAGCGCAGACCGGCGTACCACTGGCGGGCTTCGAGGGTGTGAAGGATCCGGAGGTATTCGCCGAGGTTGCTGGCGGCGGCGAGCCGGTGGGGGGCGAGGCGGGCAGCCACAGCAGCAGCGCCAGGGGCGAGGTCGGTGTGCTGGCCTTCCGGCAGCTGTGCGTCGACGGCTTCCAGGACCTCCACCGGCAGGTGCTCTATGTCGGCCAGGGCAGACAGCGCGCCGCCGCCGGCATGGAGCATCAGCCGCGGATGTGCGGTGAGTAGCGGGGCGAGCTGGCTGGCGGCGAGATGGGGCCAGCGGGCGGCGGCGGCGATCAGGGCGTTGATGGCGGTGCGAGTCCATACGGGCGGCTCCGCCGCGGCACCCGGTCCGGCAGACGAGGCGGCGGCCGCGAGCAGACGCTGGGGCGCCGTGGCAGCCCAGGGGTCAGCGGAGTAGCTGTCCACGGTGTGGCCGGGGGTGGTCAGGGCGAGGAAGTCCTCGGCAAGCCGGTCGGGGTGCAGAGGTTCCAGGACGGCGTCTGCTGCGCCGGTCGGGTAGGACACAGCGTGGTCAGTGAGGACCTGGCCTGCCTGGTCGGGGGTGCAGGTTCCGCTCGCTGTGAGAGCGTCCCGGCCGTGGTCGTAGGACACCGCACCGGTCAGGGCGGCGGTGTAGACGGCGTGAGCGAGAGTTTCGGCGGTTGTACGCACACCGCCGTTGGCGTGCAGGGTCTGCCAGTGGTCACGTTCACGGGTCAGCAGGTAGGCGGAGACCCGCTCCGGGGTGTCCAGCAGGGCGGGCGCCGTACTGCGGTGGGCGTCGACAGCGGCGAGAGCGGCCATGTGCACGGACAGAGCCTGCCGGAACCCGGAACCATCCCGCAGGGCCCTGGGCGGGGCGACGTTCTGGCCACCAGGGAGATCCAGAGCGGCGGCGAAACGGTCTCGGGCAGCGGTGAACAACGTCTCGGGATCTGTGTTCGGGCCGTCGGCGAGCGATCCCAGCGGCAGGGCGGCGGCGGGCAGATCAAGGCGATCCAGACGGTAGACGAGGGTCTGCCACCAGACACCCGCGGGACGAGCCAGGAGCAGCACCCGGGCCTGCTGCTCCTGCAACGTCGCGTCGGTCATCATCGTCAGCAGTTCCGCTGTCGGCCAGCGCTCGGCGTAGTCAACCACCAGCAGCACCCCAGCCCTCGGTCCGCCTTCCCTCGGGCCGTCAGCCGCTGGGCCGGGCCGGCCTGCGGGGGATGGAGAGGGTTCGCTGGCATGGCGGGCCTGGAGCACCTGCCAGCCGCGCTCCCGGCTGAGGCGGGCGAAGTGGGAGGCCAGCCGGGTCTTGCCCTGCCCGCCCGGCCCGTGCAGGAGCAGAATCGAGGCCGCGCTCGTATCGTCGCGCCAGGCGGCCAGCTGCTCCAGCTCGGCTAGGCGCCCGGTGAAGTCCGCCACCGAGTAGCGGGCCTGCAGCAGTCGGGCCGGTTGCGCGCGAGCCTGTTCCACCGTCAGCGAGGGTTGGCCGAAGGGAAAGGCATCCACCTGATACAACGCCTGCTCGGCGCCGATCGCGATGTTCACGTCGCCGGTCGTCTCACCGACCTGCACCACGGACCCGTGCACCACCGAGCTGGCTACCCACTGCCCGCGGCGCCGCACCAGCGGTGCCGCCGGAGCAGACGTGACCCGTGAACGCCGAAACGGTGGCCACCAGCGCCCGTGGGCCGGGCCGCTCATGGGCCTTCGATGTCGACGTCTCCGCCAGTGTTCTGTACCTGATCGACCGGGCCCGTCGTACTCGTGTCACGCACCGACTGCCCGTCGGCCTCCGGCGCCACCGTTCCGGAAGGCGTTGCGGGAGACACGGGACCTGGGGGCGGGACAGCGCGGCGGGTGATACGTACGTTCCCACCCGTCCCGGAGACCTGAGTGATTCCCCCGCCTACAGCGCTGCTGCGCACCGACTGCCTGCTGGGAGCGCGGCGTTCGCGCAAGATCCCGATCACCGTGGCAGCCAGGGAGGCGAGGGCCAAGAACGGCCCCAGCACGGTGGCCCACATGGCTGCCTTCTCCAGAGGCACCGTGGCCAGGTACACCGCCATCACGGCCGCGGTCACCACAAAACTCGCGCTACCGACCCATGCCTGGGTTCGCCCCGTCACATCTCCCCCTTACCTGCGAAATCGGGACCATCGTGCCAGACCCCGTACACGCCGTTGCTGGACATCCTGAACACCACAGGAATCCTCAGGCGTCACGCTACGGCCCAGTTGAGTCCGAGTTTGGCGAGTTGCTGGAGTTTGTCGGCGGTCAGTTTCACGCGCCTGCTCTTGGTGTTGGACAGGAACACCCCGAGCTTCACTTCGGTGCCGTCCTCGAGCCGTTCGATGTGGCTCCGGGGGACAGTCACAGTGCCTGTGCGGGTCTTGTACTGAGCCAGGGCCTGGATGCCCCGTTCGAAGGCTCCCGGGGGTGTCGTGGATGGCTTTGCGGGCGTCTCCGGTTCCGGGGGCAGAGGCGTGATGCCGAGTTGCTCGAGGCGTTCGCGCTGCCCGTCCGCCAGGGCCTGCCAGACCGACGGGGTGCGCTGTCGGGCCAGCCACCTGCCGATGTCCATGCCGTGGACGGTGACGCCGGGCAGGACATCGGCTTGGCCCTCTTCGTCGCGCAGCAGTTCCCGCACGGCCGCGTAGTGCCGCTGCCACTCCGCCGGCCACGAGGGGTTCCAGTCCTCGTCAACGGCCTCCAGCGCCGTCTTCCACTCGGGGTGTCCGTCGAGGGCGCCGGGGCGGCGCAAGTTCGCGAGCCACATCCCCAACGGCTTGTCCAGCATCGTCGCGGAGCGGGGCGCGCAGAGTGTCCAGTGCTGGTCGTAGTAGGCCTTCGCGGCTTCGAGGTTTTCCTGGAACCGCTCATCGGCCAGCGACCAGACCATGCCGAGCTTCTCCAACCGCGCTGCGCGCTGGCCGGTCATCTGCCCGGCCCCGTACACCCTTCGCTGTTCTGCGTTCCACTGTCCAAGGGGAAACGCCCCCTCCCGGTGTCCGTAGGGGACTCGGGCGTGCCCCACGCGCTCAGTGAACTTCTTGAGTGCCGCCCAGCCGCGTGCCCAGTCCTGGCGTTCGGTGTCGATCACGTTGAAGGAGACCCAGTCTGCGACCATCACTGGATCCCTAGGGGCGGCAAAACGGAGCAGCAAGCGGGATTCTTCCTCGCCCTCTTCTGGCGCGACACCGATATGCACGGACGGCTGCGCCACGTCCTTCTGAGGCTCCTGCGGAATCGCGAGCAGTTCCACGGCTTCTTCATCGTGGGCCCGCAGGCCCTCCAATACTTTCACCAGGGGCCGGTATGAGCCGGAGGTGAACATGTCTTCCGGCTTTTCTCCGGGCTGGAGAAATACCGGCACGATCAGAGAGGCGAGCTTGCCCTGTCCGGGCTTCTGACGGAGCGCCCGGCCGATGGCCTGGACGATGTCGTGCGGCGCCCCTTTGGGGTCCAGTAGGGCAACCGAATCCACGCTTCGAATATCGACACCCTCGCCCAAAACGCGACAGTTCGAGAGCACGGCCCGCTGCGCCGTGGACCCGAACGAGCCGAGGACTTCCCGCCGGCGCTCGGGGACGTGCTCGCCGCACAGCCAGTCCGCCCAGATCCGAGCGGGGTACGTCTCGGGCTGGTCGGCGTGCAGTTTGGCCGCGACGCGCTCCAGGCCCTCCGCGTACGCCTGAGCCTCTATCGTCCGGTGGTGGAAGGTGATGCACGTCTGGAGCTGATGCTGGCTCATAGTGTGCAGGAGCGCGGCCTGGAGCGCCCCGAGCCGCTGCCCGCGTACTTCCTCGCTGCGCCGCTCCTCGCTCATCAGCCGCTCAGGGGTGACGACGGGGTCCTGGAGCTCCAGCACGATGATCTGGTATCGCGCAAGCAACCCGCGGGACACCGCCGACGCGAGGCTGAGCTTGTACAGGACGGGGCCGAACACGGCCTCGTCGTCCATGGAGGCCGCCATCTCCTTCGGCAGCGCATCCCGCACCCCTTCGGCGACCTCCCAGTTGGGCCGCTCCTGCCAGATCCGTGGCGTTGCCGTCAGGTAGAGCCGCCGGTGCGCCGGGATGACGGTCTGGTCGTGGATGTCCGCCCACGCCTTGCCCATCGAGCCCGAAGTCCGGTGGGCCTCATCAACGACCGCGAGGCCTACTGGATCAAGCTTCTGACCGTAGGCACCCTCGAAAGCCTCAGCCAGGACACCCAGGCTGGCGTACGTCGCGTAGATGGTGACTGGCCCCTGGCCGTGCCACAGCGCCAGCTGCACGGGGTTCGTGGTGGAGCGCACCTTCAGACTCCACAACTCCGGGTCGTCCTGGAGCGAGCACACCGCAACCGCCGGCCCCTTGTGCCCGGCGTCGTGCCACGCCTTCACCGTCTGCGTCAGAAGATCCAGCGTCGGCACCAAAACGAGAATGCGCCCCCTCGGCACAAGCCGCTTTGCCGATGCCGCCGCAATAATGGTCTTCCCCGTGCCACACGCGGCGTGCACCTGCCCGCGCAGGCCATTGAAAGGAATGCCGCCCGGCGGGATATCGAGACCGCGCACAATGGCAGCAACAGCCTCGATCTGGTGGTCACGCAGTTTCACGGCCATTCCCGTGTTCTCCTTTTCGCGGAATGCGGCGCGTCATCGGAAAGGGGGCGTTCCTCAGGCCTGGGTCTCGTGCCCGTCGTTGGACTGGGCGTGGGGGATGTTGTCCTGGAGTGCCGCGGCCGTTGTGAGGAGGCGTTCCCAGGTGCGGGGGGTGCCTTCGTGCTGTGCGGCGAGCTCGGCGGCGATGCGGCTCTTGGGGGCGCTGGCCGCGGCGGCGAGGGCGTCGGTGGCTGTCTGAAGGCGTGGGTCGCCGTCGTAGGGGTGGGCTTTACGGGGGCCCTGGTGTTCGCCGGCGCGGCGGCCGCCGCCCTTGCCCCGGCCGGGTGGGTTGTCGCGGCGTTCGTTGACCTCGCGTCGGGGCCACAGCCGAGTGCCGTAGACGGTGGTGCCGCCGGAGAGGTGGCCCTGGGCGGCGTAGGCGCGGACGGTGCCGGGGTTGATGCCGAGCTCCGCGGCCGCTTCCTTGTCGGTTAGGAGGTCGTCGGGGTGTTCGCCGGCGGGCAGCGAGGGGACGGGCTTGCCTGCGAGATAGGCCTCGGTCTGGGCGAGGTCGTAGAGCAGGGAGCGGCTGTCGGGGAGCAGACCGGGGACGTGGCTGCGGAAGTCGGGGGCGTCACGGCGGCGCCAGGTGGCCAGGGGAACTCCGGCCCGGCGGGCGATGTCGGCTTCGTTGATGACCGGCCGGTTGCGGGGGATCATGGGACCGTCTCCTCGATGGCTGCTGCGCCGCGGTTGCGGCCTTGTATGGTTGGCGTGCAGGGCCGGTTCCTTTCCGGGTCTGATGTTGTGTAGAAGCCGGCGGTGTGCCGGGTCGCTCTTCGAGTGACCCTCCGTCGGCTTCGCTCGTTCCCGGGGGTGATCCACCCAATGATAGACATTTTCAACGTTACAGCATTCTAGCCCACCCGAGGGTGATCCGCCAAGCCCCCCGTGCCAGGGTCACCGTCCGCTGAGCTGCCGAGCAAGCCACGCGTCCGCCGCGCGCCCGCTGCGGAGCCGTACGACACGGACACCCAGAGCGGCCGTCTCGGCGACCTGCTGGGCATACCGGGGGCGGTTGTTGCGGTACTTGCGGACGGCGGTGCGCAGCAGGGAGCGCCGGCCGAAGAACGCACGCTTCCACGTGAGCCGCTTCGCCTGCGCGCTCGAGTCCAGACCGGCGAGCTGGCGCAGGCTTCGGTGCACGATCCGGCACACGACCAGAGACAGCGGGAGGTCGAGCCAGACCAGCACGTCGGCCCGGTGCCAGACCACATCCGCGAGTTTGGAGTAGTTTCCCTCTACCACCCACGATTCCCCGCGAGTGATCCTGTCGACCTCGTCACGGAATTCATCGAGCGGGAGAGTCCCGTTCTCGGTGAACAGGATCTCGTCAAGGTCCGTATGGGGGAGGCCCAGGGAAGCGGACAGCTTTCGCGAGATCGTCGACTTCCCGCTCGCAGGGGGACCGAACAGAGCCAACTTTTTCACCAAGGATTCCTATCTGCTCATCCGATGCCGCAACAGCAGCGAATTATCCTTGATTTCGAAGACTTTTTCCTCTCGTTTCACCGAATCCGAATTCTTCGATGCACGCCCCTCGCGGGCTCCCGGCGCCACCCCGCCGTGCAGGCCCGACGCGGCCGGCCGACGGGTGCACGGGGCGCGCCAGGCGCGGCGAGGCCGGGGCGTCGCCGTGATGCTTCCAGAGGTCGATCCCGCCCGGCCGCCGACCGCGACCAGGAGTTCCCAGGCAATCTGGCTGCCGGGGCGTCAACGGTGCGCGGACAGCGGTGAGTTGGGCGCGCCTCCGCAGCAGTAGGCGGCGGAGAGCCCGGCGGCTCTTGAGCCGCGCCTGACGGCCCGGCCTGGCCCCGCCTGACGGTGGGGCCCGCGCAGCGCCGTGCCTGTAGGGCGTGGTGGTGGCCGGACGGTGACGGGATGAAAGGGCGCCGGGGCATACCGGGGCGCGGCGCGGGGAGAGCGGCTCGGGTGTGCTGGGGCGCGCGTGGAGTGTCTTCCTGGGGGCTGGGGCCGGTGGTGTCCCGCCGGGGCTGGGGCGGTCCGCTGCGCTCCCCGCCCCAGCCGGGGCGTGCCCGGTCCGCTCCGCGGCCCGGGGCGCGCGCTCCGCGCGCTCACGCCCCTGAGGGGGCTGGGGCTGTCGTGTCCGGTCGGGCCTCTCCGCTGCGCTCCGGGCCGCTCCTGTCGGTCGTCCGGGCCGGGCAGCCGCTCCGCGCCAGCCCTCGGCGCTCCGCGCCGCCGGACTTCTCGGCCGGGCGCTGTGCGCCCTCGCGTTGGCCGTCCGGTCCGGTGCCGTCGCAAGCGACGTCCCCTCTCCGCTGCGCTGCGCCGGACGTAGTCCCCCCGGACGCTCCGCGCCAGGGGGAGGCGGGACACCACCGGCCCCAGCCCCCAGCCCGTTAAACGATCATGTAAAAGCGCCCCTGAGCAGGCATTTTCCATAGACGAGTGGTCCTAATTGCTGTAATGTTGTTCTTGTCGGAAGGGGCGGCACACCCCGACCGGCCACAACGTCAACCAAGCGAAGGGAAGGCCCACCGTGGCCCGTCCACTGCTCCCGCAGCACCTCGAAGACCGCCGCATGAACCTGCGCGTCCTCGACTCCCTGCCCGCAAAGGGCTACCCGGGATACGTCAACCGCACCGGCCGCCTGCGGACCGTCACTCACCTCTACGACCGCACCACGGTCCTCGGACACGTCTCGATCTCGCCGGACGAGGCGTACGCCCTCACCAACAAGGCCGCACCCCACGCCCTGTACGAAATCATGGTGATCTCTGCCGGGACCACGCACCGGCCGGGACTGCACGACCACTCCCCGGAGTTCGGCAAGGCGTTCGGCGTCATGGCCGACAGCTTCGCGGACCACTGCCGCGCCTACGACCTCACCCCGGTCGTGTCGTGGAGCTACGACCCCAAGACGCTGGACCGCGAGTCCATCCAGGGCGAAAAGCGGTTCCACGCCCACCTCGTGGGCCGCACCAAGAGCGAGCGCGCCACCGTCGCGGAAGAGGCCGTGAGGGCCGGACAGCTCTCCACCACCCGAGCACGCCGCATCGTGGAAGAGGCATCCATCCTCGGCTCACTCCTCAGCGCCGATTGCGTGGACCCGGATGCGCTCCGCGTCCTCGTGCCCGTCCCGGCGCTCTCCACGCCCACGGCGACCGTGACCGCCCAGTTCCTCCTGCCGAACGGCTGGGAAAGCCTCACGGCCCCCGGACTGCATGACGATCTGGTCTACGTCCACCGCAAACTGCGGCGGACGTACGACGAGATCATCCGCACCTGCACCACCGGCACCACCGGCCTGTGGGAAAGGCCCGTGGTCCGGGAATTCGACGCGGACGAAATCGGCGTCCCCCTCCGCACGGAGACCCGCGCCACCCTCGCCCACTACCTCCGGGCCCTCCGCCCGGAGATCCTGACGGACCGCAAGGGCTCCAACCGGTCCCGTGGTACCCACGTCTACCCGCTCGCCGATCTGGCCTACGCCGTCACCATCGCCGAGCAGAACGACAAGGTTTACCTGCACCTGCGCACCAACCTGTTTTCCGACCTCGGAGGAGCCGGAATCAGCATCATCGACGGAGCCATCGTGAAGACGAAGAAGGGGGTAGGAACGCTCCGCGCCGACGAAATCGCGGCCCGGAACGCATTCCAGGCCGAATACCTCGGCCAGATCTACCGGCACCCGCTAGCCTCCCGAGTGTTCTTCCCGAGGATCTAACCGGAACAGCGGGAGGGGAGTACTCCCCTCCCGCTGGGGGTTTGGGTGGTGCGGCTGGGACCCAAACGCTACACAGCTAGATATTGTGATGCATCACCGCATTGTGTGTTCGCTTGCCGGGTGATGCATCGACGTATTCCGCCCACCACGGTTGCAGAGTTGGCGTGTATGCTGGCGGGGTATTGGTTAACGCGAGCGGCCGGATTCGAGGATGAGGGAGGGGTTCGGGTGGAGCGCAGCGGAACCCGTCACTGCGGTGGTGCCGACACTCCGTCAGGCCGACGGTCCATCACCTTCGTTGCCGGGGTGGTAGCTGGGATTCCCAGTCGCTACACAGGCCCGCGCGTGATGCATCTCCCCTTACTGCCAGCTCTGGCGACCGCGC